>PCAP01000010.1 GCA_002731215.1 Acidobacteriota bacterium | reverse complement strand
GGATGCTGACCCAATCAAGTTAGGGGTTCTCCAACCCCCATCATCACTGCCACCCTCCGGCGTCCCAGGATCGGAAAATACCACGATGTGCTGGAGTGCCGGTAACCTCTCTGATAGATCAATGACAGTGCCGACTAGCCATGGGGGAACGATTGCTGCAACGGCTCGACTGTCCCGAAGAAAAAACTCGTAACGATCCAGTGGAAGGTACGGATTAATGGGCACGGCCACCGAACCGTGCCAGATTGTCCCTAGAAAACATGTAAGAAAGGCTGGAGTGTCGGGTAAGGCGATCAAAATACGCTGCTCGGCAGCGACCTCAAGTTCAAAAAGGACGCTGGCAAAGCGGGCCGTATCTTCGCGAACCTCTGCAAAGGAAACTCGAGACCCTCTGTAGTGAAAAGCGGTCCGCTTGCCCCAACCGTTTGCCAAAGCGCCATCAGCCAGGCGCTGAGCGATGTTCAGTTCTTGCGGATACGAAGACTGGTAATGTGCAACCTCGTCAGTAGAGGAGTTCATCTACGAAAATGCACCGAGTCGCTACCAAGGAGTTCTTCCAGCTCTGCAACTAGCTCCGGACTAGGTGTCACCCATAAGAAGCGATTGGGGGTGACATGCGCTCGAAATCCCCGCGGACTAGACCGTTGCAAGCAGATCGAAACGGGGACTTCGCCACGATGGCGCTCGAGAAGATTTCGGAGCTGGTCAGGAACCCCTTCGGAGAGGCCTTTAAGCGTCACAGAAATTTGTACTTCGCTCGCCTTTTCGTGGGACTTCTGCTCAAAAAAAGCCCTCAACGGTTGGATATCTCCTGCGATCATACGCGCTGTGTCTCCGTCAGTCTCCGGCCGACCACTGATAAGAACAACTTCGTCTTCGTTCAGTAAGCTGTAGCAAGCCCGATAAGCATCAGGAAAAACAACAACCTCGGCATATCCATCCAGGTCTTCAACCTGCACAACAGCCATCCGTTCACCCTTGCGCGTCTTAAGATCACGGATGCTAGTGATGATTGCTCCAAGGGAAATCTCTCGAGAGCTGTTCATTTGCGATAGTTTCGCTGTGGTCGCGTTAGCAAACTGCCGGAGTTGGTCGCGATGGCGTTCGAGAGGGTGCCCGGTGATATAAAAACCGAGTGATTCTTTTTCGGCGGCCAGGATCTCACGTTCTGTCCAAGGAACGGCGCTCGATACCGGTAAGCTCGATGATCGACGATCGGCTCCATCAGCCTCAGTCTCGAGGTCAACAAACAGGTTAGTTTGGCCCATCTGGCGATCTCGTTGTCGCCGCTGCCCACTCTCAAGCGCAATGTCGAGCGACGACATCAGGAAGGCACGAATATTGCCCGGGTCGGGATCGTTGTCCTCTTGGATGGTCATCAAATCGAAAGCTCCAGACTTGATCAGGCTCTCTACCGTTCGCCGGTTGATCCCTTTGCCGAGATCGACTTCTTCGCAAAACTGAAAAAGGCTGGTGAAACCACTGAGTCGATCTCGCGCATCAAGAATAGCGAGGACCGCTCCCTCACCCACCCCTTTGATGGCAGCTAGCCCAAAGCGAATTGTCTCACCTGCTGCAGTGAAGCTGACGTTGCTTTCGTTGACATCCGGGGGTAACACAGGGATTCCAATTTCTCGACATTCTGAAATGTAGCGCACCACCTTGTCAGTGTTGTCGTGATCCGAACTCAAGAGCGCCGCCATAAAGTGGACGGGATAGTTCGCTTTCAAGAACGCGGTCTGATAGGCAAGCAGTGCATAGGCCGCTGAGTGTGCTTTGTTAAAACCGTAACCAGCGAATTCGACTACCTGGTCCCAGATTTCCTTTGCTAAGTTTGGGGGAACGTCACGTGTCTTGCATCCGTCGATGAATTTTTCCTTCATAGAGGCCATAACTTCGGGCTTCTTTTTACCCATTGCCTTACGCAGAACATCGGCTTCACCGAGAGAAAAACCGGCAAGGTCGGAGGCGATCTGCATGACCTGCTCCTGATAAACGATGACACCGTAGGTCTCCTTTTGGACCTCTTCTAGTTGTGGCAACAGGTATTTGACCTTAGTTGGGTCATGCTTACGGCGGATGTATTCATCGATCATTCCCGAGCCAATCGGACCCGGTCGGTACAACGCATTCATGGCGATCAGGTCTTCTATGCGGCTAGGCTCCAACTTGCGCAGCGCCTCGCGCATTCCCGTTGATTCGAACTGGAAGATGCCCGAGGTGGAGCCTGAGGCAAACAGCTTAAACGTTTCCGGGTCGTCAATTGGAATATCCTCGATGGTGAGTTTTTTTCCGAGATCTTGGGAGATGAAATCCAACGAGTCGTGTACGACGGTTAAGGTTCTCAGGCCCAAGAAATCCATCTTAAGGAGGCCAATCGCCTCGACGTCGTTCATAGGGAACTGTGTCGCGACAGCGTGTTCCTGGTTGCCACCATGTCCTGCTGGTGGCTTGTACAGCGGAACGTAATTGGTTAAAGGTTGGTCCGCGATAACAACTCCAGCGGCATGTGTTGAAGCGTGCCGAACCTGCCCTTCAAGTTGCCGTGCCAGGTTGACGAGTTCGGCTACCTTTCGGTCTTTGCTTATGGCCTCCTGTAGGGCAGGGACTGAGGACACCGCCGCATCAATAGTCGCATCAAGATCGTCAGGAATAAGCTTGGCGACCTTGTCTACCTCGCCGTACGGTAAATCCATCGCCCTGCCAACGTCACGAATCGACCCCTTCGCCGCCATTGTTCCAAAGGTGATGATATGTGCCACTCTGTCCCGGCCATACTTGTTCGCAACGTAGTCAATGACCTCACCACGGCGGCGCATGCAGAAGTCGATATCAATGTCAGGAAGACTAATGCGCTCAGGGTTTAGAAAACGCTCAAAAAATAGTCCGTATTCGAGCGGATCGACGTCAGTTATACCAAGTGCGTAGGCAACCAGGCTTCCCGCGGCACTACCCCGGCCAGGCCCTACCGGAATTCCAGCATCCTTTGCGTAACGAATGAAATCCCAAACGATTAGGAAATAGCCAGCGAATCCCATCGATACGATGGTCGACAACTCAACCTCGAGTCGCTCACAATATTGCTCAACGTCGTGCTTGGAAGCCCACCCTGATGACCCATTCGTCTTCCCGGTTATACCCGCTTGCAGCGCTTCAATACGCCGCTCGAAACCATCGTGCACGACGCTCTCGAAGTAATCGTTGAGTGTTTGCCCCTCGGGGACCGGGAACCTGGGAAGATGGTTTTCCTCGAAATTGAGCACCACGTTGCAACGTTCTGCGACCTTTTCCGTGTTGGTAATAGCTTCAGGAACCTCGGCGAAGATGTCCCACATCTCCGTCGCCGTCTTTACATAGAACTCATTGTTGGGAAACTTCATCCGCGCGGGGTGTGACATTCCCTTCCCCGTTTGAATACAAAGCAACGCATCGTGCGCTTGGGCGTCTTCCTTCAACAAGTAGTGACAGTCATTAGTCGCAATCAGCGGCAAGTCGAGTTCGCCGGCAAGACGAATCAACTCGGGGTTGATCTGTCGCTGCTCGGACAGACCTTGGTCTTGCAGCTCCACGTATACGTTGCCGTGCCCAAAGATTTCTACCAGCTCACCCAAAGCTGTTCGGGCGCCCTCGTAATCTCCGCGCAGCAGGTACTGAGGAACTTCTCCCGAAAGGCAGGAGCTCGTCGCAATGAGACCTTTAGCATGTTCAGCAAGGATCTTCTTATCAATCCGTGGCTTGTAATAGAAACCCTCCAGGTAACCAACCGATGACAGCTTCATCAGGTTGCGGTAACCGGTTTGGTCCTTGGCCAAAAGCAACTGGTGGAAACGTTCCCGCCCGGCACTCGCCTCTCCACGGTCGTGTCGCGAACCCGCAGCCAGGTACGCCTCCATGCCAAGCAGAGGCTTTATGCCCGAATCGCGAGCCTTGCGGTAAAACTGCACCGCCCCGAACATATTTCCGTGGTCGGTAATAGCGACGGCCCGCATCCCTTCCGCGCAGCAGTGAGAAACGAGTTGTTCGATCCGTGTCGCACCGTCCAGTAACGAGAAATTCGTATGGTTATGAAGGTGGACGAATGTACGACGTTCGCGTTGGCTCATTGCCTCCGACTATAACGAATTTTGTCGAGCCTGCCATTCCTATCTTTTGCGGATCTCCTACTTATCGCCCATCTTTCAAGCAAATCACTCTTATGACGTGCGATCTATCTTGTGGGATATTGCATCTCCCCCAACTGGCAGGAGTCCCTGGATGGCACACCGCCCTATTTCTTACTACGAAAATCACATTAGATTCAGTGGGTCGACATCGATCTTAAGGTCCTTTGGTAAACGTCGTTGCTTCCCCAAGTCTTCGATGGTTGTCTCCAGTAAGGCTCGCATCCCAGACCGATCATGACCACGGAGTAAAACTTGGATGCGGTGCTTCCCACGGAGCTTTCCAAGTGGAGGGGCAGCAGGCCCCAAAACCTTCACACTTGACGGCGCGGCAGCCCGTAACGCCCCAGCAAGCCAGGCAGCCTCTTCTTTGACAACGGCGGCGTTGGTGCCTCGACACAAGCAAGCGATCAACGCCTTGAAGGGCGGATACACAAAGCGGCGACGGAACTCAATTTCCTGCTCATAGAAGGTGTAGTAATCATGCTCAACAGCCGCCTTGATAGCGTAATGCTCCGGCTGATACGCCTGCAAAATCACCATCCCTGGTGTTTCTCCGCGACCGGCACGACCTGCCATCTGGGTGAGCAACTGGAACGTCCGCTCTGCTGCCCGAAAATCTGGCAGTCCCAAGGCATCGTCCGCACCTACTGCACCTACCAGCGTAACACCGGCGAAATCGTGCCCCTTGGCCAACATCTGGGTGCCAACCAAGAGGTCGATTTCGCCACGGCCAAAGGCGGACAAAATCTGGGCATGTGCACCCTTGCGACGTGTCTCATCGGCATCGAAGCGACTTACCCGAGCATCGGGGAATCGCTGACAAATGACCTGCTCAAGCTGCTGAGTACCATGACCAACCGCTTGGATTTGGGGTGAACCGCACTTCGGACAAGTCCCTGGAATTGCGGCCTTATGATTGCAATAGTGACAACGGAGAATCTCATCTGCTCGATGTGGGGTGAGGCTCACTGAGCATTCTGGGCAGGAGATGTGCTCACCGCAGGAACGACAACGGAGTGAGGCCGAGAAACCACGTCGATTAAGCAGTAAGAGCCCTTGATCTCCCCTTCCTAGACACTTTTCAATGGCGTCCTCGAGCCGTTCAGACAACAAGGTTCGGCCCGCCCGCTTCCATTCCACGCGCATATCGACTACATCCACCTTCGGTAGTAATCGATTAGCAACTCGGTCGGGCATCGACAGCACCTCATGGGCACCACCCATCCCAGCAAAGAACGTCTCGATGGAAGGTGTTGCAGAGCCCATGACGATCGAAGCACCCTCAAGTCGTGCCCTGCATAGGGCAACTTCGCGGCTGTGATAACGTGGCGTTTCGTCCTGCTTGTAGGCAGAATCATGCTCTTCGTCAACGATGATAAGGCCGACGTTATCAAGAGGCGCGAACACCGCCGAGCGCGGTCCTATCACCGTTCGAATGCAGCCATTTCGGGCACGCCACCAATTCGACAAGCGCTCACCGTCCGACATTCCCGAGTGCATCACCCCAACGTCGTCACCAAGTACCGCTTTGGCACGGTGCACTAACAACGGCGTTAAGCCAATCTCGGGAACCAGTAGCAGAGCCTTGCGGCCGCCCTCAATCGTCCGTTTAGCAGCCCGCAGATATACCTCTGTCTTGCCACTACCGGTTACTCCGTGCAACAACAGGCTACGAAATCCTTCATTGAGGTTTAGAATTCGATCAAGTGCCTGCTCCTGGCTGTCCATCAGACAAAATCGCCCGGCACCGTCGTCGGTCGCCGACCACTTGCTTTGTTCTTCATCATCCAACGGTTTGCGCCGAATCTTGATGAGGCCCTTAACGAAAAGTGACTTGACCGTAGCCACCCCGCAGTCAGCTTTTTCGCAGAGAGCTTTAACCTTAATTCCTTGCGTGTTGTCCCAGAGCACGTCAATAACGCGGCGTTGTGCCGGGGCCCTCTCTGTCTGTTCGAGGGCTTTTGACAGTGCGATATGGCGCATCGGCATAGCTACGTCTTGCCAACGGCCACCCACTCCCGAAGACCATTCATCTTCGATGTAGACCCAACCTCGTTGGGCCATCTCGTAGAGATGCGCGCAGATGGCAGAATCACCGATGCGGCGGGCTAAAGTGCCAATTGTCCTGGTCTGGCCTTTTGCGTCCAGTAACACTTCCAGGAGACTCAGGGATGCTGTCTGTAGCGAACCTTTGGCTAACGACTCTTCTGACGCGGCCTTTCTTCCCGTAGGGGTCAGTGCCACTCGCCGTCGCGCAACACGATCAAGGCCGGAAGGCAATGCGGTGCGTATCACTTCACCCCAGCTGGACATCGTTTGGCCTGCGACCGACCGGGTGAGCGTTAACAAGAGCGGGGACATCAATGGAAGCGGGTCGAGGCAATCATGGAGCGACTGAATCTTGCCAGGGGCTAGATCTCGGGGGGGACTCGTGCGCGTCGCGACCACGATTCCAGTAAGTTGGCGACCGGAAACGTTCACCAAAACACGCGAGCCAGGCATCACTAAGGAGACGGCATGCTCCGGGATCCGATACGTGAATGGCCTTGCAACCGGCAACGGTACAGCGACCTCAGCATAAGCGTCCTCGCGTATGCCTTCAAAAAGGTCTTCAGTCTGCAATGTCAGTTTTCGGTAGTCGCCGCAAGCTTATCCCGCACAAGCTGCATATCCTCCCAAACCATGCCCTTGGCGCTCGGGTTCCGCAACAAATATGCAGGATGGTAGGTGCACATCACTTTGGTGCCATTCCAATCTCTGAAAGTGCCCCGCAATTTCGATAACGGCGCACTGAGCCCCAATACTGCACCAACCGCCGAGCGTCCTAACAAGACGATTACATCTGGTTGGATAAGCGCCACCTGGTCCATCAGGAAGTGTCGACAGGCCTCTATCTCTCCTGTTTTCGGATCTCGGTTCTGAGGCGGGCGACATTTGACCGCGTTCGCGATGTATACATCCTCCCGTTGATAACCCATCGCCTGAATGATTTTGGTCAGTAATCGTCCAGCGCGACCTACAAACGGTTCTCCCTGTAAATCTTCATCTCGGCCCGGACCTTCGCCGATAAACATCAGCCGAGCGTCTGGGTTGCCTATACCGAAGACGACTTTGGTGCGGGTCTCGTGTAGTCCGCATGCAACACATTGCAACGCCTCAGCCGCAACCTCCGGAAGCGACTTGTCGCGAAAGCCAGAAGGGTCACAAGAGCCCGCCCTTTTCTCGGAAGACACCTCCGGAGCAATTGCTGCCGGCACTTCAGCCACTGGATTCGTCAAAGTCGCAGGGTTCGGTTCGCCAATCAACGGTGAAGCGGCAGGGGGCCCCGGAATCTCGAGGCCCCAGACTTCTTCGTCATTCAGGCGCTCGAGATGGCCCGCAAGCTGCGCTCGCAACCAATCACGGTCAGCAGCAACGCTCACCCGGCTTTCTCTGGACTAGCAATGCCGAGACGTTGGCGAAATTCAAGAATGGCATCAAGTATCGAGGTGGCGATATCAGCCTTTAACGCTGGGCCTGCAGTTACATTGCCCCCGAGACGGTCGAGGATAACCACTTCATTGGTTTCAACTTCGAAGCCAGTTCCACCAGTACCCACAAGGTTGGCGACGATTAGATCACACCCTTTTCGATCAAGCTTTTCTCTTGACCGTGCTTCCAGATTTGAGGTCTCAGCAGCAAAGCCAACAAGAGTACGGTTCCCTCTAAGTTGCCGCAGTTCTTCAAGGATGTCGGGGGTGCGCTCCACCTTCCAAGACATAGTATCGCCAGCCGCCTTCTTGAGCTTCTCAGGCACCGGGGCAACGGGTCGAAAATCGCTCACCGCCGCTGCCATGACAACCACATCGGCCAGAGCAGCATGAGCCAGCATCTCACACCTCATTTCCTCCGCATTGGTTACTCGTATAATTTCGACTTCAAAGGGCTCAGCAACCTGGGTTGGGCCACTCACCAGGACAACGTCCGCTCCAAGGCGCACGGCTGCTTCAGCAACCGCGTAACCCATCCTTCCTGTGGACGGATTGGTCAAGACACGCACAGGATCGAAGTGCTCACGCGTCGGCCCAGCTGAAACTAGCACTTGCATCCCAGCAAGCGGACGCTTGGCAGGTTCCATGATGAGGACTTCCATGATCGCGTCGACGACATTGAGAGGCTCCGCCAAGCGACCTGGTCCATGACGACCAGAGGCCAAAGGGCCAATGGTTGGTTGCACAATCGCGACGCCACGCGCCCGAAGCTTATCGACATTTTCCTGAACAGCAGGATGCTGCCACATCTGATCTTCCATCGCCGGTGCCACCAACACAGGCCCGTCGAAAGCCAAATGCAGAGTCGATGGAAAATCGTCCGCGATTCCAAGCGCCATCTTGGCAATGAAATCAGCACTAGCTGGCACAACGCAAAAAGTGTCGCTTTCCTCGGCCCATCGGACGTGTGGAATACGTTCAGGTCGTTCGTCATCAAAAGAATTGACCAAAACACGATGGCCAGAGAGCGCCGCAAAAGTCAACGGGCTTACGAACTTGCCCGCATTCTTGGTCATCGCGACACGCACCTCCACGCCGCGATCTTGCAGTCTACGCAGCACCTCGCACGCCTTATAAGCCGCGACGCTTCCAGTAACAACGAGGAGTACCCGTGAACCGGGCACGTTTCTACTCCTTTTCTGCTTTCGCCGCGGCCGGAGTTACTTCGGCTCGCGCCAGATCAGCTTGTGCTATCTCAGCCTGCAACTCTTCTTCAACAACAGCCTGTTTCTCAGCAAGCTCGGCGACGATTTGTTCATCGGTCACTGTCTCCCAGGGAATGAGGTCCCCTCTCACTTCGGCGCAGGCGATCGTCGAGTACTTGTGGGCTCGCACGTCTAACTTCGGTTTGGCACCGCGCATTAGTTGCATGGTTCGCTGCGCAGCCACTTCTACAAACAAGTAAAAACTATCGTTCAGCATTCCGTCCTCTGCCAATCACTGAAACGATTCGAGAATTTTGCCAGCCTGGTGCAGCCGGTGACGCTGTTTGCATCGCTCAGCAACCAGAATAGCCTCAAGCTCCCGGACCGCTTGGTTAAAGTCGTCGTTAATAACTAGGTAATCGTACCGCACGAAATGATCAATCTCTGCCACCGCTACACCGAGACGCCTACAGATCGATTTTTCGTTAGTAGGATCTGCGCCATCTCGTCCATTGAGACGCTTCTCTAGTACCTTCTGGGATGGTGGCAAAACAAAAATTGTTACCGCATCAATAAGCTGCGTTCGAACCGCTTCAGCCCCCTGGACATCTATTACCATCAGTGCATCGTGTCCGTCGTCGTGGATGCGGCGGATTTCATTCTCAGGTGTCCCATAGTTGTTCCCATGGACTACCGCGCTTTCGACGAATCCACCCAGTGTCTCGTTTTCATCAAAAGCATCTTGGGTCACAAAAATGTAATCGATACCGTCCTTCTCACCTGGACGTGGGTCCCTCGTGGTCCAGGAGATCGTTCGGGTTATCTGTGGAAGCCTCTGCAATACGGCATGCGCCAAGGTTGTTTTGCCAGCACCAGAAGGCGCCGAAAGGACAAAACAGAGAGGTTCCCCTGCCTCATTCAACATTTTGTACCTGTTCACGGATGCGTTCCAGTTCACATTTGACGTCGACAACAATGTCACCAATTTCTGCAACTTTGGCCTTAGCACCAATCGTGTTGATTTCCCGATGCATCTCTTGAAGGAGAAACTCTAGAGGTCGCCCCACCGGTCCACCGTTATCTAGCTGACCAGCCGCCTTATGAATGTGGCTACGAAGTCGTACTAACTCCTCCGCAATGTCACACCGGTCGGCAAAATGAGCCACCTCTTGGGCCAAACGTCCCGGATCGAGCTCAACTGAGACATCCTCCACAAGGCTCTCGATACGTTTCAGGAGAAGGTCCCGATAGCGCTGAGGTAAATCGACGGTAAGTTCTTCGATCCTTCTCACCATGCTAGTAACAACCTCAAAGCGTTGTTTCATATCGTCAGCGAGGTGTACACCCTCAGCTGTGCGCATCGCCTCGAATTCGTCGAGGGCGTCAGATAATGCTTCCTCCGCCCTTGCTTTATCTTGATGTAGATCCAGGGCCCGAGTGCTCTGTCCCGAAACGACGCCTGGCAAGTCGGCCAGCATAGCCAAATCGATTCCTGGTTCAATGCCTAGGTCGCCGGCTAAAGTGGCGAGCGATTCAGCGTATCTGGCTGCCAATTCCTCGTTGATTTGCACATCCGGTAGGCTACTTGGACACCGAATCGTCCCCGTCAGATCTACTTTGCCACGCTGGACCCTGTCTGAAATCAGCTGGCGTGCCGTGGTCTCAAAAAATGAGAGCCCGGCAGGGAGGCGTAAACCTAGCCTGAAGAATCGGTGGTTAACCGAACGCAGCTCAAAGGAAATCTGAAGCCCTTCCCCCTCTGCAACTCCTCGCCCATAGCCGCTCATGCTTCGAATCATCACGTTATGTTACCAGCCGTTGCCTTGCCTGATCGGTGAGTGCAGCAATGCGATTGCCAAGTTCAATTCGCGCTTGTTCTATGGAAGTTTCATCGGCCTCCCGCGGCACCGAGAGCAATTCACCGTATTCGAAGACGCCGCGCGAAAAGGGAACCGGAACAATGAGCCGGTCCCACGATCCAGAGCGAAAACTGGGCCGGCAGGCAAAGGCAACTGGGAGCAACGGACGCCCCGAGAGACGTGCCAACCAAATGGCCCCTACCTGTACCGTCTCGGCAGGACCCCTTGGGCCATCCGGTGTAATCGCTAGATCCTTCCCGTCATTTGCTGCACGAACCAATCCTCGGAGCGCCATCCCGCCACCACGGCTCGTTGAACCACGCACAGTGTCGGCCCCCAACTTCGAGAATAATTTCGCTGCCCATTCTCCGTCCTTGGATTGCGAAATCGGAATGACACTCGGTGGACGGAGTTGCACCCAAGGCATCATGGCAAGCTGCGAGTGCCAGAAAGCGTAGATTAACGGGCCGCCGTCTTCGGGTAATGCTGTTTCAAGACCATGGAACTTTAGTCGCATTGTTGCCCTCGTCGTCCGCAGG
>PCAP01000009.1 GCA_002731215.1 Acidobacteriota bacterium | reverse complement strand
GGATCCCGTACATCGCCGCGAGGAAACTCTTGCGGATCGAGTGGATGTTGAACTTGCGCTCGGTCTCACCCCACTGATCGACAACGATGCCGTCAGCGACAATCATGACCGCCGCGGTGTTGATTGTCTCCGTGTAGGCTTGGGCGGCCGACAGCGCTTCGGCTGAATAACCGCTGTCCTCGGGCGTAGCGGCAACCTCCCACGACTCGCCAGGCGTCGGAGATGCGGCCGCTACAGTGTCGATCGCGGACTCATCGGTTGGCGACGTCGCGGCCGCGCACGCTTGACCAAGCGCGGCAATCAGCAGAACGAGGCCGGCAACTTTAAGCCTACCGTGAGCCTTTGGAGCCTTTAGGAATCCAATCTGTCCAAATAACAACCTTTTCATCCCTGTATAGAACACCAACATTGTCAGGACCGCTACTAAACCGTTTACTACGTATGACATAGAGAAGCTCCTCTGAAAGACACGCCGGGAACGCCTTTTGGGGGAATACTCAACAGGACTCAAACACCTGAACTCTATGACGACATTGGACGAGTTTCCCTGGAAACAAGGCAATTCTCCCTGAGTACTTCAAATCACCGTCTCTCGTTCAATTCCGGTACCTATTCAGGCATCAGCGCACCGCCACTTCAGGAGGTCGAAGTTCGTTCCATCGGTTAATAAACGCCACAGCCGCGTTCACCATGACCTCGGTTGAGATGCGACCCCGCTCCACTGTTGACTCGCTCAGGTCACGTTCGCCCCACACACCAGTCGTTGACATCTCATCGGACGATGTTCCCTTGCCGGTGGATGCGTCTTTGAGTCCCTCTGCCAGGAAGACCGCGAGGGCCGTGGGGTCCCCAGCGACCACTTCGGGGAGCATTGCCTCTAGGTGATCGGGGAGCGTCAGTTCGGCGTTAATAGCTGCAGCCATGTCGACGAGCTCCGGAATGAGGTACATCGAGGTTGATGTCTCGTTTGTCCCGCCGTGTCGATCGAGCACTCGTTCCGATGGCCGGGCTTCAGTGTCACCCGCTACGGCTTCCCGGTCCTGAAACGGACCGAGGACGGCACCTAAATCAACAGCTATCCCTGCAGTCTCCTGATTGATGCGATCCACAATGAACGTAGTAATCGCCCGGTTGCCCCCATGTGCGTTCAGGATCAGGAAGCGCTTGAAGCCGTGGTGTATCAAACTTTTCACCGCCTCGACGTAGACTTCCTGAACGAGTGTGGACGGGAGTGTGATCGTCCCCTCGAACCCCATATGGTAGGGCGATTGCCCCGGGAGGAGAATGGGGGCAACCAGGACGTCGGCCTGCTGAGCGATTAACTGGGAACGTGTGACACCATTCAGGTAATCCGTCCCAATGGGCAGATGCAGCCCGTGCTGCTCTAGGGAGGCCACGGGGATGATAACCATATCCGAACGCGTCCGAAGATCCTGAACATCGGGAACAGTCATGTGCGGCAAATAGTTCGTGATCTTTTCCATCGTGGGCAGAACAGATTGCTGGGCTCTCACGTCGGGTGCCGTCAAGGTGGACAACACGAGTACGAGTAGTGTCCGAATCGTTACGGCCAGGATCGAACGAATCATGAGTACCTCCAGGAGCGTTTGTAAGAATTTTGTGGAAGCTACTATCTGCATACATCTACCACATCACGGAAGCTGCGACAGAAGGTGTTGGCATTCATCCCGACGCCGTCATTACCACTGAACTGTGGCAGATGCCGGTGTATCTCTAGTGAGCCGTTGCCACCTGCAAAGCGAACAGAACTGGCCCAGAATCGGCTGCGCTGGCAGCCTACTGTACCGAGCTGACCTGCTGCCAGAGACGGAAAAAGTTGCCACCCATCGCCTTACCGACCTCGTCGTCGGTGTAGCCGAAATCGAGCAACCCATCGATGATGGCGCGGAAGTTAGCCTCGTCACCAAAAGCGTCGATGTAACTCATGCCGCGCAAGTCGGAAGCGATCGCGACATGGTCGATGCCGACGAGTCGCTTGACGTGATCGATGTGCCGAACCATCTCCTCTATGGTCTCGAGATCGGCGGTCGGCCAAATGCCAACCACGCCATCAGCAGCAGCAATTGCACGGATTTCCTCGTCTTCAAGGTGGCGGTCTTTATCTAAACGTGCTTTGACTCCCGTGTGGCTAAACACGACCGGATACGACGAAATTTTGATCGCGTCGATAATCGTCTGAGTGTTCGCGTGGGCCAAGTCGAGAACTATTCCCAGCCTGTTGGCCTCGCGCACGATATCGCGGCCAACGTCGCTCAGGCCGCCTTCGTCGTAAGGCGGCGTCTGATTTGAGCCGATCGTATTGTCAACAAAGTGCATCAGCTGTACCAGGCGGACACCACGATCGTACAAATCGCGCAGGTTCTCCACGCTGCTCTCAAGTCCGTCAGCCCCCTCTAGGGCCGGCATCAACGAAACCCGCCCGCTCTGCTTGGCAGCCAACACCGCTTCGGGGCTCGTCGCGTGTACCGCGTCCCCGGCATCGATCGTTCGTTGCACGCGCGCCAGCCTGTCAAGCGTAAAGGCAAAAGCCTCTCCGGGAGCAACTGGATACACATCGTTGCCTCGCAACCGCGGCACTTCGCTTCCGTCGGGTTTCACATATCCACCCTGGAAGGCAGCATCTGTACTGACGTTACAGACCACAAGGTCGATCAGACCGCGTCGATAAAGGGCGACTTCTTCGGCACCGATGCGCTCAACGTTAGCCCGATGGAAGCGACTCGGGTGAGCGTGTATGTCTGCAAAGACATAGCGCTCGTGGATCGCGGCGATGCGTTGCTCTCGCCCCCGGAGCATGTCTTTCTCGTGTGCCAGTTTCTGATTCACCGTTTCGTAGATACGAACGGGGGCTTCCTTCGCTTGCACACTCGAAGAGAGCGGTAGGCAGACTAGAACACAGACCAGGGGTGATAGGAGGAACTTGTTTGTCCACATTTGCCTCTCCATTATCAGAAGGTCGAGAGCCACTCCGAGATTGTCGGCCAGTAATAGATGCCCAGAATAATCACGACTGTCTCTATCACGGCGAGGGCAATTAAAACCTGCTTCATTTGTTTTCTCTTCGCTCCACAGTACCGAAATCGAACTCGAAGTACACCGGTCGAGATAAGCGCTTTGAGCACCTAGGCCAACTCGTCACCACTGACCTAGCCCGGCCCTAGATCAAGGGCCTTGATCACCAGCCGATCCCGCAGGAACAGGGTTGTTCCTACGAGTGTCGGGGCCGTCCAAGATCTTCCTGTTAAGACTTCAGCACGCGAGTGGACGGTCATACCTGTGGGGGAGACTTGGGCAAGTACCAGGTTCCCGTCTTCATCGAGGAGTATCAATTTGCCGTCCGCGTACAACAGATGTGCGCGTGATAAACCACGCTCCTTCCATGCGGTAGTACCACTGCGAAGATCGAGGGCTGTGATGAAAGCAGGTCCAAACCCTCCGCTACTTCCATAGATAAAATCACCCAGTCGGATAGTGGTTCCGTACATGACCAGCATGTCGCGAGTGAACCACTCTTCTTTCACCATGGTGCCATCGCTTGTCCTGTCCAGCCGCAGTCCTCGACTGCCGCCGTTATAGGCCGATGAAACGAATAGAAGGTTGTCATCTCCCCAGGTCGGGGTCGTGTTGTTCATGTCGCCATCAGTGTCGTGCGGGTGGCTCCAGAGGATTTCTCCTGTGTCAGGATTGAGCCCGTTAATTGTTTGTCCGCCAACGACCACCAGCTGTGTCTGTCCTGCAAGATCTATCAATATCGGTGAAGAAGGAGAAATCAGAAAGTCGCCGCTTTTCCACACAAGAACACCGTTGTCCTGGCGAAATGCCATGACAGATTGGTCATCGCCACCAGCCGTTACGATTACGGTCTCCCCGTAAGCCAAGGGGCTGACTGCGTAGCCAGCTGTTACCGCAGGGCGTATTAACGTCGGCGGGGCGCCGTACTCAGTGACCAGGTCATGCGACCAGAGAAGTTTGCCGGTTTGCTTGTCAAATCCGTGAATTTGCTTGTTGGTACCCGCGGTAAACAAACGATCTCCAACCACCAGTGGGGTCGAGTGGGGACCAGCACCAAAGCGAAAATTAAGCGGCTGCGCTGCATACGAGTACTCCCAGAGCGTTTCGCCAGTGGTTGCGTCGAGCGAAATCACTGACTCCATCGCGGCGAACTCACCACTTCGCGACCCTTCCCGCTTGGGTCGATACATTGTGTAGAGTCGCCCATTTTCGACGATGATCGTCGAGTGACCATTGCCGAGCGGTCGGCTCCAGAGTTGCCGTGGACCGGTGTCAGGCCAGGAATCAGCCAGGCCGGTAGCGTCGGATATAAAGTTGCGATGTGGTCCACCCCACTGTGTCCATTCTTGCGTGGACTCAGTCGCAAGAACCTGACGCGCCTTTGCATTGGCACCTAGTTCGCGCCCCAAATCTGCTTGGGGTTGGCTCAGCGCTATCACCAAAGTGAGAATCAAGAACAACGGGACCGCTAACACCAACTTGCCCACTTTCCCCAGCGGAATACATAACCTTAATCTGACGATTCTCATGGAGAACATGATTACATATCCGGAATATTCTCCAAGCAAGAAAGTGTGGGAATAAGCCTGAACCTGCAGACTTATTCCCACTTAGCGTCTACGGCCCCTAGTAGATTCGGACCACTTGAGACCTCATCGAGGATTACCGCCTCATTTGTATTAAAAGTCCAGTTGCACTCCCGCGACCAGTGTCCGGGGCAGGCCTGGTCGTGCTCCATATGGCCGACGCGCAACAATATAGGCGCTATTCGTGAGGTTCTGTACAGCGCCAAACACTGCTACGCCCCTTCGCAATTCTACTTCGGTAGAGAAATCCCAGACGAAAAAGCTGTCGGTTGCGCTCAATGCGTCTATCGCGCCTTGGGATGCTTTGGTCCGCATCTGACTGCTATAGCTGGCATCGAGGCTAGCTCGCCACGAAGAAAGCTCAACACCAATCCCGAAAGCGAACTGGTGCTCCGGAAGGTAGGGCAATTTATCGCCTTCTTCCACAGTGCCCCAAGGCCCGTACTTGCTGTCGAACGAGTTTTCAAAAGAAGCGTCTGTGTAAGTGTACGTGCCACGCATTGGTATGGAGAAAATGGGGCTATCAGGAAGGGCAATCTGGTAACTTGCTGTCGCTTCAAGGCCACGTACCCCAACCTCACCGCCATTGTAGAGATCTCCGGTTCCCGTACCTCCTGAAGCTAGTGTGTCGGCTCCGAGGAGGTTGGAATAATCGTTTAGGAAAGTGGTTAGTTCAAACCCGAACCCACGGCGGTCGAACCGCGCACCAAGCTCGTAGTTGATGCTTTCTTCCGCGTCTGTGAATTCCTCAGTTCCGGGGCCGGGCGGGGCAAAGCCTTTATGCACTCCGCCGAAGATTCTCATCTCGGGGCTAACGTCATAGCCGAGTCCAATGCCTGGGACTGCAATGGTGAATTCGTTAGTACGTACGCGTGTTGGAGACAAGCGGCTTGGGTCCATTTTTGAGTAATCAGTACGAATCAACTCGATTGACTCGAAACGAACACCTGGAACTATGCTCCACCTCCCCCATTGAATCTGGTCCTGAACGAAAACGGCCCAGGCTCTTGCGTCGCTGATCCGGTTACTCTGGCTTCCAGCAGCTCCTCTTTTAGTAAGAGACATCAAGCCATCAACCATTTGGTAACCGTCCTCGTGCTGTAGGCGATCTTCCTGGTCTTCGTGGTAACGAAGTCCGAACTCAACTTGGTTAGTTACAGCCCCGATGCTGGGTCGCCAACCGAAGACAGTCTGTACTCCTTGACCGTAGTAGTTGCGACTGTTTGCTCGGACCTTCAGAGCGTTGGCGTCACTACTTGAACCTTTCGCAATGGCGAGCACATCTGCGTATTTCGCAGGATCACCAAACATTTTGGATAGCTTGGTGCCATCAATACTCTGGAGTTTGTACCAGTTTCGGAAAAACTCGTTACGGTAAGCGACGGCAGTAAAGTCGATGCTGGAAGTAAGGGACGCAAAATATCGCAGCTGATATTGGTCGTGTTCGGAACGAAAGACGTCCTCTTGAGACGCGGCGTAACGCCGCAGAGGGTCGGTGCGAAAATCCTCGTTCGTAAGCCCTAGATAAGTCTCGTCGGATACTTGTTTAGTCTTGCCCAGTTTTATTTCGAGAGATTGATAAACGGATGCATCCGGATCCGAATTGAGGCGAAACTTGGCCATATAATCCTGGATCTCGTGACCAGTATCGCCGCCGTTGTCGAGTTTCTTGAACCCGCCGGTCTGAATCTGATACGTCTCAAGGAGCCATCCGTAATTTCTTTGTGAGTCGCCGACTTGTAGTTGCAATCGGCCAGTGCTGTGCTCTCCGCCCGCTATACGCGCATTGATGCCCAGGTCGCTAGGTATTGGGGTCGACACCAAGTTCAGGGCGCCACCATTGGTACGGGGGCCGTACTTTATCTGGCTTGAGCCTTTGCGGATTTCGATCGCGGACATACGGCCTGCTGTAGGGAAGTAATACGCAGAGGAGGCAGCGTATGGTGCTGGGGCGACCAGCACTCCGTCCTCCATAAGTGTGATCTTTGAGCTTCGCTCACTCCCACTCCCACGGAGCCCAATATTGGGTCGCAAGCCGAAGCCGTCTTCATCTTGGATGTTCACCCCGGGCACTTGTCGGAGAATCCGGTGAATATCACCGAAGAGCGTTTTCTTCTCGTCCATTTGTGAACGAGTTATGAAATGAGCTGAGCCCGGAATGTCACGAATTGCAGCAGGGTCACCAACCACCATAACGCGCTCCTTGATGGTCAACTCCGCTTTTTCTTTCTGGGTCTTTGGTGGTTTTGGGTTCGTATTTTGTTGGCCAGCCTTTTCTTGGGGATCCTGGTACTTAATGCCCATGGCTGACGAGATGAGGTTAGGAGCAAATGTGGCCGATAGAAGGAAGGTCATTAAGACGAGGACTAGTCCTGGCCATGGTGTTTCGGAACGGATCATTGTAGAAACTCCGGACAACTCGGTAGGGTCCAATAAATGGATTATTTGAATGGCTAACATAGCGCGATTGAGACTCGTTCTCAATTCAAAACAAGAAGAAATATGACCGAGAAATAAGGGTCAGATCATTTGTTCGCGAAGGCTTGGAAGAGCCGCCTAGTCTGAGCCTTCCCCTCCGCCGTCGAAATGCTCAGCGAACCACTCGAACATACGTTGCCAGTGATCGACGAAGTCCTCTGAAGTACTGGAGCGGCCCGCTCCGTGCCCACCAGCGGTGTAATGCACCCATACGACTTCTTTCCCGAGCCGACGCAACGCGTAGTACATCTCTCGTTGATTTGTCGCCGGCACATTCCAATCACCCTCTCCCGAAAGCATCAAGAGTGGTGTCTTAATTCTGTCCGCAAACATCACCGCTGAGTGCTCGACATACTTGTGTGGTTGCTCCCAAAGAGTCGCGCCGATGCGATCTTGACCGACCTCGGCCGCCGCATAGTTCCGCGTCGTAATCTTTGGGGAATCGCCAAGGAACGAAATGATATTTACCTTGCCGGACACGTTCGCTGCGGCCGCAAAACGATCCGTCTGTGTAATGAGCAGGTTGGTCGCGTAGCCCCCGTAGCTCTGTCCATACACACCCACTTTCTCCTCGTCGACAAGGCCGCGTTCGATTAACCTATTTATCGCGTTGGGAACTGCCTTCAGCCACGCTTCCCCCGGGTAGCCCTCCTCAAACCGAACGGATGGGCGAAACCCGAACCAACCCTGAGCCGTGATTAGGTTCATGTTCTCGTTGAAACCATTGTCAAAGAATTGCTCGTAGATCTCAGCAACTAGTGGGTATGTCCGGCCTGCTTCGTAATTAATCGGGTAGTAAAGAATGCCGTACAGGGCATTACCGTCAACGTCGAGGTACTCAACAAGTTCGGTGTTTGTAAGCGCGACATCTCCAAGCTGCGTGTTCATCGAAGTCAGTTGTGTCGGCACAGGGTAGTCGGAACCGGCCACCCAGATCTCATTAGGTAAATTGCCGTCCGTCATCGCATACACGATGGTGCTGCCATCCCCAGAGATGTGCCACGAACTGTATAAACTCTCGTCGAGTACTAGTGGCTCTACCTCCCCTGACTCGACATTGAGACGCTTCAAACCACGCTGCCAACGATCTCTCGCAGAATAGCTGAAGTAAACGTAGCGTCCGTCTTTACTCCACGCCTGAATCTCACGACGCGGGCGCTCTTGCTCCTCGTCCTCGAGGACGAGGAGGTCCCGCATGTCACCGGACTCAACATCCAGAACGTGCCAGCCGCGTTCTGATGTGAGCAGAAGCTCACTGCCAGATGAACTCCAGCGCCCAACGGAGAACTCCGGCTCTTTAGTC
>PCAP01000008.1 GCA_002731215.1 Acidobacteriota bacterium | reverse complement strand
TCGAGTCGATGGATTTTATGAAACCAGTCATCTCGATGGCGATTGAGCCGAAGACCAAGGCTGACCAGGAAAAACTGGCTGATGCGCTTTCTAAGCTTGCCCAGGAAGATCCAACTTTTGAACGCCACCGTGATGAAGAAACTGGCCAGACGATCATTTCAGGTATGGGAGAGCTTCACCTGGAGGTTCTCGTCGATCGAATGCTCCGCGAGTTTGGGGTGCAGGCTAACGTTGGTCGGCCCCAGGTCTCGTACCGCGAGAGTTTAACCAAGACTGCAAAAGGGGAAGGTCGGTTCGTTCGCCAGACGGGGGGTCGTGGGCAGTTTGGGCACGCCTTGATTGAGATTGAGCCGTTGCCGCCTGAGGAAGGGCAAAAGTTCTTGTTCGTTAACAAGGTCCGCGGTGGTGCGATTCCGCGGGAATATATTTCCAGCGTCGAGAAGGGTGTTCGCGAGGCAATGGAGGCCGGGCCGTTGGCTGGCTACGAAATCGAGGGCGTCCAGGTGACACTTTATGATGGCTCTTTTCATGAAGTTGATTCTTCGGAAGTTGCTTTCAAGATCGCTGGCAGCATGGCATTTAAGGACGCAGCGCAGAAGGCCGGCCCGATTTTGATAGAGCCGATTATGGATGTAGAGATCGTTGTTCCAGAGGAGTACATGGGAGACGTTGTTTCCGACCTTAACAGTCGCCGAGGCCGCATTGAGCGGATGGATTCACGCGACCGTCTAAAGATAATTGTAGGCCAGGTACCCCTTGCAGAAATGTTTGGTTATGCCACTGATGTGCGGTCGATTACCCAAGGCCGTGCGACGTTTACGATGCATTTCGGTAGGTATAGCAAGGTACCAAACAGTATTACTGAAGAAGTTGTCTTACGTGTCCGTGGTAACACGGTTTAGTTAGGGGCTGGAGCGGAGCAAATGGACCAAAAGATTCGTATCCGCCTTAAGGCATATGACCATCGGGTGCTTGACCAATCGACGTATGAAATCGTCGAGACTGCCGAGCGTACCGGAGCTCGCGTCGTTGGCCCAGTGCCGCTTCCGACGGAACGCAGTATTTATACGGTGTTGCGTTCACCGCATGTCGACAAAAAGTCTCGTGAGCAATTCGAGATTCGCACCCACAAGAGACTGGTTGACATCTTGGAACCAACACCGCAGACAGTCGATGCGCTGATGCGTCTCGATTTGCCAGCCGGGGTCGACGTAGAGATCAAGGCGTTTGGCCCAGAGCATTAAGAATACGAGACAGGTAAGAAGAGATGGTCAAGGGACTGATAGGTCAAAAAATTGGAATGACTCGGATCTTCGATGATTCGGGCAACCATGTTCCCGTTACCGTACTCAAGGCGGGTCCCTGCGTCGTCCTTCAGGTAAAGAATATGGACAACGATGGCTACAATGCGGTTCAGATTGGCCTTTTAGATGGAACCGTCAAGGAAAAACGTCAGTCTAAAGCTCTGCTCGGACACTTGAAAAAGGCGGGAAGTTCATCGGTGCGGGTCATTCGTGAATTCGAGTTCGAAGGGGAAGATGAGGTAACCCCCGGCGACGAGCTGACAATAGAGCAGTTTGCTGACGTTGCTCAAGTTGACGTGACTGCAACCAGCAAAGGCCGTGGTTTTCAAGGGGTCATGCGCCGGCATGGGTTCGGTGGTGGTAAGGCAACTCATGGTTCGATGTTCCACCGTGCTCCGGGCTCGGTCGGCATGGCTGCCTACCCTGGCAAGGTCCTCAAGGGCCGGCGGATGCCAGGGCAGATGGGTAACAAGCGTGTCACCGAGGTCGGCCTTCGTGTTGTCGAAATCGACCCCGATGAGAACCTTCTTCTTGTGGCCGGCTCAGTTCCCGGCGCCAAAAAGGGCTATGTTTTTATTCGCCCGACGATAAGGGGCTAGGTCGATGCTTACGATTCCAGTGCGAGATCGAGAAAATAACCCGACTGGAGAGGTCGAGGTAAAGGCCTCGGTTTTTGACCGGAACGTTAAGCGCACTTTGCTGCATGAAGCGGTAGTGCATTATCAGGCAAGTCAGCGACAGGGAACCCATAAGACCAAAACTCGCGCGGAAGTTTCCGGGGGTGGTCGCAAACCGTGGCGACAGAAGGGGACTGGTCGGGCCCGGGTCGGTTCAACCCGGAACCCGATCTGGCGTAAGGGCGGCATCGCGTTTGGCCCGCAACCACGTGACTATAGCTATCGACTTGGCAGTAAGAAGCAACGCCATGCCCTGCAGATGGCTTTGACGGTCAAGCAGCGTGACCAGCAGATCGTAGTTGTTGACACTCTTCAGGTCGAGGTGGCTAAGACGAAAGAGGTTGCTAAGATGCTCGCCGACTTGGGCCTGGAGGGGAAAACACTGATTTACGACAGTTCTTCAAATGAAGGCCTTGCGCGGGCGGCCCGTAACCTCCCGGGCGTGAGTGTTTCGCAGGACTTCGGCCTGAATGTCTACGACCTGTTGCTGCATGACTGGCTATTGATTTCCAGGGAAGGCATTGAGCGGCTTAGTGAGGTACTGCAATGAACGCGTACGATGTTATCCGCCGACCGGTGATTACTGAGAAGGCGACGGTCATGAAGGAAGGTGATCACACGCTGTGTTTAGAGGTTGACCGTCGTGCGACGGTTCTCGACATCCGACGCGCTGTAGAGACCGTTTTCAAGGTAAAGGTTGCTGATGTGCGGGTGCTGAATGTGCGTGGCAAAAAGAAGCGCATGGGACGCTACCAAGGGACAACTGCAACCTGGAAAAAAGCATACGTCAAGTTGGCAGCTGACCAACAGATGATCGAGTATTTCGAGGGAGTGTAACCCGATGGCCCTGAGGCAATTAAAACCCACGTCACCGGGCACAAGATTCCGAAGAGCTCCGGAATACCCGGAGCTCTCGAAAGGTACGAAACCCCTCAAGTCCTTGACCAAGGGAAAAAAACGAATCTCTGGTCGTAACCACAAGGGTCGAATCACAATTCGGCATCGTGGCGGGGGACATAAGCGACTTTACCGCGACATTGATTTTCGCCGAAACAAAGACGGAATCCCAGCCAAGGTGCACAGCATCGAATATGACCCCAATCGTACGGCTCATATTGCTTTGCTGCATTATGCTGATGGGGAAAAGCGTTATATCTTGGCACCGCGAGGCCTCAGGGTTGGTGCGACTCTGATGTCTGGTCCCGAGGCAGAGCCGCGACTTGGTAACGCACTCCCATTACGTTCGATTCCTCTGGGGACACCGATTTGTTGCATCGAGATGAAGCCCCAGAAAGGTGCCCAAATTGCGCGGAGTGCTGGCGCTGAGGCGACACTTATGGCTAAAGAAGGTAAATATGCCCATGTCCGCCTGCCATCTAATGAAGTTCGTCTCATTCACATGGATTGCAAAGCTGTTGTTGGCCAGATCGGTAATGTCGATCATATGAACATTAGTTTCGGCAAGGCAGGGCGCCGTCGTTGGCTTGGCCGCCGGCCGCATACGCGTGGTGTCGCGATGAACCCGGTGGATCACCCGATGGGTGGTGGCGAAGGCAAGGCTTCAGGAGGGCGCCATCCCTGCACTCCTTGGGGTAAGCCGACCAAAGGGGCCAAGACGCGACACACTAAGCGAACAGGTAAGTACATCGTGCGTGGGCGGAACGCAGGGCGTCGTAGGCGCTAGAGGGATTAATTTACTATGACAAGATCTCTAAAAAAGGGTCCATATGTCGAGCCTTCGCTCGCCAAGAAAATTGAAACGATGAATCGTGGAGGTGAGCGGCAGGTTATTAAGACTTGGTCACGCCGTTCGACGATCGTGCCCGAGATGGTTGGACATACCCTCGCCGTGCATAACGGGAAACGGTTTATCCCGGTTTACATCACCGAAAATATGGTTGGCCACAAGTTGGGCGAGTTCGCCCCAACAAGAACTTTCCGTAGCCACTCTGGCGGCGGAAAGTCGGTCCGCTCAGCGATCGTGCGTTAGGTGGAGGCAGTGGGAGAAATGGAAGCTCTCAGTCAGGCATCAGCTCGCTATGTGAGAGGGGCCCCAACAAAGGTGCGCCTGGTGGCGGACACCATCCGGGGTTGCGCTGTATCTGACGCACTGGGGACATTGGAGCTCTCGAAGCGTCGTGCAGCCCGAGATCTTGAGAAAGTGGTTCGTTCAGCAGTTGCTAATGCTGAGAACCTAGACCCTGGGATCGACATTGATCGCCTGGTGGTTGCTGAGGTTTACGTTGATCAGGGCCCCTCATTGCCGATGCGGATACGCCCCCAGCCAATGGGGCGAGCGCACCCGATCATTAAGCGAACTAGCCATATTACGGTCAAACTAGCAGGGAAGAAGGGCTGATATGGGGCAGAAGGTTCATCCGATCGGATTTCGGCTCGGCTATACACAGGACTGGCGGTCCCGATGGTACGCCAAGCGAGACTACGCTGATCTGTTACATGAGGATATCGCGCTACGTGAGATGATCAGCCGCCGATTCCATCACGCTGGTGTGTCGCGCGTTGAGATCGAGCGTGCGGCTAACAAGTTGAAAGTCGATATCCACACAGCTCGTCCCGGTATCGTGATTGGGCGCAACGGTTCAGAGGTCGATCGACTAAAAAAGGATATCGAAGGCCAGACTAATCGTGAGGTGTACGTCAACATCCAAGAAGTGCATCGTCCTGAGCTCGATGCCAAGTTGGTTGCTGAAAACATTGCGCTTCAGTTGCAACGCCGGGTTGCTTTCCGTCGTGCTATGCGCCGCGCAGTAGAAACCGCGATGAGGTTCGGCGCAGAAGGGATCAAAGTTCGCTGTGGCGGTCGCTTGGGCGGACTCGAGATCTCTCGTGCGGAGTGGTACTTGCAAGGCAATTTGCCACTACATACTTTGCGAGCAGATATCGATTATGGGTTTGCGGAGAGTGCTACGACCTACGGCCAGATCGGTGTAAAGGTTTGGGTGTACCGTGGGCAGATTTATGACGTGGAGGGCCGCGGGGCGAAAGGCTAGTGAGTTCGCAGCGATTTGGTTCTGGAGGTACTGAACAATGTTGATGCCAAAAAAGATTAAACGCCGCAAAGTTCACCGTGGGCGGAGACGCGGGCAAGCCACACGTGGCGCAGTGGTTAAGTTTGGCGAGTTCGGCCTTCAGGCAGTGGAATGCGGGTGGATTACGAATCGCCAGATCGAGGCCGCACGTGTTGCGATGACGCGCCACGCGAAGCGCGGTGGGAAAGTTTGGATCCGTATCTTCCCTGACAAGCCGATTACGAAAAAGCCGGCCGAGACCCGCATGGGAAAGGGAAAAGGCGCGCCCGAGGAGTGGGTGGCCGTGGTACGTCCAGGGCGCATCCTTTATGAAATGGAAGGGGTTTCTGAGGAACTCGCTCGTGAGGCGATGCGATTGGCGGCTTCAAAATTGCCCATACGAACACGCGTTACACGTCGTCTTGAGAAGGAAATCGGATGAAGGCTGACATACTTCGTGATTTATCGCCCGCCGAATTGGCAGCCAAGTCGGAGGAGCTGCGTGAGCAGCTCCTGAAACTTCGATTTCAGCAGACAACAGGGCAGATTGAGAACCCACAGATGCTCCGTGGTATCCGAAGAGACATTGCGCGTGTGATGACGGTGTTAAGGGAGAAAGAGCTTGGGGTGGAGGTGCCGCTAGCTCCGACAGAAACTCGTACTACGTCTGGCAACAACTCTATAGACACGGAACTGGAACAGATTAAGGAAACGGGTTGATGGCTGCTGAAGAACAGATAGTTAACAAAGCTAAGGCCCGGGGACGAGGTCGCGAAGAGGTAGGGGTCGTGCTGAGTGATGGTATGGATAAAACTATTGTCGTCACAGTTGAGCGGGCCTCACCTCATCCGCTCTATCAGAAGATCGTTCGTGTGCGTCGCAAGTTTGTTGCCCACGACGAAAAAAACGATTGCCGCACTGGTGACCGGGTTCGAATTGTTGAGTGCCGCCCGATGTCGCGCCGCAAGCGATGGCGTGTGGCGGAAGTTATGGAGCGTGCTCCGCGTACGTAGCCGTCCGCTATCGAGGAATTCGTCATGATTCGCATGCAAACAATATTGGAAGTCGCAGATAATTCGGGGGCACGCAAGATTGCCTGCATTACTCCTATCGGAGGCTCCGGCGTTAGAAGGACGGCTGGTATTGGTGACATCATCTCAGCTTCCGTGAAAGAAGCAGTGCCACGGGGGACTGTCAAGAAAGGGGAGGTTGTGCGTGCCGTGATCGTGCGCACTGCCAAAGAGACAAAACGTGGCGATGGCTCGTACATTCGATTCGATAACAATGCAGCGGTGTTGATTAACGACAGCAACGAGCCGATAGGCACCCGTGTTTTCGGTCCGGTGGCACGTGAACTTCGGGAACGCCAATTCATGCGAATTGTGTCGCTGGCTCCGGAGGTGCTGTAGTCATGTCCCGCCGAATCAATATCCGTAAGAACGACCAGGTCTACGTCATAAGTGGGAAAGACCGGGGCAAGACAGGCCGCGTCATGATGGTGCTTCCAAGGGAAGAGAAGGTTCTTGTCGAGGGAGTCAATATGGTAAAGAAAGCTGTGAAATCGAACCCTCAGAAGAATGTCAAGGGTGGACTTGTTGAGAGTGAACGGGCGTTGCACATCAGCAACGTGGCGATCGTATGCCCTGAGACAAACGCTCCCTCGCGCGTTAGGCGCAAGACTCTACAGGACGGGAGTAGGGTTCGCGTAGCTTCCAAGTCGGGGGCAACACTGGATAAGGTTTGATTATGGTTGCTCGGCTAAAAGAACGGTACAGGGATGATCTTCAAGGCCAACTCCAAGAGGAACTTGGCCTGTCAAACCCGATGGCGGTCCCCAAGTTGTTGAAGATCGTCGTCAACGTGGGTGTAGGCCGCGCCACACAGGACATAAAGGAACTCGATCGAGCCGTAGACGAACTCACGGCGATTACTGGCCAGAAGCCTAGTATTCGCAGGGCACGAAAGTCGGTGGCTTCGTTTCGATTGCGCGAAGGTATGCCTATCGGTGCTAAGGTAACCTTGCGTGGCGAACGTATGTTCGAGTTTCTTGACCGACTGATTTCTATCGTTCTGCCTCGGGTGCGTGACTTTCGAGGGGTGTCTCGTGATGCATTCGACGGCCGTGGCAATTATACGATAGGCCTTAAAGACCAGTTGATTTTCCCCGAGGTTGATTACACTCAGGTTGACCGTGTCCGGGGAATGAACGTCACGATCTGCACAACTGCAGAAAGCGACGAGCCGGCACGTGCTCTTCTCCGGAGTTTCGGGATTCCCTTCCAACAACAGCAACAGGGATAGAACGTGGCAACCACTGCATGGATAGCAAAGGCTAAGCGTAAGCCGAAGTTTAAGTCCCGCAAAATTAACCGGTGTCGTACCTGTGGGCGCGTCCGTGGGTATTTACGGCGCTTCCAGATGTGCCGGATTTGTTTTCGGGAGCGCGCTCTGCGCGGTGAGATCCCAGGTGTCCGTAAGGCGAGCTGGTAGGAAATAGAACGATGATGACTGACCCTATTGCCGACATGCTTACCCGGATCCGTAACGGATTGAACGCGAATCATGACTCCGTTGTCATTCCCTCTTCGGGGCTCAAGAAGGAAATCGCTCGTATTCTTAGTGAAGAGGGGTTTGTCGGGAAAATTGAACTCAGAGAAGGTGAGAACGCTAGCAACATCGAATTGTCTTTGAAGTATGTGGAGGGTCGAAAGCCAGTGATTCGTCGCCTTGAACGAGTCAGTAAACCTGGGTGTCGAGTCTACTGTGGCAAGGAAGACGTGCCAGTTGTGCTCAATGGTCTGGGAGTGGCAATCGTTTCAACATCACAAGGTGTGTTAACCGATCGTCGTTGTCGGGAACTTGGCGTTGGCGGCGAAGTCATTTGTAGAGTCTGGTAGTTATGTCAAGAATCGGATTAATGCCAATTACTTTGCCGGAAGGGGTTTCCGTCCAACAGAAGGGCGATGCGCTGAAAATTAGCGGCCCGAAGGGTGAACTGGATAGCCCGGTGCCCCCGGGGATCACTATGATCGAAGAAGACCGTGGCGTGCGTTTCGAGCGTGCCAACAACGAGAAGCAAACCCGCGCATATCATGGCCTGGCCCGTGCACTTGCAGCCAACGCCGTGCAAGGTGTCCATGAGGGCTTTCATCGTGACCTTCTAATTGAAGGAATTGGTTACCGGGCCAAGATGGAAGGCAAAACCCTCGTCTTGCAACTCGGATTCTCACACCCGGTGAACTTTCCAGTGCCGGACGGGATCGAAATCAACGTTGAGGATCGAACGAAGATTTTCGTCAAGGGCATTGACAAGCAGCAAGTGGGTGAGATTGCGGCGCAGATAAGACGTTTCCGGCCCCCTGATGCCTACAAAGGCAAGGGAATTCGTTACGCCGATGAGATTGTACGCAAGAAAGTCGGCAAGGCTGGTGTCAGTGCGTTGGGGGCTTGAAGGGACATGTTGAAACAACGGCGTAAGAAGAAAGAAATCCGACGTGCTGGCGTGCGGCAGCGAATTCGTCGTCGCGTGCGTGGTACTGCGGAGAGGCCTCGTCTCACGGTATTTCGTTCCGTCCGCCATTTGCACTTGCAACTGATAGACGATGTCGAGGGCAAGACTTTGGTATCAGTCTCGACCCAGGAGGCCTCATTTAGGGAGCAGAGTTTTAGGTACGGAGCCACGGTCCCAGCTGCCTCCGCAGCGGGCAAAATGCTTGGCGAGCGCGCCAAGGCTGCGGGTATTGTCAAAATTGTATTTGACCGTGGTGGTTATGCGTATCATGGCCGCGTCCGCGCTGTCGCTGATGCTGCACGCGAAGTTGGTCTCGAGTTTTAGCCAGGAAGGTCTGACCATGAGCCATATTGATCGAATTGATCCAAATTCGCTGGAGCACGAGCTTCAGGACACTGTTGTTGCCATTAACCGTGTTACCAAGGTTGTCAAAGGTGGTAAGAACCTCGGCTTTAATGCGCTAGTGGTTGTCGGTGACAGGCATGGCCATGCTGGTTACGGGCTTGGTAAAGCAAAAGAAGTACCCCTGGCCATCCGCAAGGCTGTCCAGGTGGCGCATAAGGATTTGCGCAAGTTCCCGATGATGGGGACAACGATTCCGCACCGTGTTGTCGGGAAATTCGGGGCGGGCAGCGTTCTGCTCAAGCCTGCTTCTCCCGGTACCGGGGTTATTGCGGGTGCTGCTATTCGGGCTGTGGTTGAACTCGCCGGTTACCAGGACATCCTGACGAAGTGTCTGGGCTCCCATAACCCGCACAACATGCTGAAAGCGACGTTCGAAGCGCTTGGCCAGCTTCGCGATGGAGAGATGATCGCCAAGATGCGCGGACTCAACCCCGACAGCGTTGAGCCATACCAGAGCTACAGCGACATTAACGGCTAGAGGACGGGGGACGAGAGAGAGTGGTAAAGAACGCATCTGTTTTGCGAATCCGTCAGGTTCGTAGCCGCATCGGCCAGACGCTAAGACAGCGGGAGGCTCTGCGTACACTCGGGCTTCGTCGTATCGGCCAGGTTGTTGAGCGGCCTGACAATCCGGCTGTCCGTGGCACGGTACGAGCCATTGCACACCTCGTACAAATTGAGGGGCCCGATCCGCCGCAGGAAAAACCAAAGCTGGAGCAACCTGACATCGCTGCCGTCGAGGAGTCTGGGCAGCCGGACAAGACCTTGTCCGCCGAAGTTCCGGCTGCTCCGAAGACGGCGAAGAAGAAGACGGTAAAGAAGAAGACGGTAAAGAAGAAGACGGCCAAGAAAAAGACGGCCAAGAAAAAGACGGCCAAGAAAAAGACGACCAAGAAAAAGACGACCAAAAAGAAGACGAGTGGAGGTAAATCATGAAGCTGCACGACGTGCGGAAGAAGTCCGGCGCCCGGCAGCCTCGTAAACGCGTTGGTCGAGGCCGTAGCTCAGGAACTGGCAAGACCAGTGGGCGTGGTCACAAAGGTGCCAAGTCGCGCTCAGGATACAAGCGGAAGGAGGCCTTTGAGGGGGGGCAGATGCCACTTGTGCGTCGCATCCCGAAGCGGGGATTCAGCAACTACCCTTTCCGTAAAGTGTGGGCCGAGGTGAATCTAAGCCAGCTCGATCGTTTCACCAGCGGTGAAACGATCGATCCCGAGATGCTCGCTAAGTCCGGCTTAACCAGAGGGCGGTTTGACGGCATCGTCATTCTCGGGCGTGGTGAACTTGAGGTTGCGGTGACTGTCAGGGCACATCGTTTTTCCAAGACTGCGGCCGAAAAGATTGTAGCTGCAGGCGGTAAGGCTGAGGTTATCCATCTGAATGATCCTGAGGCTGAAACCGCTGAGATTACGACATCCGAGCCTCGGGCTGCAGATGGAGAAGTTGTTGAGGGCAGTGAGAATGGGACTGCAGAAGTGGTGGTGAGCAGTGTCGCGGAAGATGCCGAAGTGGCAGCAGCAGAGGCCACGGAGGTTGTTAGTGATGAGGATGATACTGTCAAGGCTTCAGGCGACGACGATGAGGCAACCGAGTGAAGGACACGGTTCGTAATATTTTTGCGATCCCCGACCTGCGGAACCGCGTTCTGTACACCTTCGGCTTGCTCGCAGTGTTTCGTGTCGGGGCGAACATCCCGATCCCGGGTGTTAACTCCGATGCAATTCTTGAGTTCTTCAACGCGCAGCAGGGGAATTTCTTTGGCTTGGTGAACCTGTTTTCCGGCCAAGCTCTCAGCCAGATGACGGTGTTTGCTCTTGGCATCATGCCGTACATTTCGGCTTCGATCATTCTGCAGCTTCTTACTGTTGTTTGGCCTTACCTGGAGAAGTTACAGAAGGAGGGAGAGCTTGGAAAAAAGAAAATCACCCGCTACACACGCTACCTGACAGTTGTGTTATCAATCATTCAGTCGGCTGGCATCTCCTTCGCGCTTGAGGCTCAAGCTGGCAACCAACCGTTCGTTCTGAATCCGGGCTGGGGATTCCGGTTTATGGCGATACTGACATTGACCACCGGCACCGCGTTTCTAATGTGGCTCGGTGAGCAAATCTCTGAGCGTGGTGTTGGGAACGGTATCTCGCTACTGATCTTTTCAGGGATCGCGGTGGGTTTGCCGAGCGGCATTATTGGTACCTATGCGCAACTTGAAGTCGGGTCTTTGAACATCTTCACGATGTTCATTCTGGTTGTAATGATGGTTGGCGTCACAGGCTTCGTCGTCCTTATGGAGAGTTCCCAACGGCGCATACCAGTACAGTACGCCAAACGTGTGGTTGGCCGAAAAATGTATGGTGGTCAAAGCACTCATTTGCCAATTCGTGTCAATACAGCCGGCGTTATACCCGTCATCTTTGCATCTTCGATTATCATGTTTCCACAGACGATCACCCAGTTTGTGACTCATCCATGGGCGCAAGCAGTCACGGCGGCGCTCACCTGGGGCCATCCTGTGTACACGATCATGTATGCGGCGAGCATTATCTTCTTTTGTTACTTTTATACAGCGATCATTTTTAATCCGGTCGATGTGGCTGACAACATGAGAAAGTACGGCGGGTTCATTCCTGGCATCCGCCCGGGCAAACGCACGGCAGACTATATTGACGGTATCTTGACCCGCCTCACGTTCATTGGCTCCATCTACCTGACGTTGGTTTCTCTATTACCGCAGTTCTTAATGGCGGGCTTCCAGGTTGCACCGATTCCCTTCATTGGGCCGTTTCTGGACAGTGCATTGCCAATCTGGTTCACGACTGGGCTGGGAATCAACTTCTATTTTGGTGGCACTTCTTTGTTGATTCTTGTTGGAGTTGCCATGGACACGGTAAGGCAGGTTGAGAGTCAACTAGTTATGCGACACTACGAAGGTTTTATGAAGGGTGGGCGAATCAAAGGTCGCCGCTACTGATGTTGTTGCTGGGAGCGCCATTGTGCTGATTGTTCTTCTCGGTCCTCCCGGGGCAGGCAAGGGCACACAAGCTGCTCGTTTGTCGACCAAATATGGTATTCCACAGATTTCGACCGGTGATATGTTGCGAGCGTCGGTTGCCGCTGGCACCCCGCTTGGTGAGAGGGTAGAAGGGATTATGGAGGCCGGGGAACTCGTCCCGGATGACGTTATGCTTGAAGTTGTTGAGGATCGGCTCTCTCAACCCGATTGTGCTTCGGGAGCAATCCTTGATGGGTACCCGCGTACTACGGGTCAAGCGGAAACGCTGGACCCACTAGTGCGGCGCATTGGCCAAGGACGAAGCAATCTGGTTCTTGTGCTTGACGTGCCGGAGGAAGAGGTCATCCGGCGTATCTCTGGTCGTCGCGAGAAAGCAGGTGAAGCAGGCAAGAGGGACGATGACGAAGATCACGTTGTTTTGGAACGCTTGCGCGTCTACCGGGAACTTACCGAACCGCTTGTGGAATTTTACCGAGACAAGGGTGTCATGACAGAGATAGCTGGTATTGGCACGGTTGACGAAATCTTTGACCGAATGGACGCCACTGTGCGGGAGCATCTACAGGGATGATTATTTGCAAATCGAGGACCGAACTTGAAATCATGCACCGTGCCAACCAGGTGGTTTCACAAGTTTTAAGCGAGCTTGTTCAGCGCGTGCAGCCAGGAGTCAGCACAGGCGAGCTCGATGAGTACGCCGAAGGTCGGGTGCGTGAACTTGGAGGGGATCCTGCCTTTAAGGGATATCGTGGCTTTCCGGGGAGTGTCTGCGCGTCATTGAATGAAGAAATTGTGCATGGTATTCCGGCGCACGAGCGCAAAGTTGCGCCAGGAGACGTGGTTAGTATGGACCTGGGAGTCAAAATTGAGGGCTTCTATGGTGATTCGGCCACGACTGTAGCTGTTCCTCCGGTGGATGCCGAAATTGGGCGACTCTTGCGGGTAACTGAGGAGTCACTGCAACGTGCCATTGATCAATGCCGAGTTGGGAAACGTGTTGGAGACATTTCATATGCTGTGCAGTCACACGTTGAGACGGCTGGATTTTCTGTTGTTCGCGAGTTTGTCGGTCACGGTATTGGGTCGGTGTTACATGAAGACCTTCAAATTCCCAATTTCGGTCGGCCAGGGGTTGGTCAAAGGCTACGTGCTGGAATGGTTTTAGCGATCGAGCCTATGGTTAACATGGGGACTCATGAAGTTGAGATCCTGGGCGATGGTTGGACTGCCGTTACCAAGGATCGTCGACCGTCGGCTCATTTTGAGCACAGCGTGGCTATAACTGAAGAAGGCCCCTGGATTCTGAGCGCGCCACAGGCGCATATGCGTAAAGCAAGTGGTTACGCTTAAGGAATTCATCTCGAGGACGCATGTCGGAAAAAGAAGAAGTAATAGAAGTTAGAGCAAAGGTTACCGAGTGCTTGCCTAACGCCAGTTTTCGTATCGAACTGGAGAACGGACACAAGATATTAGCGTACATTTCAGGGAAGATGCGCAAGTATTTTATTCGTATCCTCCCAGGTGACGAGGTGCTTGTTGAGCTTTCTCCCTATGACCTGTCTCGGGGACGAATCATATATCGTTACAAATGAAGGTTCGGGTTGGCTGTCGGACGGAGCGGTAGGCTGGTAAAATAGCCTGCTTCACGTCCGTGCAGGACAACCCCCCGAAAGGTGTTATTCGTGAAGGTTCGTGCATCAGTGCGTCGTATGTGTGACAAGTGCCAGATCGTCAACCGTCGTGGACGGGTGTATGTGATCTGTGAAAACCCGAAGCATAAACAGCGACAGGGGTAGTCGGCTGAACCGCTGTTAGGTTTGTCGAAGGAGACTTGGGGATGGCTCGTATTGCCGGAATTGACTTGCGCTTGGAAAAGCGTATCGAGATTGCGCTGACCAGTATTTATGGCATTGGTCGAGGACGGTCGCTTGAAATACTTGCCAGCGCTAAAGTCGAGCCGGATCAACGGGTAAAGGACCTCACTGAGCAAGAAGTCAGTCGTATTCGCCAGATTATTGACCGTGATGGGGGGGTGGAAGGCGATCTTCGCAAGGAAATTCAGATGAACATCAAACGACTGATTGAGATCGGTTCATACCGTGGACTTCGCCACCGTCGCAACATGCCGGTTCGAGGCCAGAAAACTAAGACCAATGCTCGCACTCGGAAGGGCCCTAAGCGATTGGCCGTAAAGCAGAAGGCGGTCGCACGTCACTAGGAACGCATAATCAGATGGAAAAACGCAAAACAGGAAAAAAGAAAGTTAAGAAGAACGTGCCTGATGGTATTGCCCATATCCAGGCCTCGTTCAATAACACTTTGATTTTAATCTCAGACCGTGACGGAAACGCGGTGGCTTGGTCGAGTGCTGGCTCAAATGGTTTCAAGGGTTCGCGTAAGGGGACACCGTTTGCAGCACAGATCGCCGCCCAAGACGCGGCGCAGAAGGCACGAGAGCATGGAATGAAGCGTGTGGAGGTTCGTGTCAAGGGTCCAGGTTCGGGCCGCGAATCGGCGATGCGGGCCCTGCAGACTGCTGGACTAGACGTCATTTCGGTGCGCGACGTTACCCCGATCCCACACAACGGGTGCCGTGCACGGAAGCGCCGCAGGGTCTGAGGACAGGCATAGGAGGAAGTAGTGGCTCGCTACAGTGGTCCCGTATGCAGACTTTGTCGACGCGAAGGCGCTAAGCTGTTTCTTAAGGGCAGCCGTTGCTTGTCGGACAAGTGTGCCATTGAGCGCCGTAACTACCCTCCAGGGCAGCATGGTCGACGTCGAGGCCGTCGCCCATCGGATTATCAGGTGCAGTTACGTGAAAAGCAAAAGGTCAAACGTATTTATGGCATCTTCGAGCGTCAGTTCCGTAAGTATTTTAAAGAGGCGGCACAGCGCCGCGGGATCACCGGTGAGGATCTTCTAATTGGTCTTGAGCGGCGCCTCGATAACGTCGTGTACAGGATTGGATTGGCTCTTTCGCGCGCTCATGCCAGGCAGATCGTCCGACACGGGCACATCCAAGTGAATGGTGGTCGTATCGATATTCCGTCGTATCAAACTAGTCAGGGTGACCTTATCGCGGTGGCACCGGGCTCGAAGAACAATGTCGAAATCAAGATGGCTGCTGAAAATGCTGCGGCTGTCCAAACGCCTAACTGGTTACAGGCTGATCTCGACGCGTTACAGGGGAGCGTAGTCCAATTGCCGACACGTGTGGACATCGATATCGAAATTCAAGAACAGCTAATCGTCGAGCTTTACTCGAAGTAACGGGTCCCTCGACAACACAACAGAAGAGAATCGTACCCGCCCTGCGGGGGGATCAGGAAGGATGAGGAGAATGCTTTGGACCGGTTTCCAGCGGCCCAAGAGGCTTGAGTTTGATCTGGAGTCACTAACGGACCGTTACGGCAAATTTTCTGCTCAGCCGTTCGAGCGGGGTTTTGCGGTTACGGTTGGTCATGCCATGCGCCGCGTGTTGCTCTCATCTATCGAGGGTGCTGCAATCACCGGTATCAAGATCGAAGGTGTGCTGCACGAATTCAGTTCACTCCCAGACATTGTTGAAGACACTACCGATCTGATTCTGAATCTCAAGGACATTCCTTTTCGGCTGCACACTGACAAATCTAAAACCCTCGTTCTTAATGTAAAGCGGGCCGGAGAGGTAACCGCCGGGGATATTGAGGAAGACCCGGATTTCGAATGCCTGGCTCCTGACACACATATCTGCACCCTGTCGAAAGGTGGCCATTTGTCAATGGAGCTGCGTCTCTGTAATGGTCGCGGGTACGTATCCGCTGAACGCAATCTTGAAGAAGATATGAGCGTCGGTTGGATCTTGATGGACTCGGTACACTCGCCTGTGCGCAGAGTTAATTATGCGATTGAGACTGCTCGCCTGGGACGTGATACGAGTTATGAGCGGTTGGTTCTCGAATGTTGGACTAACGGTACAGTTACACCTGACCGCGCTGTGGCCCTTGCCGCAAAACTGATTCGAGACCATCTTGCCATCTTTGTTGATTTTGAGGAGGAACCGGAAGCAGAGGTCGAAGAACCAGATGAGGACCTGACCGCCTTTCAGGCCACATTGGAGAGACCTGTAGATGAGCTTGAACTGTCGGTTCGGTCCTACAACTGTTTGAAGAATGCTGACATTCAGACGATTCGGGACTTGGTCCAAAAGACTGAATCCGAGATGCTCAAGACGAAAAACTTTGGCAAGAAATCTCTGGAGGAAATAAAAGAAGTCCTTGCAGAACTTGATCTGGCCCCCGGAATGGATTTGTCCGACCTGCCGCCCGTCCCACCGGCGGATTGACACATCGCGATACGGAGTAGCGAACCATGCGCCACCGGAAAAAGGTCGCCAAGCTGGGCCGTGATGCTTCGCATCGCCGAGCAATGCTTCGGAACCTTGCCACAGATCTGCTACGTCATGAACGTGTAAAGACAACGCTAGCTAAAGCCAAGGCGGTTCGTCCTGTTGCTGAACGGCTAGTAACGCTAGGTAAACGCGACACACTTCATGCTCGTCGCCATGCCTCCCGAGTCATCCGAGACAAGGATGTTCTGAGCAAAGTGTTCAATGAATTAGCGCCTCGCTACGCTGAGCGACCGGGCGGTTACACACGTATCATGCGTCTTGGCGCCCGGGCTGGTGATCGAGCCGAGATGGTCATCATCGAGATGGTGGGTGCGGCAGGTTCATCGGACTAGGCAGTTGTTTTGGGCCGTTAGCTCAGTTGGGAGAGCGCCGGCCTCGCATGCCGGAGGTCGGGGGTTCGAATCCCCCACGGTCCACTGCATTTTCGCTATTCTCGCTAACTGAGTCGATCGGGCCTGTTTGCCCATTGATGTCCCTCGCTGCCCTTACTCTTCTCCGTCGGCAAAACTCATTGGGTCTAGGGTCGAGGTATCACCAATTTCGTGTCCAGCTTCTTTGGCCTTCAGAAGGCGACGCATGATTTTCCCGGAACGTGTCTTCGGTAATGTTTCGACGAACTCGACCGAACCGGGACGAGCTATTTTCCCGATAGTTTGAGCCACATGGTCCCGTAATTCATTGCGGAGGTTGTCGCTGGCGTTCGTGCCGACGGAAAGAATCACAAACGCTTTTGGTACTTGGCCTTTAAGGTCATCGGCTACGCCGATAACTGCAGCCTCGGCCACCGCGTTATGTGCAACTAACGTGCTTTCGATTTCCATGGTTCCGAGCCGATGACCAGCGACGTTTAGCACATCGTCCATGCGGCCGAGTACTCGAATGTATCCGTCTGTATCACGCACAGCTGCATCGCCGGCCGCGTAGCAGCCGGGCACCGCTGCCCAATATGTTTCAACGTACCGGTCGTGGTCCCCATAGATGGTTGCCAACATCGATGGCCAAGGCCTGCGGATTACAAGCCAGCCACCTTTGCCCGGTGCGCACGGGTTACCCTCCTTGTCCACCACTTCGGCGTCGATGCCTGGGAAAGGAAGGCCTGCTGAACCAGGTTTCTGTGGTTCCGCAGGAAGCGTTGTAATTAGGATCGATCCAGTTTCCGTTTGCCACCAAGTATCGACGATTGGACAACGGCCTTTGCCAATGACGCGATCAAACCAGCGCCATGCTTCGGGATTGATCGGCTCACCTACAGTACCTAATAGACGTAGGCTGGAAAGGTCAAACTGGTTTGGCCAATCCTCGCCAGCACGCATGAACATGCGAATAGCGGTTGGAGTAGCATACAAAATATTTATTCCGTATCGATCAATAGTTCGCCACCAGCGGCCCATGTCTGGGTAGTCTGGTGCTCCCTCGGCCATAAAGACCGTGGTGCCGTTCAGCAGGGGCCCATACACCACATAAGAGTGGCCAGTGACCCAACCCATATCAGCTACACACCAGTACAAATCAGTGTCCTTCAGATCAAAGACCCACTTAGTTGTCAGGTAGGTACCCACCATATAGCCGCCATGTCGATGTTGGATGCCTTTCGGGCGGCCAGTCGTTCCAGAAGTGTAGAGAATGTACAGTGGGTCGTTGGCCTCCATAACCTCTGTGTCTGCTTCGGTAGAAGCGTCAGCGACAAAGTCGTGCCACCAGATATCGCGACCGGTGACCATCTCGACCTCGACGCCACAGCGTTGGTGGACAATGACGCACTCAAGGGTGGGACACTCAGCGGCGGCGGCATTGGCTGCAGATTTGAGTGGGACAACGTTGCCCCGATAGTAGGCACCATCTGCAGTAATCAGTGCCTTGGCTTTGGCATCCTGGATACGGTCACGGAGTGCATCAGCGGAAAATCCACCGAACACAACGCTATGGACGGCCCCGATTTTGGCCGATGCCAGCATTGCAATAGCAAGCTGTGGTGACACACCCATATACAGGGTAATTCGATCACCTTTGCCTATCCCGCGTGCCCGCAGAGCAGAGGCGAGCAGGTTGATCTCACGGGCGAGCTCGGCAAAGGTGAACACCTGCCGGTCGCCGTTTTCCCCTTCCCAAATTAGCGCTACCTTGTGCCGCCTCCAGGTTAGGAGATGTCGCTCAATGGCGTTGTAGACAATGTTGCACTGGGCGCCAGGGAACCAAGAAAAGTCGGGGGGATCTCCCTCGACAACGGTGTGCCAAGGTCGGAACCACTCAAGTTCATTAGCTGCAGCTTCCCATACCGCCTCTGGGTCCTCCGCTGCAGAGGCGCGTTGGGCAGCGGGGTTAGCAATAACTGCGTTGGCAATAAAATCGGCGGGTGCCTCTACAGCTTCCTGTACTTCAAGGATGGAATCGAGAGCAGTCTCATCCATTCGGGGTGAACCTCCATGAATCCTGAAACCGGGAAGAATTAGCCTTGGTCGCGGGCCAGCTGAAGGAGTTCGTCAGTGCCTTCTTGTCCAGCAAGCCCGGCAATGACTTCCTGAAGCCCTGCAGCTGCCTCTGGAATCGTCATCCGGTGCAAGTTCATGATGGCAGCGCGGCGGAGGTTGTCGTCCATGTTAGTGCTGAGGGCAATCTCCACAAGCGGTGCTGTCGACGACGCATCGCCGATGCCACCCAGCGTGTCGATGGCATTCTTACTCACCATCCCATCATTTGCTCGCGCCGTATCGGCTATCGCGGGGATTGCGTTAATGCTAAGTGTTTTCTCAAGCTCCACCAATGCCGTGATCCGCGCATCCCGGTTACCCGACCGGAGTGCCTCAATGAAGGCTTCTTCTGCCTCAGTTTCCCCGATGAGACTGAGGGCACCGACAGCACGGTTTCGAGTGTCGGCGTCGTTATTGCTTAACGCCGCGGTTAGTGCCGGCACAGCCTGAGGGTCTCCGATGCGGCCCAATATCAGTGCTGCCCAGGCATTGACCTTCGGTGATTCGTCGTTCGAAAGATATTCAATGAGGGCAGGAACCGACTCAGATACTTCGATGACATCCTGATTTTGGATATATGTTCGGTCCGCTAACGGGTCGTCGAGACGAACCTGATCCATCAAGGTACTCAAGGGTCCGCCACTGCCACCAGCGCATCCGACCGTGAACATAGAAATGGCAGCGAGAGTTGTGAGAATAGCAATAAGGCGCGACATGGTGGCTCCTCCTTACAAGTCTTTCAGCGGGAAGTGCTCGACAGGTTTAATATTTCTCCGTTAACCGCTGTACCACGAAGGTAACAAGACGGTCGAGAGAGGCTCCCGAAACGCGCCAGCCGCGGTCGGTATTGCGCAAATGTACAGCGGTAGTTTGGGTGGTTCCGTCTAGAGACGTCTTGGTTACTGTAACCTCCGCCGAATCGCCATCGATCTTGGCCGGAGTGGCACCGTATTCGAAATCGACGGGTCGAGTTTCCCGAAACAATCCCCATAGTAAAGTCTCAATCGAGTCCTCAAGGAACGATTCCCTGCCGCTACTTTCTACTACGAGGATCTCCTCCTCAACCCTAATTGCGAGCCTCGGCGTGTCAAGTAGCATGACGGCAGTATCGGGATCACCACTACTGATGGCACGTATGTATCGGATTGCGACAACTTCGGGCTCGCCTGATGGCGCACAGGCTCCGGCGCCGAGCAATGTGAAAATCATCACGGACGCCACGCCCCTCGGAAAGATCATCATTAGCACACGTCGATCGGGGCAAGAACAGCGAGTACTCAGGATACCATGGAGTCTGTTTCCATCGTTGTTCTCAGCGTTAATGCATGAGGCTCGTGGGCGTGCCGACAAGAGCACGACTGTAGGCAACGCGACCAGCAACAATCGTTAGCATCGCCTCTGCGCGGCGAAGTGCCACTGGGTCATCCGTCATTGGATCTTCACTCCAAACTACAAGGTCCGCAGAACTGCCAGAAACAAGCTTGGCCGGACTGCCAATTAGCGCCCGAATAAGTCGGGTATGCGGAACTATTTGAGAGGCATTCCAGCCGCCAGCAGGGTAACCACTGACGTCTTGTCGAGTTAGTGCTGTTGCCATTGTTGCTAACGGACGCAATTCATAGGTCGGGGCGTCAGACGCAAAACTCAGGAGTGCTCCAGCGGCGACTAGGTCACTCCAGGCATGCGCCCGTGCCGTACGTTCGATTCCGAGCAACTCATCTAAGTGGTATATGTCATTTGAAAAGCGCGCTGCAGCAATTGCAACGTTTAGCCCGGCCGCCCGAGCGGCCCCTTCTTCCTCCGGGAGAAGATCAAAACCAATGATCATTCCGCCAGCGACATCGCTTTCGGCGATGGCGTCGAGGGCTGTGTTCATGGCGCGGTCTCCTGATGCGTGCACATGGAGAGGCAACCCGGCTTTATTACTCGCAGCCGCTGCCACGGAGACTGCCTCGGTATTGGTTGGGTTTCCGGTCGTTGTGTGGCCCTCGTAAGGAGCCGTAAGAGCTGCGAGTTTTGACGCCAAGGGGCCGTCGAGTCGCAGCCCAACGGCCGTGACGCTAATCAGCACACTCTCTTGTACTTGCCGCTCAAGATTACTTCCTCTATACGCTAAAGCCGCTCGCGGCGTCTGGCGGATATCGACACGCAATGGCAGGAGGCCGTGATATTCAAGCTCAAGGAGGGTTTCAATGGTTTCTGCGTCGACCGGCGTAGTTCCAGCCCGGGTGATTCCACGACTCGCCGCGTGGCGTGCTCCCTCTCCGAGCCATATGGCACGTTCCCTGGCATCTCCGGTAAGCACGTTCACTATGGTGTCCAAGGAAGGTCCAGTGACAATACCGTTGGTTTGATTAATAGCCACAGAAGTCATGGTGTCAGGGTCCACCGCGTTCATTATGCTGGGTAGGGATGCAATACCGAGACTGTTCAGCCATGCTGACTGTCTATTGCGGTGTAACAGTAAAATAGGCCGCTCGGTAGTCACCGCATCGAGTGCACTATGGTCGGGAAGCATCGGCGTAGGCCAATCGTTCTCGTCCCATCCCCAACCAATGATCCACCCGCTGGCGGTATTCGTTCCGGACGCGTTGCGAACCATTGCTTGTACTTCTTCAATGCTTGATGCGAGACGAACGTCGAATGAAGTTGAACTCCAGCGACCCAATGCCTCAAGGTCTATCCATGCATCGTACGTTCCGGCTAGTACGCTGCTCCCTTCGAGGTCCATCTGTTGAGTGTACGGGCCAGCAAGCTCAAGAATTTCTGCGTTATTGCCGAGCGCGGTGACTCTGTCACCACGAATCGCCAAAGCTGGTACCGGGGCATTGGAATCTCCAAGTGGGTAGATAACTCCGCCGGTCAGAACGAGCTCGGGATAGTTTGAGACCGGTTGCGTGCATGCCACAGAGGCAAGCATCCCCAGTACAAGAATGATCAGCACCCAAAAACTTCGCATGATGGGAGTGTAGCAGGGGCAAAGATATGACTGTCTGCTTGATTGACAGTGCGTCGTGCCATCATTACTTTCTCTTTTATGCTTCGCGTATATATTGTCTTGGCTGGATTGCTGGCCGCTCTTATCGTTGTATCTTTAGCGGCAACCGAACCGGTTCAGTTGTGGGCCCCGTCGTCGGTGATAGCCCAAGAAATCGAGGACGTATCGACGAATTGGGACTTGGTGAGGCCGATTCGATTCGACGAGTTGCGCACCTTGCGCGCGTTCTTTGAACGTGTCGACGTGAGTGGTGTCGCGAGAGATCTTGCTCGCCCGGTAGCGGGCACGGAATATAGCATTGCCGGTGCCGCCGCCCGTCTGCCTCCCGAGTGGGAGGCTCCGTTTCTATTCGTCCAAGGGGCGATTGAGTACGCACCCTACGAGGGGAGTGTTCGGGGAGCACGTGGGACACTTGAATCAGGGGCTGGTAACGCCATTGATCAAGCGCTCTTGCTCGCCGCTCTGCTAGAAGCACGTGGAGGGGAGGCTCGTTTAGCGCGTGGCCGGTTAAATTGGTCGCAAGCAGCGCTTCTAGTGATGGGGACTAGTATGCCGAAGGCTCCTGAGGCTGGCGACCCATGGCCACGGTGGTTGGAGGGTGCCGCCGATCACTGGTGGATTCAAGCACGACGCAATGGGGAATGGGTTGATCTTGATCCATCGTTCGTTGGTACTGTTGTTGGAGAGTCCATGGTTCCGCCATCCGAATGGCATGGGGAGCTCCCGTCAGAACTAGAAACCCGTGTTCAACTTGAGTTGCGCCATGGGGACCTCATCGTCATGGAAGTCGAGTTGCCGGTGGCGCAGGCTGTCGGTGAAACGGTGTTGCTGGGATTTACGCCCCGTTCAAGGGACGCCGTGAAGCTATGGGAGCTTTCCGAAACACTGGTGAGCAGGGAACTTCAGGAGCTGAAACGTATCGGTGTACGGCTCGGATTGTTGCCGCAGCTACACCACACTCCTGGCGCGCCCAATCTGCCAACTTTACCCGGGCCGATCGAGCCAGTTTCCAGGCCGTTGGGACCACTTCTTGATACCGAGCCTGATCCCCCTGGGCCCTCGGTACCCCCACGGCCACACCGTCCGGCGACGTTCCAAAGAATCTTCCTAGACCCAGAATCTGGTCCCTGGATAGCACGGCTTGAGCTATCTGGGAGGGTTCTCGAGGCTGGTCCTTTCGAGGAGGCAAGTCTTGATTCACTTTCGGTTCGGATCACCGTTGTGGCGCCACGGGTACCGGCGCAGATCATGGAAGTGCCTTGGGGGGGTGGTTCCGAAGGGAGCCTGGCCTTGGTGATCGGGGCCGGTCGAGTTTCAGATGAACGCCTCGCGGCTGGAGGTAGACTTCTTTACGCCGGACTTAACCGCCTAGCTGGGTTGGAACAGATGGCACGGAGTAGCATGCTGCCGCCAATTTCTTACTTCGATGCTGTTGAAACCCTGGAAGTGGCAGCCCGTGGTGGATGGGATGCATTCAAACAAGAAGTGCCCGGGGCACTGGCCTGGGCTTTACTGCATGGTATGGATCGTGTTTCTGACGAAAGCATCGCCGCGAGCGTTGTGCGCCAGGGGTTGCGGCTGGCGGCGGTACGCTGGCGACCCCCTGGGGATGCGCATCCTGGCTCACTTGAGGTGATCGTGGACGATCCAGTGACAATTGGTCAGTTAAGCGGGTTAGCTTCTGCCGCGGCTCTTCGAGCTGCCAGCGGGCTCGTGCAGTCAGCGGTGTTAAGCCAGACACTCAATCGTTTGGTGGAAAGAGCACCGGAGACGGCATTTGACGTGACACTCCGAGCCATTGGAATGGGGCAGGGCCTTGCCGTTTTTGGTGCCGAAAATCAATTGCCGAATGCTTGGCCCGATGCAGTGCGGGCTGAAGCAACTCTGGGACTGCGGGCTGGCTACAGGGTGATGGCTCCGCGGACATTCACAGATGACCATTCGGGCTGGTGGCATGTTGGCGTTTTTGATGGGGAGATGGTGGGTTGGGTTCCAGGCGTTCAGAAAGCGCTTCAAGGCCGTGTTGACGTTGGTTCAGTTGGCCGGCTGGTTACCCTTGACCGGCTTCTGGCATCGTTAGCGCCGCTACATCGGGCAACACGATGGTTAATTGATCTCTCGGGCAGAGGGCCTATGGCACTAGCGTCGGTTCCATCTGCAGCCTGTGGATCGGCGGCGGTCGCTGCTGACGTGCTTGCGACAACCCTGATGGCACCCTTTCCATATCCGGACGTGCTATCGCTTTGCGGTCCGCGCTGATTGGGGAGCCAGGCGCGAGAATTCTAAGCAGATTGCAGCTGTAGTTCGAACACCGCGGTATAACGATTCCAACGGTATGCGCTCGTTCGGGGCATGGTGGTGCATGTCAGCGGGAGCGTAAGGTACCAAGAGACTCGGGACACCTAGGGTGCGGGTAAACACAAAGTCCGGAGTAGTGCCGCCAAGTCGGGGTTGTAACAAGGGAGTATGGTTCCATGATGCTTCTATGGCCCGTTGAACTGGGGCGGCCAACGGTGTGTCAATTGGGGTCCGCGACGGGGGTACGGCTGCTAAGAGTGATACTTCAACGCCGCGCTGTTCGAGGAATCGCCGGAATGAGACGTAGACTTTGTTAGGATCCTGATTGGCAACGAGACGCACGTCAATCTTGGCTTGAGCACGACGGGGTATCACGGTCTTGACACCCGCCCCATTGTAGCCGCTATTAAGACCGGCAATGTTTAGGTTAGGTTCAAACATTAAGCGGTTCCAAAGTGAAGGCGCGGTTCTATCAGCTGAAGTTTCACCCCCAGTCCAGTTTGGATATGGAAGTTGCTCCGCGAGTCTATGCTCGGTGAAAGTCGGGCGTACGATGTTGTCGTAGAAATGGGGAACGGCGACTGAGCCGTCTTTGTTCCACATTGCCGCGAGGGCGGCGACCAGTTCATGGGTTGGCGCCGGCGCGACGCCGCCATTGCTTCCAGAGTGCAGGTCCCGCGGAGCGCCACTGATGGTTGCATCCATAAACAGCAGTCCACGTACTCCGAAAATGATTAAAGGGTGCCCGTCAGCATGATGTGGCCCGTCAGCGGTAATCGCGACGTCACAAGACAACCGGTCCAGATTAGAGGCCACGAGATCTTCAAGGTGGGGGCTGCCAATTTCCTCTTCACCTTCGATTAGTAGTTTTACTCCAATCGGACATCCCACGGTATCTTGAAGTGCCTTTAGGGCTGCGATGTGGCAGAGGAACTGGCCTTTGTTATCGCCAGCCCCGCGCCCAAACAGGGCACCATCGCGAATTGTGGGCTCAAATGGCGGTGTCACCCAAGCGTCCAAAGGTTCTACTGGTTGTACATCGTAGTGCCCATAGAACAACACGGTTGGGCTGTTGTCTGGTGCCGGGATCTCTGCGAAGAGCGCGGGTGCCCCTGGACCTTCCCATACCTCAACACGAAAGCCAGCGTCTTTACAGAGATCAGCGACTGCGCTGGCCGCGGTCCGGCAAGCTTCAGCGTGGCCCGCGATACTAGGTATCTCCACTAATCTTGAAAGACTCTCCACAACTTGTTCCTGGAGGCCATCGACTCTGCAAAAAACCGACTTGAGATCGTCTTGATTCATGACGCTGAGCTAATTAACACGACATCCAATGAGCAACAAGTTGTCCTTCGGTTAGAGAAAGTGATTCTAGACGACGGTATAAAAGTTTTGTTCCTTACTGTTGCGTTGTCTTCTCGATAGAATCATATGGAAACAGTGCGTCAACGATATCTGACCGAGTATCGCCATGGAAAGAACAACGAACCGTAGGGATTTCTCAAGGTTGCTTTGTTTGGTTGCAGCAACGTTCTTGCTGGTTGGCTTCGTGGCCTTCCCCAGTGTTGGTCATTCGATGCAGGACTGGAGGGACGATGAGTACCCAACCACTGCTGGAGCAGCAATGCGATTCTACGAAGGCTGGACCGATGATTGGACCCGCGGCCCGGCGGAGATGTTTCTGACTAATGAAGAGCGTGAGATTTGGGAGGCGCTGGAAGATGCCCAACAGCGTGAGGAGTTCATTGAATGGTTTTGGGATCGGCGGGACCCGGACGGTAGGCAGGTTGGCAACAAATTCAAGGAAGCGTTTTATGAAAACGTTGCCGAGTCGAACAGGAAGTACCGAGGCATCCCGAAGGGCTGGAGATCTGATCGTGGACGGGTCCACGTTATGTTTGGGGAATCAGGTTATGTCAGTCGCCGGAGTTCGCAGTCTCTCTTTGGTCGTGCTGGGGCCGAATTTGAGGTCTGGACCTATTACAACTTGGGGAGCAATCTTGCCTTCCAGTCGCTGACCGGTGAGTTCTTGGTGTACTTCATCGAGACAAGTATGAACCGTTTCGAAATCTATGATTTTCAGTTTGGGCGGGGCGTCTGGGACCGCAATATGCGTTGGGCGATGGACTATACGATTGAAGACAGCATAGTTGATCCGATCATGAAGTTTGAAACGGGGGAGTCATCCGGATCCTACGTAAGGGAGATTGTCGATGGGACGCTCTCGATCCAGATTCCTCTGGAAACCTGGGGCGAAAGCGCGGTTGGCAGTGGCGGGATGGTGTCAGTGCCGGTCCAGGTTAGGCTTAGCGATCTACTGTTCCAACCCGATGGTGGCCAATTTGTTGCGACTCTAGAGACAAGCCTAACGGTAGGGGGTGTTAGCAACAAAGATGATTCTGCACAGGTATCGGGAATGTGGGAGATTCGTCTAGGGGAAGCAGAGTTATTGGCGGCCGGCAATGGATCTCTTGTTTCTCCGGTTACGGTGGCGGTGGAACCTGGCGAGTACCAGGCGAAGCTGAAGGTATCGCACCCACTCCCCGCTACGGAGGCCGAGTGGAATCAACTTGTAGAGGTTGCAGCAGACCCAGCTATTGCGATCGTTGTGGGACATGCTTCCCTTCCATTAGATTCGTCCAACGATGCAGCCGTCGGTGTCTTAATCTCCGATGGGGTGCCATTTGATAGCGGCGGGCTCATGGTCATTGGGGCCTGGATGGGTGGTCTTGAACCCAATATTGAGGCGTTGGTTGTGCAACTTGAAACGTCTGACGGTGAGACGCTTGTACTTAATTTGGAGGAAGTCCGCTGGCTAGGTGGCATCGGTGGCCCCCTGCTTGTAAATGCTCGCATCCCTGAGGTTGGCACCGGCGACTACCGGGTTCGTGTAGATTTCGGAGATGGTTTCGAAGCAACCTCGGCGCCGGTCAAGGTGGCGCACTGATTGCACCGTGCTAGCATCGGTGTGGTGTTCCGTCTCGCTTTCCCCCGGGCCCGCCTGACATGCGCTTGAACAGCGGACAGATCGAAGATATCGCTAACCGCGTCGTTCGCGGGCTGGCTAAGCATGGATTCTTTGATGTTGAAAATGCTGATGAGACGGAGGCGCTCTTGCGGCAGGTAATTGCCGACGAGCTGCGGGTAGAGGACAGGCTCAACGATGAAGTTCGCAAGCTAATGCGGGAGCATATGGACCGCATTCGTCGTGCTGACGTCGAGTACCATGAAATGTTTAAGGTCATTAAGGCGAGACTTGCCAAGGAACGTGAAATTATTCTCTGACCATGCGCTTGTCACGTGGGAAAATCAATCAGCTCTCTAAACTGGTCGTAGACGCTCTTGTAGGCGATCCTGGCGTGCGTCTAGAGAAGGACTCTAACGTTGTTCGCCTCGAGGTGGTGAGAATCATCACCGAAGAAGTTAAGCGAGATTCGATGGTAGACGAGCTTGTGCGTGAGAAGATTTCCTCCCAGAAGCGCGACTTTCCCGAGGGAGGGCGAGAGTGGGAGATTCTTTACAGACAGTACTACCAAGAGGAAACCGAAAAGCATCGTCCTCCGCGAGAGTGAGTCCTGTCGATTCCCGGCCTGCGATCTTCGCTTTCGCCCTGTTCTTCTCACTATTGGTTTCCCCGATCGCGGTTGCCCAAACGGTTTCAAAGGTGGACCCAAGGGCTCTGGCCATGGGTGGCGGATACGTTGCCGTCGCGGATGGCTATGCTGCCCTTCAATGGAATCCTGCCGGCCTTTGGGTATCTGGGCGCAAAGAAGCTGGACTAATGCTCGGTAGCTTGTCACTTGAGGTGGGCCGGTGGGTTGAATCCCTTCGAGTAGCAGGTGGCTTTTCAGATGAACTGACAAACGCGGATGCGTCGGCGACGCTAATGTCGGGCAGTTCAGGGCTTACTGATGAACGAACTTTCGGTATCTATGTAACCTCGGTTCGTTTTGGGGCTTCGTTTCAGCAGATCACCTATGCTGACGAAATTGCTAGTTTCATCGATGGCTCCGTTCATATAGATACGGCGGCATTGCGTACGCGCGAATATCAGGTCAGTGCAGCACACCCGTTAATGCAAGGCCGCCTTGTTCTTGGTGGGAGTGTCAAGCTGGTACAGGCACAGGGCCGTTTAGACGGAGTGTCTTTGGATTCATTAGAGGGTGCTGATCTGGCGGCTGGCAAACTTCTTGGCTTGGCCCATAGCGGTTCAGTGACATCGGAGGACACAGTATTCGGCATTGACCTGGGTCTTTTATTTATGGCTTCCTCAATGTTGCGCATTGGCGCGGTGGTGAAGAACTTCAATGCTCCGGAACTTGACAGTTCCACTAAGATAACTCCAGCGAACGAAGGGCAGTTTCGTTTGCCACGCCAGGTTCGTATTGGCGGCATGTTTTTGCCCCACCCGCAATTCTCTCTTACTCTTGATCTTGACCTGGTGTCTGGTGTTTTCGTCCAGGGTGCCCGGGAGCGGCGAGAATTCGGCGGCGGCATACAGTGGAGCGGCGACAGAATAGCGTTGCGGAGCGGCTTATTGTTTGACTTGAAGGCAATTGAAAGGCGACCGATGTACACGTTTGGGTTCGGTTTGAGCGGTGAAACCCTGCGTGCCGACCTGGCGGGGAGATGGAACCCTGGCCGCAGTGGATTCGGTTGGACCGGGTCCTTGGCAGCCGAGTTTTAGGATGGGCGCCCGAACAATTGTTCGATCTTTGCTGGCGCTGCTCATCATTGGGGTCTTGGGAGTAGTGTGGACATCCTGGGAGGGTCGCCCCGCAGTCGAAGATGGCGATAGCGGAGGGCTGCGCCGTGACATTGTTTCAAAAGCCAAGGAGCCTACTGCGACGACGATTGCCAGCGGGCTGACGATCGGTGAGCTTAGTGCCGACCATCGTGTGCGCATGTTTCGTGAAATCAACGGTGAGCGGCGTGAAGTCGAGGAATTCTCTGGGAACGTCGGTATGGTGATTTATAAACACTCGGAGGAGGGGACAAATTCCCCGGAGGCTACGCGCCTAACGGCACATTCGCTCATGGGAGTTCCCTACGAGGTGCCAGTCGAGGGTCAGCAGTTCGAAAGTATCGAGTTGCTCTCTGACGAAGCCGCCGGACCAGGGCCGCGGGCAGTAGTTTATGCTTTGCTTCCAGGCGGCGTGACGTTTAGCTCCGAGCGACTGAGGTATCGCGGCGGGAGATTGCTAACTGACGACGGCGTATTGTTCAGTACCGGTGGATTGGTGGTTGAGTCGCGGACACTCCACTACGATCCAGATACTGGAATGGCCCAACTATGGGGTGCCCATCCATCTTCGCGACATTTAGAGGTAGAGGAGTCGGTGAAGGTGTGGAGTGATACAAGTAGCCAGACGACCACCATGCTAAATCTTAGTGGTACGTCCGGCGAAATGTTGTATGACAACGCCAGCTCTGAACTGAGATTGCTCAGCTCACCTGCGTTATCGCTTCCAGAAGCGGAGCTTACCGGGGTTGAGGTCCTCATCGGTCTCGACAGTGAGGCAACTACAGTTCGTTCGATTACCGTGACTGGCAACGCCCGTGCGGTACTTCCAGAAGCTGAACTGGTTGCCACTCAGATTTTCATGGATCTCAATGACGAAGCGACCGCGGTTCGTTCTATTACAGCTTCAGGTGGCGCCCGCGCCGTGTGGCTAGCTGCCAACTCGGCAAGAGAACACACTGTGTCTGGGGAGTTAATTGTGGTCGACATTGTTGATGGCGAAGCCACCGGCCTTCGGGTGGATTCAGAGATAGATGGGCGCCGGCCCCTTTTCAAGTTGGGCGAGACTGGAGTCTTGGAGGCTGACAGCTTTGACCTGGTCTTGGGTGAAATGCCACGGTTGCTGAGCGGGAGTTGTGGTGACGTCGAAGGGTCAATCGTAGCGTGTGGCAATGCCTATTTTTTCCCATCGTCTTCGAATAGTGAATTGGTGCACATCTTTTCCGATGTGCTTACGGCTGGTACTGGCGACACTGAGGATCTGAATGCCGAAGGCAATGTTGAAATTCTGCTTGTTGGCACTGGTGAGGAGCCCCTGAGTTTTCATGGACCCTCCGCTAGGTTTGTCTATGAAGACGTCAACCAGCCGTGGCCGATGGGGGACACCAATGGCGTGTTGACAGGAGCGGAGTGGCCGGACGGTGTGCGGCATACTGGTAATGGTCGAGACGTTAGTGCCAACAGCGGAGTGTACGAACCTGGAACGGGGGATTGGTTGTTAGAAGGCTTACCGCAACCGCGATTTCGTTCAGATGAATTGGATGTCCAAGCTGGCCAAGTGCGGCTCCGTGCTGAGGGAGGTGCTGATTTATCTGGTGGTGTTAATGCTCAACTCGGAGGGGAGGCCGTTCGGATGCTGGGGGCGCTTTTTGGCAACTCGACGAAAATCCAAGCATCGGGAGAATCGCTTAATGTCAGTGTTGCAGAGGCGCTGACCTTTAATGGAAATGCGAGTGTTTGGGAGGGGGACGGCGCCCGGTTGCTTCAGGCTGACCAGATCCAAATTTTGCCTGCCGCCAACGATTTGCAAGCTACGGGTACCGTGTTTGTCAGCCTAGCCAATACAACTGCAAACGCAGCGGATGAGGCGGTTCTCAAAGACGTAACGTTGACTGGAAACCGACTACTGGTGCAGGGATCACCGACGATGCAATTGCGGCTTGCTGGTGAGGCCGTCGTCCAGACGAAAGGGGAGGGCGGCCGGACGATTGGCGGCAATCTCTTGATCATTCGTTTCCTTGAAGATGGTGGGTGGGATTCAATGGAAATTCGCACTGGAGTTGTGATGAGTGACCTGGCGGGAACAGGGCGTGGCGATCGCCTTGAGTATGATGCAAATACCGAGGAAGTCACCATCTACGCGACGCCTGTTGCTCCTCTAGGGGCTCCAGTTCTTCCATCTATTCCGGCCACCTTTGTTAGTGATCAAGGCATCGAAATTCGCGACCCGGAAGCGCTCCGCCTGTTATGGGATGAGGGCAGTCTGTCGATTACTGCAATACAGAAAGGGACCACGCAGATCGTCCGACCTCGCCAGAGGTAATCGGAAAGATCAGCCCACAGTATCGTTCTTCGTTTAGTGTCGTTCATGGGTAGCTGGTTTCGATTTCGAATATGCCAGTTCAACACCGTGAAGCGCAGGGGAAATAGATTTGTTGGTCGCTGGAAGCGGCGAGACCTGTCGATTGTCACCGGTAGCCGGGCTAAGACACGCATTATTTGTTTAGCTTGAAAGGTGTTAGTGCCTACCCTGAAAGCCTCATAAAATCCTGGGGAGACCCTGCGCCTACATGTGTTTAGCATATGTTGGCATGGATCTTGAATGGGGGCCTTGGTACGATGAGAAAATGCCTGAGCGTTCTGCGGTGGTCCCTGATTTTCAACCCGGCGAGAAGTCTCAGCCCGTCACTATGCCCTCGGCGCCGCGATTGTCTGTAGATTCCCTTGTGAAAGCGTATCGTGGCCGTCGTGTTGTGGATCATGTGAGTTTTGACATTGGAGAGGGCGAGGTCGTTGGCTTATTAGGACCCAATGGGGCCGGTAAAACGACCTCCTTCTATATGGTGGTTGGGTTGACGCGGCCCGATGCGGGCAGAGTGATGGTTGGTGACATCGACGTTACCCATGACCCAATGTTTGTACGCGCGCGGCGGTACGGTATTTCATACTTGCCCCAAGAACCATCTGTGTTTCGCCGATTGACTGTTGCTCAGAACCTGATGGCTATCCTGGAGGGACTTGACCACGATCGCTCTGAGCGTGTTGCTCGATGTGAAAGCTTACTGGAGGAGCTCGGCCTTCAGCATTTGGCCGGCAACGTGGCTTATACGCTCTCCGGTGGTGAGCGCCGGCGCGTCGAGATTGCCCGAGCGTTGACCACTGAGCCGCGTTTTGTTTTGTTGGATGAGCCCTTCACAGGGATCGATCCCATTGCTATTGCCGACATCCAGAAGATCATAAGTAACTTGAAGAAACGAGGTATCGGTGCGTTGATCACGGACCACAACGTTCGTGAAACGCTACAAATTACTGATCGGGCTTACATCATTCGAAATGGCAAGATCTTTCGCTCGGGCACGCCCGAGGATCTCGGAAAGGATCCGGAGACCCGCGAGATCTATCTAGGGCAGAATTTCCGGTTGGATTGACTGATGGCTCTCGAGCAAAAGCTAACCCTGCGTTTGCAGCAGCGCTTGGTCATGACGCCGGCGCTGCAGATGGCGATTCGTCTCCTGCAACTCAACAAGCTCGAGCTTGAAAACGTTTTGCAGGAGGAAATGGTCGAGAACCCTATGCTCGAGGAGCGTGAGGGGCCCGAGGAATCTGCCGATATGGCAGTGCAGCCGGATGGCGTTGGTCTCGAAGGTCAAGAACAGGGGGATGCTGAGGATTCTCTGTCGGAGGACGCCAACCCGTTTGACGAGATCAATATCGAAGCCTATTTCCAGGATTACTACGACGCCCAGCCCCGTACGGGGCCGGTACGAGAATATCGGGACCAGGTGCAGCTTGAGAACATGCTAGCTGCTCGTCCAACGATGGAACAGCAATTGCTGTGGCAGCTGGAAATGAGCGACACGTCACCGCTGGAAATGGAAATTGGACGGGCGATCATTGGAAACGTTGACGAAGAGGGTTATTTAACTCTCGACACTGATGAGTTAGCGGTATTGGGAAATTGGCCAGTTGCCTTAGTTGAATCAACCCTGAAATGGGTACAAAAGTTGGACCCTCCTGGGGTGGCGGCGCGAGACTTGCGCGAGTGTCTCCTTCTGCAACTTGAGCATCTCGATGCTACGCAGACACTTGCATATCGAATTGTCGATCAGCACCTCGACTTGCTTATTGATCGGGCACACAGTGCTATTGGTAGGCGTTGTCGGGCTAGTTTGGTGGAGGTTGGAGCGGCGGTAGAGCTTATTCAGAGTCTTAATCCGAAGCCGGGGGCCGGGTATACAACCGAACCTTCACGGTACATCGTTCCGGACGTCACGGTTATTAAAGATGCGGGTACTTATCGTGTTGTACTTAACGAGGACGGTCTGCCGAAGTTGCGCATCTCGCGCTTGTATCGTCAGATGCTTCGATCGGGCGGGGGTGGGTCCAAGGAAACCTCCGACTACTTGCATGCCAAGCTCAAGTCGGCCCTCTGGCTGATCAAGTCATTTGGCCAGCGACAACGGACCATACAGTTAGTCGCTGAAAGCATCGTCAAGTATCAGGAAGCATTTTTGGAAGGTGGCCTGGCCGAGTTGAGGCCGTTAGTTCTTAGTGACGTTGCTGATGATATTGAGATGCACGTGTCTACTGTGTCTAGGATAGTTAATGGGAAATTCATGAGCACACCTCAAGGCATTCTGGAAATGAGGTTTTTTTTCCATAGCTCCCTTGGACACAGCAACGGGCCGGATGTCTCATCAGTTTCGGTAAAGGAAAACATTCGGAAGCTGATTGCCGGGGAGGATACACGCAAGCCTCTTTCTGACGCCCGTATTGCCACCGCGTTGAAGGAGGAAGGCTTGCAAATTGCCCGTCGTACAGTTGCTAAATACCGAGAGGAAATGCAGATAGGTGCCTCGAAATTACGACGGGCACCGAGATGACCGATTTAAACGCCGAACATAACGAAGGCGATCTAGAATAGTGGGACGATCAACTTCCCTCGTGGTGGTTTCGGGCCTTGCGGGGGCAGGCAAAAGTGCAGCGCTTAATAGCCTGGAAGACCTTGGTTATTACTGCGTTGACAACTTGCCACCAGCATTGATGTCGAAGTTCGCTGACCTGTGTGAAAAGACTGGCAGTACAGTTAACCGAGCGGCGCTGGTCGTTGACGCCCGAGCTTACGGTTTTCTTGGGAAGTTTGCCCAAGCTTACAAAAACCTTGAGGCTCGATCGGGATCTGTAGAGCTTGCCTTTTTTGATGCGGATGACTCTGTATTGCAACAGAGGTATTCGGAAACTCGTCGGCCACATCCCCTGGCGGGTGACGATGATATTCTGGCCGCGATACATAAAGAACGTAAGTTGCTTGAGCCGATCAGAGACCTCTCCACAAGGGTGATCGACACGAGTAACTTCACGCCCCACGATCTCCGCGAGTTCCTTTTCAAACTGTACGGCTCAACAGGCGATGAGCTTGCGACGATTCGAGTGGTCAGCTTCGCTTTCCGTTCTGGTTTGCCTAAGAATGCCGACCTTGTGTTTGATGTCCGATTTCTACCGAATCCGAATTACATAGCGGACCTTAAGTTACTGAGTGGAATCGACAGACCAGTTTCGCAGTATGTAGAATCGCGACCGGAGACGAGTGAGTTCCTTGATCATGTAGAGAATCTGTTGCGCTTTGTCGTGCCACGTTTAGGGGCTCAAGGACGCGCCTACATGACTCTTGCGTTCGGGTGCACGGGAGGTCATCACCGTTCTGTAGTAATTGCATCGCGCGTCGCCCGAGATCTTGAGGCTATGGGCTACTCCGTCACGCTGTCGCATCGGGAACTGATAGGTGAAACTGAGGAGCCGGCATCGGTTGAGGAGGTGTAATAATCGGCGCAGTAATTGTCCCGCATGGATTGTTAGCCCGAGAACTGCTTGATGCAGCCGAACGAATCGTAGGGAGAACAGATGGAATCTGTGCCATCAATGAATAAACCAGGCGAGCTGGCCTGATAGGAAATTGAATGCAACGTGTTGAAAAACCCTGGGGTTATGAGTTGATATTCACCGACAACGATAAGTATGTAGGCAAGATTCTTCATGTCGACGAAGGCGAGCAGCTTAGCCTGCAGTACCATGAGATCAAAGATGAAACAATTTACGTTTTCTCTGGGCAGCTTGAACTTGAGTTGCAGAAGGGTGACGAACTAGTTGCGCACGTAATGGGTCCCGGGGAGTGTCTTCACATCCCGCCCCGCACGGTACACCGAATGCGTGCGATTACTACCTGTGACATTTTTGAAGTTTCTACTCCCCACCTCGATGACGTTGTTCGTATGGAGGACCGTTACGGGCGCGTAAAGTAATCTTCGCCAGGAGGTCGAATATGGGTTTTCGCTGGAGTCGTAGAGGGATTTTGCAAGCCGGGGCGACCGCTAGTCTCGGTGTTTTCGGCGGTAAGCATGTGCTGGCTTCACCTGCCTTTCACATAAACCGTTCTCAAGGTACTCGCCCGCTAGTGATTTCAAGCGGTAATGGTTTAGAAGCGTGTGCCAAGGCGATGGAGATGCTTCAGGCGGACGAGGACACTCTCGATGCGGTAATTGCTGGGGTCAATATTGTCGAAGAGGATCCCGGTGACATGAGTGTTGGCTATGGCGGACTTCCAAATGAATCTGGCACCGTGCAACTCGATTCGTCAGTCATGCATGGCCCAACCCGAAATGGTGGTGCAGTTGCCTCGATCGAAGGCATCAAGAATCCATCTAAGGTCGCGAAGATAGTTATGGAACGGACCGACCACGTTCTCATAGTGGGTCAAGGTGCCCAAGACTTGGCTAAGGCACACGGCTTTCCGGTAGAGAATTTGTTGACAGACCGGGCACGGGAGCGCTGGTTACAGTGGAGGGAGAACATGTCTGATCGCGACGACTGGTTGCCGGTTCAACGAGCGGGGGATGGGCGTGGCGGACTCGACCCAACAGCGGACCACGGTGCGGCAGACGAATTCGATCCCTTTTTTCGGTACCACGGGACGATTAACTGTAACTGTGTCAACGCTGACGGTGATATCTCTGGGGTTACTACGACTAGTGGCCTAAGTTGGAAGATTCCAGGGCGAGTCGGAGATTCGCCAATTCTCGGTGCTGGTCTTTATGTGGACAATGATGTCGGTGCCGCTGGATCAACAGGTCGTGGTGAGGCCAACTTGCTGGACTGTTGCTCGTTTCTCGCAGTTGAGTTCATGCGTCAGGGAATGCACCCGAAGGATGCATGCCTTGCGGTAATGCGACGGGTAGCAGCAAAGACGGTAGACCCACGGTTATTACGAGAAGACGGAACTCCCAATTTCTCCCTCAATTTCTACGCCTTGAACAAGGCTGGAGAGTACGGGGGAGCCAACTTCCGGCCCTCACGATTTGTCGTCAACGATGGTGGAGAGAGCCGTCACGAAGACTCAGCCTATCTTTGGGAGCGGGATCAATAGGGAGGGCGGGATCAACGGGAGTTATTGTGTCAAGCGTCTAACGGACGTTGAATCGAAGCCAGCGATGCTAGGATAATTGGTAACGTTACCTATTTGTTAGGTTGCAAGGCGCTGCCCAGCCCCGGCGTCATGGAATTTAGCGCACGACTGTGTGTTAGCCGTGATAAAAGAAGGGGTTGAGAGGATGAGTGACAACCAGAACTTCTACGAGATCCAGTTGAGCACGCCGCACCTCGTGCTGGCATTCTTAGGAGCCACCGTTGTCGGTGTGATGGTCTTTTGGTTAGGAATAGTGGTGGGGCGCGGGCAGACGGGGCCAAGTGGTGCAGACGAATGGCAGGCCGTGGCATCTGCTGAAGACTCTGCAGAAGAAGCCTACGATTTCTATGAAGCTGTTAACGAGCCGACGGTACAGCCGCAGGTGCCGGTAGAGTCACTGGAGTCAGAGGCTGAGCAACAAGATCCCGCAAATGCTCCAAGATTCGAATCCGCAGATCCGGTTGATGAAGAGAGGGCGCCGGTAGCAATTGAAAGCTTCGCAGAGTCAACAGAGACAGATTCTTTGTTGCCGAACGGTTGGATAGTGCAAGTGCGGTCGACACCGGTGAAAATAGATGCCGATTCGCTGCAGTCGGCACTGGCCGAGTCGGGCTTGCCAGTATTCGTCGCTTCCGCTCAAGTTTCCGGGCAGACTTATTATCGGGTACGAGTGGGCCCGTATCGCTCGAAGGAAGAAGCGGACATTGTTGAGGCGAAGCTGCTAGCACGTTCTGACGTGGATACTACCTGGGTGACAGAAGGCTGAGTAAACGTCTGCCTCGCACATCCGATTTCAGCGTGCTTTCTGCACGTTACGGTTGGCTACTGGCCGCGGTGACTGGCCTTGGTTTGGCTTTGTCATTCCCGTACCCGGGGCTCCATTTTCTGGTTTGGGTGGCGCTTGTACCCGTGATTATCGCTTCAGACAGCGGTAGTGCTTGGCGGCGTTGGTGTACAGGTTTCGTAGCTGGCTTTGTATGGCGCATCGGCACGCTGTATTGGGTAGCGCATGTGATGATCACCTATAGTGGCATGTCGGTTACGACCGGCGCAGTTGTTACTGGCCTGCTTGCCGCCTGGATGGCATTAAGCACGGGGTTAGTTCTTCTCTTCGTACCGTTCGCTGTCCGGCATGGTGTTGTCGGAGCCGCAGTGTTCGCTTCGGGGTGGGTGTCGCTCGAGTATGTGCAGACAATCTTGCCGTTCGGCTTCCCTTGGTCACTTTTGGGCTACGCAGCGGGGGGCTCAACTGTCATGATGCAAGCTGCTGACCTCGCTGGGGTTTGGGGGCTAAGCTTCGCAGCGGTCTTCGTGAACGTTGCCATTGCTCAGAGCATTGTGCGCGGAAACCGCGCCCGATCCTCTACTGTCGCCGCGGTTGTTTTGGTGATTGCTATTGCAGGATACGGCGCCATTCACCTTGCAGCAGCCCCGTTACCCGGCAAGGCACATGGTCTGGGGATGCAAGGGCTGCGGGTCGCTGCGGTTCAGGGCAATGTGGAACAGGGGCGGATCTGGGACTCTGATGAACTCCAATCGATCCTGACGAGCCACCTAGATATGACCCTTGAGGCGGTTCGCCATGAGGCCGACCTAGTAATTTGGCCAGAATCTTCAGTTCCGCTCCGGAGTGGACTTGAGGCGGACCCCTCAACACGGGAGACGCTGGCCGAGGTTGCGCGTGCAAACAAAACAACTCTGGTGGTCGGTAGTCCCCACTATGAAAGTTTGCCTTCCGGGCAGTGGGTGGCGACGAATGCTTCTTTTCTGGTGGACGCGTTGGGCGAGTGGACAATGCGCTACGACAAGGTTCACTTGGTTCCTTTGGGGGAATACGTACCGCTAAGCTGGTTGTTCCGTTTTATTCGCCCCTTGGTCGATGCTGTCGGCAGTTTTCATCATGGAAAAGTGGAACAAGATCTGTTCGCTGATTCCGGTGGCGGAATACCTCCGTTTGCAATGGCTATCTGTTATGAGGTTGTCTTTCCAAATCACATGAGGAGACAGGTAGTTCGCGGTGCTACGTTCTTAGCGACAATCACTAATGATGCATGGTTTGATGACACGAGTGCGCCGTATCAGCATTTCTCGATGGCGAAATTGCGAGCCGTCGAAAATCGACGTTATTTGATCCGGGCCGCGAACACAGGAATTTCTGGATTTGTGGATCCCTGGGGGCGAGTCCTCAAGTCCACCGAGGTTAACCAGTCTGCTTTGCTATTAGGGGAAATTTGGCCCTCAGACCAAAGCACACTGTATGTTGTGGTCGGCGACGCGTTGCCGTTGCTTTGTGTAGCCTTGTCGTTGGGTGGCGTCGTCTTTTGCATTCGGCGTCCACCTGCGCCGCTACATTCGCTAGTTGAGCTAACCGACAAAGATGAAAGAAAGAGATGATCGACGACCTGAGAAGGCAAATCGAAGAGCTTCGGTCTCGTTACGCTAGCTTGGGAGGCTATCTTTGACCCTTCCGGCGCTAAGGAGAGACTGGCAGAGATCGAGACGAGGATGGCGGACCCTGCATTCTGGGAGGACGGCGGTGATACTGAATTACAGCGGGAGCGAACCAGCCTAGAGCAGCGGCTGGCTGAGGGTGCTCGTCTTGAGACCACATTTGACGATATCGACGCAATGCTCGAGTTGGCTGAAGAGGGGGAGCACGAGGCTATTACGCTGCTGCAGAAAACTATTGTGGATCTCAGTGCCGTTCTTGATAACCGGGAGACGCAGCATCTTTTGGGTACTACAGACGACTCGCGGCCGGCTCTGTTAGAGGTGCATTCCGGGGCTGGTGGCACTGAATCGCAGGACTGGACCGCGATTCTGCTTCGTATGTACACGAGGTGGGCCGAGTCGCGTGGTTACGCTGTTGAGGTTCTTGATGAGTCGCCCGGAGAGGAGGCTGGGCTTAAAAGCGCCACGCTTCGTGTCGAGGGCGAGTTCGCTTTCGGTTACATGAAGGGAGAGACAGGTGTGCACCGACTCGTAAGGATTTCGCCATTTGATGCAAGCAGTCGGCGCCACACATCGTTTGCTTCGGTGATGGTTTCACCAGAGATCGATGACGATATCGAAGTGGATATAGACGAGAAAGACCTTCGTATTGACACCTATCGCTCCAGCGGTGCTGGCGGGCAGCATGTCAACGTAACTGATTCGGCAGTGCGCATCACCCATCTTCCGAGTGGGACTGTTGTGCAGTGTCAGGCGGAACGTTCCCAGCACCGTAATCGAGCTATGGCGATGAAGGTGCTGCAAAGTCGGTTATACGAGCTTGAACGCCAGAAGCAAGCCAATCGGATTGTGGAGCGCCAAGGCGAGAAGAAGGAAATCGGGTGGGGTTCGCAAATCCGGTCCTATGTGTTGCAGCCCTACCAAATGGTCAAGGACCATCGGACTAGCCTGGAGATTGGCAACGTCACCGGCGTCTTGGATGGTCAACTTGACCCCTTCGCGGAGGCTTACCTAAAATGGGCTGCCGACGAAACTAGCGCCACTACAGAGACTGAATAAGCAAGCATTCGCTGTGTAATGAGAGTTGCGCCAGTGGGAAGGAATACTTCTGGACTATTACTATTACTGCAAGGGTTGGGACCCGTCTATCTTCCACGGTCCCTGATGTCGTCGACAAAGTATGCTTGTTGGTACGGATTCATTGCCAGAATCCGTGCCTCTTCCACGCCGCAGGCGCGTGTTGGGTCGGTGCCTTCCATGAACGCAACCACTACTGATGGCCCGCATTCTTCGCTTGACAGCAGACCGGTTCGGGCATCGACAGTGCGGAGAACAACACCCACGGGCAACTCGAAACCCCTGGGCTCCAGCCCTTCACTGGCTGCTTGCATGACTTCCATCCAGACCGGCAGGGCTGTATTAGCGCCTTCTCGGCCAGGGCCGATTGGTTGCTTCGTGTCGTTGCCCACCCAGACCCCGATGGTGTGATAAGGCGAAAACCCGATGAACCATGCGTCAGAATAGTTGTCGGTAGTACCTGTCTTGCCAGCTAACGGCAGGCCAAGTTCACTGACGAGGAAACGTGCCCGTCGGCCACTACCACCTTGTGTGCCACGATCAAAAGTGTAAGCGATTACGTTAGCAAGCATTTGGCTCATTAAGAACGCCACGTCTGCATCCATTACCTGCTGTGATTGCCGTTGGGTTTGAGACCGAGGTCGTCCCTCGCGATCGACGACTGAGACGACCCGGTGCGGCTCCACCCGCACCCCGCCATTGGCAAATACCGCATAGGCACGCGTCATTTGCCACAGGGAAACATCGACGACGCCAAGAGCTAAAGACAAGTAAGGCTGCAAGTTGGCTGTGATACCAAGATCCCGTGCTAACGCAATGATGTTTTCTGCTCCCACTTGTTCCTGGACCGCAACTGCGACGACGTTTCGTGACCGTGCTAGCGCCTCAGTTATGGTTGTGATTCCCACGTAAGCATCATTGTGGTTACGAGGTTGGTAAGGTTGTCCACTGTCATCCTCAAAGGTTTGCGGCATATCGACTACTAGGTTGCTAGCTGTCCAACCATGGAACAGTGCAGCCGCATAAACAAAAGGTTTGAATGCCGATCCGGTTTGCCGAACTGCTTGGCGAGCGCGATTAAATTCACTTTCCGAGAACCTCCGCCCTCCGACCTCCGCCTTGATCTCGCCTGAGTAGTTTTCGAACACGAGCACCGCGCCTTCTAGCTCGGGCTCCTGGTCGAGTCCGACACTGAGAGTGCCGTCATTGTGCACCTCGGTTACATGTACGGATATCAAATCACCGGGTTGAATCAGGCGCTCCAGGCGTACATTTTCTGCGCGACCGAAAGCAGTCCAGGCGGCGTCTTCTGGTGTGATTACGGCGGTGTAAGGCCCGACACGGAGTCGTGCTTGCTCTCGCCTTGAATCCAGGACAACCGCTGGCACATAGTCCCCACGCTCGATGGGCCGATCCCAACGTTGCTCAGTATGGGCAGCGATTTCTATCTGCTCTTCAAGCAGGTTACGTTTCGAGCCACGCCACCCTTGAGTTTTGTCGACCGCGCGCAGTCCGGAATCGAGAGCTTGTTCAGCTTCTGCCTGTAAACGAGAGTCCAGTGTCGTGTAGACGCGTAGGCCCGATTCATACAGAGTCGTACCGTAGTCTTCAATCAGTGTGCGACGGATCTCCTCAGTGAAATAGGCCCCTAGTTCCTCGCTACGGTCATCACGTTCTGCAAGGTCAAGCGGTTCATTTCGTGCCTGCTCACGTTCTTCGTTGTTGATGTAGCCTTCAACCAACATGCGGCCGAGCACGACGTCCCGGCGGCGGATTGCACGTTCTTCATTGCGGTCGAGTGGATAGTAATCGTTGGGCCGCTGGATGATTCCAGCGAGCAGAGCGCACTCTGCCAAGGTGAGGTCATTGAGCTCGTCATCGAAGTAGAATTCAGCAGCTGCCCCGAATCCATAAGCATCATGCCCCATAAAAATCTGGTTCATGTAGAGCTCTAGGATGCGCTCCTTCGAGAAATAACGTTCAGTCTGCAGCGCGTAGTAGAAAGCCTCTATGAGCTTACGTACGACTGTCTTTTCAGGGCTCGACCAGCCGAGGCCTCGGGCAAGTTGCATTGTGATCGTGCTGGCACCACGCTCCCCAAATCCACGCGTGACGTTGTCGCGTACTGCTCCCAGTACACCAATCGGATCGACGCCTACGTGCCAGAAAAAGCGACTGTCTTCTACGGCGAGCAGAGCATTACGGAGGTCTTCGGGGATATCCCGGTAAGGAATCATTTTGCGGCGTTCCGCTGCCTCGAGCTCGGCGTAAGGTTGCCCCTGGTCGTCGTACAGGGTTACCTGCATACTTGGTACGTATTCCTCAAGTACACGCACTTGTGAAGCATCAGGCAGGTAGACCATCGCAACACCGGTGCCCATACCTGAAACGATGACAAGTAAACCGGCCAAGAGAGCGTTGCGTGGTCGCACCCAAAATCCCGCTGCACGGTCAACGAACGGAGTCTTATCTCCAACCCGCGGTTTCTTGGTCGGTTCTCGCGGTGTTTCTGCGTCGAGTGTTTTGTTTGTTGTAGAGGACATCAAGACGCATGTTAGCATTTGATTAGCGAAAGCTGGCTGTTGTTGACCCCTGTTGCGATGCCGACTTGACAGCTATCCAGCACCATTGTTCTATCAACCTTTAGCACTCGATGGGCGGGAGTGCTAAACGGACGAGTTCGATTCAAAATGACGAAAAACCTTACCCCGCGAGGTGCTGCTGTATTGGATGTCGTGGTGCGTCATTTTATCGCCACTGGTCAGCCGGCAGGTTCGGTTACCGTGGCAGGCTTACTTGCGGAGAAAATAAGTTCGGCAACGGTTCGTAATGTGATGGCGGATTTTGCTAAGCAGGGATACCTGACCCAACCGCACACTTCCGCTGGCCGGATGCCGACAGCGCGTGGATACGTCGCCTATGTTAAGCACTTGATGCGTCATGGGGACCTGCACCGAGTCGACGAGCGCCGGATTAGAGAGCGCTTAGACGAGGCGCAACCGGAGGTCAATGCACTTCTGCAGCGCGCTTGTTCGGTGCTCTCTGAGATGACCCAACACGTTGGGGTTGTTCTGGTCCCTCCGCCGGCAGAAGCAGATATCCACCATGTGGAACTTGTACGCCTTGGCCCCGATCGTGTTTCGATCGTCTTTGTGACCTCTGTTGGTATGGTGCACACGCGGACAATTATGTTTGAAGAAGAACTGGGCGAGCAGGCCCTCGACGCAGCGGCAGACTATGTTCGTTATCGTTTTGCTGGCCAAACGTTACGGCATTTGCGGGAAAGTATCGGCGACACTTCCACTTCCACGTCATCTCACCCCGAGGCGGTCGCGGTGCGTCTCGTCAGGCGGTCACTGGGCGATGCAATTGATCAACCAGCAATGTATGTCGAGGGTGCTTTCCACTTGCTTGATAGTCCCGAACTAGCTGAACGTGCGACCTTTCCGGAAATTTTCGCGGCTTTCGAGGAACGCAGTGAGTTAAGTCGAGTGCTCGCTGGGTGCGGCACGGAGATGGGGGTAAGGGTATTGATTGGCCGTGCCGGATTGCCAGCTTCGTTGGGCGGGTGTGCCTTAGTTGCCGCTGGTTACCGTTTTGGTCCGAGACCTGTCGGGGCTCTCGGCGTATTGGGGCCAGCTCGTATGCATTACGAGCGAACCATCCCTATGGTTACGACAATGGCTCGGGTGACCAGTGACATGGCCACAAAACTGTGGGCCTGAAAGTTTCCGAGGCATAGCTGAAGAAGTCAGCCGTGCCGTTTGATATTCGATGGGGACCGAGCTTGAACGATAACAAAGATGAGAATCAGGAAAACCAAGACTTGTCCGTCGAGCCTTTGACGAGCGAAGCCGACGCGTCAACTCTCCCAATAATGGAACAGCTTGAGCTTGCCAAAGCCGAGATTGAGCGCCTGACGGACCAGTCACTCCGGCGGCAGGCGGAATTAATCAACTATCGGCGTCGGGTTCAGAAGGAACAAGCCGAGAACGCCACCGTTGCGCAGGTTTCGTTGCTGGGAGGCCTCGTTCCAGTTATAGATGACCTTGAGCGCGCTGTGGAAATGGAGTCGAAAGACGTAGGTACGTACCATGAGGGAATGCAGATCATCCTGCGCACCGTGCAGCAAGTCCTCGAGAAAATTGGCGTGGAACGCATCGAGCCAAAGGGTGAGATGTTTGATCCGCGATATCACGAAGCAATTGCTCGGCATGAAACCAACGACGTTCCTGAAGGACAAGTTCTGGAGGTTTGTCAGCCCGGCTACAGGCTCAATGATCGCCTGATTCGGCCAGCTAAGGTGATTGTGTCATTTGGGAACGTGCCCGCCGAGGATGATATCTGCGAGGAGGACCTTGGCGAGGTCCTGGAGGTTGACGCTGGAGTATTGGCAGAAGAGAACGAAGCCAACGATGGGTGATCGCGACTTCTATCAAATTCTGGGTGTCGAACGTACGGCGTCAAAAGACGAGATTAAGCGCGCCTATCGTAAGGCGGCGTTGAGGTACCACCCGGACAGGAATCCCGATGACGCCGCAGCAGAAGAGAGCTTCAAAGAGGCAGCGGAGGCGTATTCTGTCCTCGGAGATCAGGAGAAGCGTTCCAACTACGATCGTTTTGGTGAGGCGGGACTACGTGGTGGCCAAGGGTTCAACGCTGACATCTTTGCTGATTTCTCTGACATTGTTGGGGACCTATTTGGTTTTGGTGGTGCTTTTGGGGGGATGGGCCGGTCACAGCGGTCGAGCCCCGGACAAGGAACTAGTCTTCGCATTCAACTGGACATCGATCTCTCTGAGGCGATTAGTGGCGTGGAGAAACAGATCTCGGTCCGGCGCCACGTTGCCTGCGAAGCTTGTGGCCAGAGCGGATCAGAGAGTGGAACAGCCCCAACTGTGTGCGGTCACTGTGGAGGCAGTGGCGCAGTGCAGCAGCGTCATGGTTTTCTGGCGATCGCCCACCCGTGTGCCGCTTGCAGCGGTACCGGCCGCACAGTGTCTGATCCTTGCGGGATTTGCCGTGGTGAGGGACGGGTTGAGGATAATAGCGAACTCTCCGTTCGTGTCCCGGCAGGTATCGACACGGGTTCTAGGCTACTTTTGCGAGGGGAAGGGTCCGCGGGTTTGCGTGGAGCAGTGCCTGGGGATCTCGAGGTATTAATTGCTGTGAGCGAACATCCAGTGTTTGCTCGTCGTGGCAAGGACCTTTTTACACGTGTGGCGGTATCCTTTCCGATGGCAGCGCTTGGAGGTACGGTTGACGTTCCAACCCTTGATGAAGAATCAGCCACACTCCCTATCCCAGCAGGTGTACAAGGGGGTGAGGTATTCGAGATTCGAGGGAGGGGGATGCCGCCAGTCAATGGTGGTCGTCGCGGGAGCCTTCGTGTTGCGGTTCAGGTGGTCACACCGTCGCGACTTAGTAGCGAACAACGGGCCCTTTTGGAACAGCTCCATAAGATCACGGAGGAGCCGGAACTGAAGGATGAAGCAGATAGTTGGTGGGACCACCTTCTCAACCTCGTTAGTTAACCGGAAACCCTGTGAAGCGCCGATTCCTCGTGGACTCTGTCAACCCGGATGCCACTGGTCATATTGACCTCAACACCATCCGCCGGCATCTTGAGGTTGTCCGAGCAAACGTGGGAGACGTTGTATATCTTTTCGACGGTTGTGGCGCGGAAGTCGAAGCAGAAATCAGTATATTTGATGGATGTGCAGCGGTGGCTGCTGTACGTAAGCGGGTTACGACCGACACGGAGTCAGCTCTGGAATGCTGGCTTATACAAGCCATACCGGCCCGGATTGTTCGAATGGATACCATCATTCGGCAGGTTACCGAACTTGGGGTTTATCGTGTTGCGCCGGTGTTTGCTGAGCGTAGCCAGCAATCGAAGACGAAACTTTCTGCTACAAGACGTCGTGCCAATCGGTGGAATCGAATTGCCGAAGCTGCAGCAGAACAGAGCTGTCGCACCCATGTCCCTAAAATTGATCCGCCTTGTGCTTTTAGCGACCTAGATTGGAAATGTTTCCCTCAGCCGATGTTCATCGCCGACCTTGGGAAGCCCCCCGTCGCCAGGGTTCCAGAACCCAATACAGTCAGCTTGCTTATTGGTCCCGAGGGCGGATGGACGGAACGTGAAATTGGCTCTGCACTTTCTGCTGGAGCACAGCCATTTGGTTTAGGGGCAAGGGTCTTGCGGTCCGATACGGCCGGCGTGGTTGCGATCACCCTTTTCCAGTCGTTGTGGGGTGACTTGAGTTAAATTCCGGTTATAGCAGTCTAGGGTGCGTGTGCCCGACCTGTGGCACGCGAGGATTGCGGTTGGTCTGTAGCCCCGTGAACGGTTCCCCTTCCCGTAATTTGGCGAAAGTCTTTTCCATGCATTGGGACTTCGCGGCACATCTCATACAAGCGGCTGCGAGCATAAGGGCCAATGCGTTCAGCTAAAATTGGTACTGATGGATCGGTGTTGTCATCTTCGTAGTTAGTTGTGATCAGCGTGACCCTCTCTCGCTTGTAGCGATCATTGAGAATCTGCGTGACCGTGTCCCTAACCCAATCGGTTGGTCGCCGCGTCCCGAGTTCATCGAGAAGCAAGACATCTGCGTTCAAGACGGGGTAAAGAATTTCTATCTCCGAGGTTTTGGACACTGGGTTGTATGAGTTCTGAATTGAGCGCAAAAGGTCCCGATAGTCGACGAACCGGCCAGTGATACCGCAATTAGTGACGAGTTCTCGAAGGATAGCCACTGCCAAGTGTGTCTTTCCGACCCCGGAAGGGCCTTGGAACAGTAGCCCGGGATCCTTTTGGTTTGGGTATGCCTCAGCGAACTTCTCGGCGATCAGCTGGGCTTCCTGGAGGGTTTCGTCGATGCCAGGATAATGATCGAAGTTGTTGAGCCTCGCTATTTTGTAGCGTTGTGGAATTAAAGAATTCTCGAGGCGTCGGTCAACATCCTGGTTCGCGTAGCATGAGCAGCGTCGCAGTGTGGCGTCGGGATCATCCGCGTCCGTCGTGACCCAGCCAGTCCCTGAACACCTCGGGCAGGAAGCGGACTGTTTCAATGGAGCTGTGAGAGGGGTGGTCACAAGTTGCTCGTTTTATCAACGTCACCAGTGGTTTGTTCATCCGGCGAGCGGACAGTGATTTGGGTCGTTCGTTTTAGAACCATCAGGGGTCCTCGCTCGACCCGAACCAGTGCCTGTTCAAAGCGGCCCTTTAGTTTACTCTCATTTTTCAGTAGTTCGTCTCGTACGTATGTCATCAACGAGCCAACTTCTTCCTGCAAGCGCGACATATTTTCGCGCATATTTAGAATGACCTCGACACCGGCAAGGTTGACGCCAAGATCGCGAGTGAGGGTGAGAATAAATTCGAGGCGCTCGAGGTCCGAAGCGGAGTAAAGACGGGTGTTTCCCTCTGAACGATTCGGCTGTAGCAACCCCTCGCGCTCGTACATTCGGAGCGTCTGCGGGTGAATGTCATAGAGTTCAGCCACGGCACTGATCATGTACATTCCGTGGCGTGGCCTGTCTCCAACTCTCATTGGTTCACGGTAGCACGTTCATTCTGATTCCGGATCGGCTCACCCGTTCGGTTTCCAAACTCCCGTATGAGACGTCGGGCGTCTTCATCTAGATTGTCGGGAAGCCAAAGGTCGATGACCGCAATCAGGTCACCACATTGGCCGTTAGTCATTTCGAGCCCGCGCCCACGAACGCGCAACCGATCACCACCACGAGTTCCCGGAGGAACGCGAAGCAGGGCAATTGTGCCATCGATCGTTGGTACCTCTATGCGAGCCCCAAGTATGGCTTCAGACACTGTAATGGGTACGGAGGTGACTAGGTGTGGGCCGTTACGTTGGAAGCGTGGATCGCTTTGTACGCTTACAGTGGCTACGAGGTCGCCAGGTGGTGACCCTTTCCGACCTTGGTGTCCACCTCCCTCGATTCGGATTGTCTGTCCGTCTTGGACCCCAGCAGGTATCTGGAGGGGAAGTGTTTCATTTCGCGTAGTAAGCCCTGAAGCATGGCACGCTTCACAGGCAGTTCCGGCCTGCAACCCTTCACCACTGCAGTCACCACAGGCAACAGCAACCGCGAGCGGACCGCGACCGAAAACTTCCTTGCCCGAGCCTATGCAGGTAGAGCACGGGGCGTTATCCCCATCGTACAGACGCCCTGTACCGGAACAGTCTAAACAATGATGCAAGCGACGGACTTGTACGGTCGTTCGGCGACCACGTTCGGAATCTGCGAGCCGACAAACCACCGAGGTGTGTACATCACGGCCTCGCTTAGGCTGGGCTCGCCGAGCACTGTCGCAGAGATGCCTGAAAAGGTCTGCGTAAGATCGAGTTTCGTTCTTAACTTCTGTACTTGTTCTGGTCAGTACTTCGATATCTTTGACAGTAGAATGGCCTTCACTGTCGTAGCGGGCTCGCTCACGTGAGTCAGTGAGAATGCTATGGGCCATTTGAAGGCGCTCGAAGGCAGTCTTGGCGCGCGCGTCGCCCGGGTTTAGATCGGGATGGTAACGACGGCTCAGACGTCGAAATGCAGCGTTGATGGTTTCATTGTCGGCATCAGGTGGAACGCCAAGTACGGCGTAATGATCCCTGGATAACATGGAAACGATCCGCCCGCGACCGTCCAGACAGGGGACGCCTATCTATCGATCGCCGTTATTTGGTCAAGAAGACTCGCTGTCGTCGTCGACGACCTCGGCCTCAAGGACCTCCTCTTCGTCTTGAGCTGGCGCAGCACCTGAATCCGCTGATTCTCCCGAAGCAGAAGCGGCACCATACATAGCCTCAGCCATAGCGTGCGATGTGGCTTGCAGTTTCTCAGCGGCTGCCGAGAGTGTCGTTGTATCTGTATCGTCGCTACTTAGTACGTTTTTGGCGTTTTGTAGTGCCTCCTCAATTTCCGACACTGATGCTGCATCGATATTGTCGCGATTCTCGTTTAGCACCTTCTCGGTTTGGTAGACAACTGAATCGAGCTGGTTACGTGCATCAATCTGTTCACGGCGCTGGCGGTCTTCGTCGGCATGTGACGCAGCGTCGTTGACCATTGTTCCGATTTCATCCTGGTCGAGACCGCTGGACGATGTAACCGTAATCTTTTGCTCTGTACCCGTCCCGAGATCCTTAGCGGACACGTTCAAAATGCCGTTGGCATCAATGTCGAACGTCACCTCGACTTGAGGGACGCCTCGTGGTGCCGCTGGAATACCAACCAAGTGAAATTTACCCAACGTGCGGTTATCACTGGCCATTTCTCTTTCGCCCTGCAGGACGTGTATCTCGACACTTGGCTGGTTGTCCGAGGCAGTACTGAAGACCTCACTTTTACGGGTTGGAATCGTCGTATTTCGAGGAATAAGTACAGTCCTGACACTGCCAAGTGTTTCGATGCCGAGCGACAGTGGTGCTACATCGAGCAACAATACGTCATCAACCTCGCCAGAAAGCACCCCGGCCTGAATGGCTGCACCGATGGCGACGACTTCATCTGGATTGACTCCCTTGTGGGGCTCTTTCCCGAAGAGTTCAGTAATGAGCTGCTGCACCTTGGGCATGCGGGTTGAGCCGCCCACCAATACCACTTCATCAATCTCCCCAGGCTTCATGTTGGCGTCTTTGAGCGCTTGCTTGCAGGGTCCGATCGTGCGTTGGAGCAAGTCTTCCACAAGTTGCTCTAGCTTGGCCCTTGAAAGTTTCAGCGACAAGTGTTTGGGGCCGCTTTCGCCTGCGGTGATGTAGGGTAAATTAATTTCGCTCTCAGAGAGGCTGGAAAGTTCGATTTTTGCCTTTTCCGCAGCCTCTTTGAGACGCTGTAGCGCCTGGGTGTCCGTCGCGAGGTCAACGCCTTGGTCCTTTTTGAACTCGGAAACAATCCACTCGATAACACGTTGGTCGAGGTTGTCGCCCCCAAGGTGTGTGTCCCCATTAGTCGCTTTGACCTCCACGACGCCGTCACCTACTTCAAGGATCGAAATGTCGAACGTGCCACCGCCAAAGTCGTAAACAGCAATTTTTTCGTCGGCTTGCTTGTCGAGCCCGTAGGCAAGGGCGGCGGCGGTCGGTTCGTTGATAATTCTCTCGACTTTTAAGCCGGCAATCTTCCCGGCATCCTTAGTTGCTTGGCGTTGGCTGTCGTTGAAATAGGCGGGCACCGTCACGACGACCCGACCCACCTTTGTTCCGAGGTAGTCCTCGGCCGCTTGCTTCAATTTCCCTAGAGTCATCGCGGAGATCTCAGGTGGCGAATATTTCTTGCCGCGTGCCAATATGCGAACGTCATCCCCGTCTTTGATGACTTCATAGGGGACCATTTTCATTTCTTCATCGACTTCGCTGTAGCGCCGTCCCATAAAGCGCTTGATCGAGAAGACTGTATTTTCGGGGTTGGTGATGGCCTGTCGTTTGGCAACTTGCCCAACTAATCGTTCGTCTTTTTCGGTGAACGCTACGACCGAGGGCGTTGTGCGATTGCCTTCAGGGTTGGGGATGACAACAGGTTCCCCTCCCTCCATGACGGCTACGACCGAATTTGTGGTTCCGAGGTCGATACCGATGATTTTGGACATAATTTTCCTCTTGTTTTCACTAAAACGCGGAGTTTACGGGTGTTTGTGTGAGCGTGACAAACGATCTGTCACTCTCGTATTTTAGTTACTAGCGAGAATAAAATCTGAGTCGATTAATGTCAACCTAAAGATTAATAGACTTAGTCTTTTCAAGATAGATCATGCGGAGTTGGTAGAGCACCGCTACGACGCGTTCCTTTTCATCAGCGTCTAGATTGCCTTCAGTTTTGCTCTGAAGCATTCCGAGGAGATCAATCTTGTATTCAGCTAGTTCAAGATCCTCGATCATTTCACCGGTGCGAGGATCTGGTATTGCGCCAAGATAAAGCATCGCTTCGAGGTACATACCTTCAAGAAAAGCTGAAAAGTCCCGCGGCAGTTGGGCAATGTTTCGTTCAGGTGTATCGGTTGGTGGCTCTGGCTTCTCTTGGGCACTGGTATCCGGCGTCGATTCTGTTTCGGGTTGCTCTAGTTCCTCAGGTTTCAGAGTCTCCGCTTTTGGCTTGGTGTCCTCGCCTTCAACGGAGCCCGATTCCAACGGTGTACCATCGGCCGCAAATTTCCGGCGATCAGTGACCTTGAGTGTCGGCGGATCGTTTTCGTTATCGTTTTGAACTAATTCGTCTTCGTCCATCGGCCTTTCACAGAAGTGTTAAGGAATTTGCTGGCAGAGTGTAGAGGGCGAATCAATGCCCTGCAAATGGCCCGACGTGACTCATCGGGCGCGTTAGTATTTCGGCGTATCAGCTTACAGTGACTTCACGTACTTTATCCCTGCCTTCAGAAAGAGAAAGAGATTGTGTCAAATCGTATTGGGGTCGCCTTCGAACACCTTGTAGACATCATGAAAACTCTACGCGGCCCGGATGGGTGCCCCTGGGATCGCCAACAGGATCTTTATTCGTTACGTAGGTACATCCTTGAGGAAGCGTATGAGGTGGTGCAGGCGATCGATGATGACGACTTAGAAGCGCTCCCCTCCGAAGTTGGCGATCTTCTGCTACAGGTTGTTTTTCTTTCCCAACTGGCCGATGAAGGAGGCCAGTTCAACATCACCGATGTTGTCGAATCGATTAGTGACAAACTTGTTCGGCGCCACCCGCACGTTTTTGGCGAAGGCCAGTTGGATACTGCCGATGAAGTTTTGGTTCGTTGGGAAGCGATCAAACGCGAGGAACGTGGTGGGGGATCAGTGCTTGATGATATTCCCGAGGTGTTTCCGGCGCTTGTCCGCGCAGAAAAGCTTGGTCGGCGGGCCTCGAATGTTGGATTCGATTGGCCTAATGCGGCCGGTGCTCTTGAAAAAGTGCGTGAGGAGATTGTCGAGGTCGAGGAGGCAACAGTCAAAGCTGAAGGCGACGCTGAGCGGTCCTCAGCGGAAATTGAGGCAGAAGTCGGAGACCTTCTGTTTGCGATCGCTAATTTTGCCCGTCACATGGGATTGTCTCCGGAGGTCGCTCTCCGACGTGCGAGTGAAAAATTCGAACGCAGATTTCGGGCCATTGAATCGCGCATAGAGTCGGGAGAGGCGTCTAATCTTGAACAAATGGATGAGCTCTGGAACGAAGTTAAGTCCTTAGAAAAGGACCCTTGATTACGTTGGTGAAGGCCGGCGGCCTAGTTCGAATGAAGACGTTATGCTCGGTCCTGCTAATTGCGGGGTGCTGCGACCGCTGCAACGACTACGCCCAACAAGTACAGCACCATCATCGGAGTTGCGACGAGTAATTGGCTGATGCCATCAGGAGGTGTAATCACAGCGGCGATCACGAAGGCAGCCAGCACCGCATAGGGAAGCCAGCGCAGCATGCGCCGGGCTGTGACCAACTCAAAGCGAGCGAGCACGAAACTAATTAGAGGAAGCTGGGCAGACATTCCCATCGCTATGAGCATGCGTAACGCGAAGCGTAAATATTCTCGGATGGTTACCGCGTAACGGAATTCTTCAGCGACACCAAGAAGATATCGGACGACGAAGGGTAGCAATACCCAATAGCCGAACGCCAAACCGACTAGAAATAATACCGATGATGCGGCGACAAAAACGACTGCCTTCACCGCCCCACGTCCGAGACCCAGGGGCGCAACTATGCGCCAAAACAGAGACATGATGACTGGCAGGGCCAAGAGTAGCCCTAGCAGCAATGAGACACTGAAATAGATGATGAAGGGATCACTTAAGCTTGTGAATGCAAGCCGTGGGTCCCGAGTTGCGTTTGCAAGTGCTGTCGTGAGCGGTGCGGCCAAGAAATTGAACACCCGATCAGCAACGCCCCAGCCGGCCGCTGTACCTAACAGAAGAGCAGCCACAACCCATAAAAGGCTGCGTCGTAGCGCGTTGATCCGGCTGATCACATGGTCCCAAGTAACTATTGGACCCGATTGATTCGAGGTAGTGGCAGTGTCCAAGAGGAAGAGCTACTGTGATCAGAAGGGCAGAAGACGCCGGATTATAGCATCGGGCAAGAGTTTTCCATTATCCAGTTAATTGCTGCAAATGCGGAGGCAGTAGGATTGGCCACCCAGGAGCAGACTGGCCGCGGTGTCCTTCAAAGTACTTCTGCCACAGAGGCTATTGACATGCGTACTCCAGACGTCAGCAACCAACAACGGGGGCGAGGCTGGATCGAGGTAATCTGCGGAAGTATGTTCTCTGGCAAGAGTGAGGAGCTTATCCGCCGTTTGCGCCGTGCCGAGATTGCCCGGCAGAAAGTTCAGGTTTTCAAGCCGGGCATTGATGATCGTCTTGACGACAATCACATTGTGTCCCACAGTCGGCAGCGAATCTTGAGCCAACGGGTCACGACATCAACGGAGCTGTATGACGCAGTTTCCCCGGAGACTCAGGTCGTAGGTATCGATGAGGCTCAATTTTATGATGATGGACTGATTGACGTCTGCCAGCGTCTGATTACCGAAGGCCGGCGGGTAATTATCGCGGGGTTGGACCAGGATTACCTCGGACGGCCTTTCGAACCGATTCCGCAGTTGCTGGCGCTCGCCGAGTACATCACCAAGACGCTGGCAATCTGTGTCCAATGCGGGGCACCGGCAAACCATTCCCAGAGGCTTATTGCGAGCGAGGAGAGAGTTGTGGTGGGAGCTGATGATGTATACGAAGCACGGTGTCGAGATTGCTTCAGCCCCGATAGCCGCCAGTAGAAACACCCTTGTTTACATCAATCTCGTTATTGCATCACGCGATATGGTTTGCCGTGCATGCGTCGAGCCAATCCCCGGACGACACTATTGAAAATTTCTGAGGAATACTGGTCTCGACAGAGGAGATTACAGGGTACACCGAGTTGGGTTATGCGTCGTAAGGACTAAAAGGCGGCAACCTTAGCGCGTTGAGTTCATCGGTTCCCGAGAGCGATTTCACTGCGCTGCGCAGTCGGCTTTCGACATCGTTGGCCCTTCGGTCGACGGACCGAGCTTCCAAGTCTCCGTCTGCAGCGGCACGCTCAATCTCGTCGAGCTCTGCTGCGGCAGTAAGAAGACAGGACGCTACGGTCATATGGACGTTCGTGGCAGCAGAACGGCAAGCTGCTGAGACAACACGCAAGTGGGCTGATGCTTTTGGTAACCCCTTCGATCCTTGGTCCCCACGAAGATGTCTATGTTGATGTGTGCCTCTGTACTCTTCCCATGCCGCTCGAATCTCCTGCTCACAATAGAGCAATGAGTTGATACGATCAGGACGGGGTCCGGAAGCTGCAAAACGATCAAAAGCCTGGTTAATACCGCGCAAAACGATCCTTAGTGGGATACCGCTATCGTGCCAGGCTTCTACGAGACCCCAGTCCTTCGGTGAAAGTACCAGCGGGCCACCGCGTCGACGGCCAAAATGTTCCTCAATTCGGTTGAAATACTGCTCGTCCGCTGAATTCGACATTGCCTTAACTAAGGATTAGTTGGCCGTTGCAGGATGAATCCATTGGCCTGGGTTACGTTAGGAAAGTTAATCGTTGATCCAGTCGGCCACCGTTCCGGGGTCTTCTGTGGCTGGAGCACCAGCATCTAGCCAGTTAGCTACAGCTTTAGTGCAATCAATAATCGTTCTACAGCAGGCCTCATATACTCTTCTGTTACCGCCCATGGGGTCCGGTATCTTCATTGTGTCTGTCGGGTCACCACTGATATCTGTTAGTTGGTATGTAAGACTGGGCTTTGGAGCAAAGGCGCCCAGGAGTCGAATATGCGGAGCGATTCCAGGATCCAAGTCAGCGGCCCAGACTGCTTGACGCTGCGACATAACGAAGATGTAGTCACTATGTTGCAATACGTCTGCGGTCAAGAGTGAAGAGCGTTGCAACGATATATCAAGACCAGCAAGTTTCGCGATGGCATTGCAAGCTCCACCGGCGGGTGGGTCCCCCCCAACCGCGTGGGTCCCTGCGGAGATCACTTCCCATCTGTCGCTGGGAAGGTAATGGTGCAGGAGAGCCTCTGCAATCGGACTGCGGCATAGGTTTCCGAAACATACAGCGAGTACTGTTTTACGGGAGCGAGACCTAAGAGATGGCATGTTTGTCCGGAAAAGGGTGAGACTCTAACATGGTGGTTTCAGTCGTTAGCGCTGATTTCATCAGGTACAAGTAAACTCTTGTGGCCATCTTGCCCTTCTGAGATACAAGGTCATGTCCGTTCGACGAACCCACGAAGCTGTCCCAGCTGTGCACCAGACGATTTCAGTCCGTGGGGCCAGGGTACACAATCTGAAAAATATTGATGTTGATATTCCCAGCCAAAAGCTGGTAGTGATTACTGGTGTCTCTGGCTCGGGAAAGTCAAGTCTTGCGTTTGACACACTTTACGCCGAGGGACAGCGTCGCTACGTGGAGTCACTGTCAGCCTACGCCCGGCAGTTTCTTGAACGTATGAAGAAGCCTGCCGTTGACTCTATCGAAGGGGTTTGTCCCGCTGTTGCCATACAGCAAAAAGTGCCGCCACGTAGTGCTCGGTCGACGGTAGCGACCACCACGGAAGTTCACGACTACCTACGATTATTATTCGCCCGGGTCGGACAAACCGTGTGTCCCTCGTGCAACCAGGTGGTCTGTTCTGATACTCCAGCTGGAGCGGTCGACACACTTCTTGACACGGCGGCACACTGCCAAGTCGTAATCACCTTCCAAACTTGCCTACCACGCTCGATCAAAGGCCGAAAAACAGTTTTGCTTGGTTTATTGCAACAGGGGTTTCGGCGCCTCTGGCACAAGGGAGAGACGCTTGAAATGTCGGTCCGTTCTCTCCAGGACGTGGCGAAGGAACTTGGCAACGGCCCTGTAGAGGTCATCGTTGACCGTTCAATACTTGATCGAGACGCTCGTACTCGACTCATTGATTCTATGGAGATGGGTTTCAATGGGGGAGGGGGGAAAGCTAGGGCGTTCGTAATTGGCAATGGCGATGGTTCGTCGGTGACGGAGCACCCGTTCGACTGGCGGTTTCGTTGTTCCAGGTGCGACCTAGACTTTCTGCAACCAGAACCTCGTCTTTTCTCGTTCAACAACCCTTATGGGGCCTGTCCTGAGTGCAAGGGGTTTGGAAACATCATTGAGATTGATCTCGACAAGGTTGTTCCTGACAAAACGGCGACGCTGGAGGACGGGGCTATCGAGCCGTGGGATAAGGCGAGCCGGGGACGTTGGCGCAAACGACTGCGTGATTATTGCAATGAGAATGCAATCCCGATGGACATTCCCTGGCAGGACCTACAGGTTGGGCAACGCGAGGCTGTAATGGGAGGTTCTGATGGTTTCCCAGGAGTTCTCGGGTTTTTTGAAAGACTTAAGAAAAAGAACTATCGACTCCATGTGCGTGTTCTGCTTGCTCGATACCGCGGCTATGTCTCTTGTTCTTCTTGTAATGGTGTGCGGCTCCGGAGCGAGGCCCGGAATGTTCAGGTTGGCGGGATGATGCTAGGTGAAATTTTGGCAATGAGTATTGAGGATGCTGAACGATTTTTCCTCGGGCCTGATTTTTCGAAAGGAGATGACGCGGTTTCTGAACCGCTATTGACTGAGATTCGTTTTCGCCTAACTTACCTGGTTGAAGTAGGGGTCGGATACCTGACCCTGGATCGTCTTACGGGGACGCTTTCAGGGGGCGAGGCTCAGAGGATCAACCTGGCTGCCTGCCTTGGCTCCTCATTAGTCGGTGTGATGTACGTTCTCGACGAACCCAGCATTGGTTTACATCCACGCGACAATGAGCGGTTAATGGGCATTCTTCGGCGTTTGCGTGATCTTGGCAACAGTGTCCTCGTTGTTGAACACGATCGGGAGATGATCGAGGCGGCCGACCATTTAATCGACCTCGGCCCTGGAGCCGGAGAACAAGGCGGGGAACTTGTCTTCGAGGGAGCCCCTTGCGCGTTATTGGCGTCGAGTGGGTTGACCTCCGAGTACATGCGAGGTGACAAGAGTGTCCCAGAGCCTGCACGAGTCCGCCCAGCTGAAGGCTACCTCAAGGTGATTGGGGCCCGCGAACATAACCTGAAAGACCTCAACATCAAAATACCGCTCGGTGTGTTGTGCTGTATTACAGGGGTCTCTGGTTCGGGGAAGAGCACCTTGATCCACGATGTGTTGCACAACGGCCTACGCCAACGCTTGGGCCCGTGGAAGGAGAAGATAGGTGCCCACGATCGCATAGAAGGCGCGGAACAGGTTGCTCGCGTAGTAATGATTGATCAATCACCGATTGGCCGATCCTCGAGGTCGAATCCAGTTACGTACATCAAGGCGTTCGATGGCATCCGCGCGGCCTTTGCCAAGACACGCGAGGGACAGGCGCGCGGCTTAAAGTCAGGACACTTCTCGTTCAACATTGCAGGCGGTCGCTGCGAGGCTTGCGACGGAAGCGGTGAAGTGGTTGTGGAGATGCAGTTCTTGCCCGATGTCAGCTTGCCTTGTGAAGAGTGCGAAGGCAGCCGTTATCGGGCCGATACTCTGGAAGTTGAGTATTGTGGCAAGAATATCCGTGAAGTTCTTGAAATGACCGTAAACGAGGCGAGACTTTTTCTCAGAGACCTTCCAGTGACGGCTAAGCGGTTACAGGTTCTGCAGGATATCGGCCTTGGTTACCTTCGCCTTGGTCAACCGTCGACCACTCTGTCAGGGGGTGAAGCGCAGAGAGTCAAGCTCGCCGCCCACCTTATCGAGGGTGCTGGCTCCGATACTCTCTATCTATTTGATGAACCAACCACGGGACTGCACTTCGACGATATTTCCAAGCTATTGTTCGCCCTAAATCGTTTGGTTAATGCAGGTGCGTCAGTTGTCGTTATCGAGCACAACCTTGACCTTCTGAAGACGGCCGATTGGATCATCGATATGGGTCCGGAAGGCGGTGCTGACGGTGGCTGGATCGTGGCTGAAGGTACCCCCGAAGATATTGCGGTAGCACCCCACTCGCACACTGGCGATTACCTAAGAAAGGTGTTGAAACTTTGAGGGCTAACCTGACGGCGAGAGACGATAATTATCGATGAGTCGTTTAATTGACATGCGCTCGGACACTGTCACGATGCCGACAGAGAAAATGCGTCGCGCTATGGCTCAAGCTGAGGTGGGCGATGACGTATTTCAAGAAGATCCAACTGTTTCTGCGCTAGAGGAGGAATGCGCGGAGCTCCTCGGTTACGAGGCCGCTTTATTTGTGCCCACGGGAACAATGGGAAATCAGATTTCCATCCATCTCCTTACTCGCCCAGGGGATGAAGTGCTTATTGAAGGCAGCGGCCATTCTTATGATTGGGAGAATTCTGGGATGGCAGTGATCTCAGGTGTTCAACCACGTGTATTGATTGGCGATCGGGGTGTCTTCGATGTTGATGATGTTGAGGAAGCATTGTTTGATCGAATGAAATTGCAATATCTTCGGGCGAGGGTCTCGCTGGTAATTATTGAGAACACTCATAACATGGCTGGCGGGCGTGTGTGGCCGCACGATCGGATGACTGAGGTACAAGAACTCGCACGTGCACGCGGTGCTGCGTTGCACCTGGATGGGGCGAGATTGTTCAACGCCGCGGTTGCTAGCGGTACTGCAGTGGCTGACCTTGCGGTGGGTTTCGATACTGTGATGGTTTCTCTATCCAAAGGACTGTGTGCTCCGTTGGGCTCAATACTGGCTGGCTCTGCTGGATTGATCGAGGACGGTCGGCGGGTCCGTAAGCTTCTCGGTGGCGGTATGCGACAGGTTGGCGTCGTAGCGGCTGCCGGTAGGGTTGCCATTGCAGAAATGATCGATCGTTTAGCTGAGGATCATGACAATGCCCGCCGCTTAGCCAAGGGGCTCACTGAATTGCCGGGTGTCGAACTTGCTTACGGTCATTGCGACAGCAACATCGTCATCATAGATGTTGCTGACTGTGGCGTTAGCGCAGAAGAAATTCGAAACCGGCTCAAAGAGCAAGGTGTGGTGTGCTTAAACCCTGGCTCTAATGTTTTGCGCCTGGTGACGCACGCAGCCATTAATTCAGCTGACATAGATTTTACGATTGGTGTGGCGCGTGAAGTTATCGGAGATTGAACCGATACACGGAATTAAAAGTGGGTTCCAACGCTCTCATCCTAGGAACCTAATTGGAAACATCGGCTAACACCCAGGCGGAAATTCACGAACCTGCTCGAGAAAGCCTCTCCAGTTCCGTTGTGTTTCGCACAAACTGTCGCCCCCGAACTTCTCCATGCAGGCATCCGCGAGGACGAGGGCCAACATCGCTTCACCAATAACGGCTGCAGCAGGTACGGCGCACACGTCGGAGCGCTGAACCACGGCCTCGATAGCCTCCCCGGTGTCAATTTCAACAGAGGCGAGTGGCTGACGCAAAGTCGAGAGAGGTTTCATGTACACACGTACCCGAAGCTCCCCGCCGTAAGTTACGCCACCTTCGGTGCCTCCAGCGCGGTTCGTGGGGCGCTCGTAGGTTCTGTTTTTTTTGTCAAAAGTAATGGCGTCATGCACTGCGGAACCTTGTTGGCCTGCGGCCCAAATGCCGTCACCGATCTCGACAGCCTTCTGAGCTGGAATCGAAATCATCGCTTGGGCAATCCGCGCATCAAGTTTTTTGTCCCACTGCACATGGCTACCTAGACCGACAGGAACGTTGCGGGCAACAACCTCAAAGACACCACCAAGAGTGTCAAGATTGTCGTGTGCTTTGTCGATGGCCTCCATCATGAGACGCGCGGCACTTTCATCCACACAGCGGACTGGTGAGCCATCTGCTTTTGCCTGGATTATTTCGAATGGTGTTCCAGTCGATTCAACTGCCGCCCCGCCAATTTGAACGACATGACTAGCGACCTCTACCTGAAAAGCACCAAGGAACTGTTTGCAAATCGCCCCAGCGGCGACACGGTTGGCAGTTTCTCGAGCGCTGGCACGCTCGAGAATGTCACGCAGGTCAGCGCGGTTGTACTTGAGCCCACCAGCAAGGTCGGCATGCCCGGGCCGCGGTCGGCTGACACGGCGTGGA
>PCAP01000031.1 GCA_002731215.1 Acidobacteriota bacterium | reverse complement strand
GAGCGGTTGCCCTTGGAATAGCCAGCAAGGCAAAGACGGCGATAATGGTAGCTGCAGGCAAGAAACAGTAGCGTGGCAGGTTCCATGCACGCGGTTCCCGGCTAGGGACGGCCCTATAGCGTTTGTTGTGCACAGCCAACTTTGGCAAAGGATTCTCCGCAAGGTCAAGGGCGGAAGATCGCCCGCTAAGAATTTTACCAGTGAGCAACGTCCGAGCTACAGTTGACCTTCCAAGCATGGCTGACCTTTTCAAGAGTCGTCATCTCGGTCACAATTCTGAGCATTCCACGAACTTTAGGTCCTATTTCCTAACTGCCAACAGTCCGGGAGCGCACCATGAAGCAAACTGATGACTTTCCTGCTGCTCGTCCACGCCGATCACACTTGTTGTTGGTTCTCTTTGTCCTAGCCGCCGGCTCAGCAGCTTGCTCACTCATGGTTGACACGCCTGACCGGGAGGGCCCCGGATTCTCTGTCGATTCGATTCGCCAGGAGGATATGCGTGCCGATCTGTTTTTTCTGGCTTCCGACGCAATGAATGGGCGTGCGGCAACTAGCCGAGACGTGGCAATCACTAGCGAGTTCATCAAGGCTCGGTTCCAACGGCTCGGGTTGATTCCAGGTGGTCCTGAAAACTCGTACTTTCAGGCGTTCAACTTAGTGTCGGCGACGCTTGGAGACGGTGATAATTCGCTGGTGATCGACGGTATTGATACCGGAGGATTACGCCGACGGTCGATCGGAGAGGATTATTACACGCTAAATTTCAGTGCCTCCGGATCGGGTAGTGGCGAGCTCGCCTACGCTGGGTTCGGCATCGTCGAGCCGCGGCTCGGTTACGATGACTACCAGGGCGAGAGCGTGGAAGGCAAGATCGTTTTGGTGCTCGATAGGGAACCCGGAGTTACTGACCCTGCGAGTCCCTTTGATGGTGTGGTTACTGCTGAGCAGTCGCGGGATTGGCGCAAAGCGTTGGTGGCACAGGAGCGGGGTGCTGCAGGGATTTTGTTTGTGAGCGATGTGCACAACCGACCTGAGAATACTGACTACACATCTGCGGCGGAGAACTACTGGCGCGTTAGTCAACGCCCGCGCGTCACCCTTGAAACTTGGATGGACAAGATCGAGATTCCGGCCGCACGCGTTTCGGTACAACTCGCCGAGCGTCTAGTTGCCGAAAGTGGGCAAACCCTCGAGCACCTATCTGCCGGAGCGGAGTCTGAAAGCGGCCATGGGGTCCTTGCCATTCCAGGTCCCAAAGTTCAGATCAACGCATCAGTTAATCGCCAAGCGATTCCAGCACGCAACGTACTTGCAATGGTCGAGGGATCGGATCCCGACGTGGCCGACGAGGTGGTAATCATCTGTGCCCACTTCGACCATGATGGAGCCAATGAACAGGGTGTTTTTAACGGCGCGGATGACGATGGTTCTGGGACGGTCGCATTGCTGGACATTGCCGAAGCCTATGCTCTGGCGGCTGCTCGTGGAGAGGGCCCGCGTCGCACGGTGCTGTTCGCTGCCTGGGATGCGGAAGAGCGGGGGCTGCTCGGTGCTTGGTATTACACAGAGGTTCCAACCTTCTCGCTCGGGAGTACAGTTGCGGTGCTCAACATGGACATGATCGGACGGAACGAGGAAGTTCCAGCCGATGGAGGCAATCGGTTTCGTGGCCTGGAACCGCAAACGGCTGAGTCAAACGCCAATGCAATCAACATTATGGGGTACTCGCACAGTTCCGACCTTCGAGACGAGGTCTCGGAGGCCAATTCGCAGATCGGTCTCGAGCTTAAGTTTCGTTATGACAACAACAGTTCAAACCTGTTGCGGCGATCAGATCACTGGCCGTTCTTACAGGTTGGTGTGCCGGCCACCTTTTTTCATACTGGCCTGCACCCCGATTACCATCGATTTAGCGACACTCCGGATCGCATCAACTACCCGAAAATGGAAAAGATCGCTCGGCTCGTTTACATGACGAGTTGGAGTCTGGCGAACGACGATGGCCGTCCAAGCCTCGACCGTGACCTGTAGTGATCGAAACAAAAGAAGGACGTAACATGAGACGTCTGGTGGTATTGGTCCTCCTGATGACAACACTTGGCGTCGTTGCTTCGAGTGAGCTCACTGCTGAATTCGAGGTGGCGCCTAGACTTGTCTCGGATGGAGATTGGCCGATGTGGGGAAGCACGCTGACCCGCAATATGGTTTCGGACGCGACAGGATTGCCGGCCGAGTGGGATACCGATACCGGTCTGAACGTTAAATGGGTTGCGGCACTTGGATCAGCGAGCTACGGCAACCCAGTGGTTGCTGATGGCAAGATCTTCATCGGTACCAATAACGAGCTCATGCGTGCCCCTGATGTCGCCGGTGACAAGGGCATCGTAATGGCATTTCGGGAATCGGACGGCGAGTTTCTCTGGCAGATGGTGCACGACAAGCTAGAAAGCGGGCAGGTTAACGACTGGCCATTCCAGGGCATCTGTTCTTCGCCTACCGTTGATGGTGACCGTCTCTACTACGTGAGCAACCGCGGGGAAGTCGTTGCTCTCGATACCGAAGGTTTTCTCGATGGTGAAAACGATGGGTTATTCACCGATGAGGTCCGTGCTGGTGAAGTGGATGGTGATGTCGTATGGAGTTTCGACATGATTGGTCAGCTCGATGTATTCCCCCACAATATGACCAGCAGCTCCCCAGCCGTCTACGAAGACCTAGTGATTGTTAATACATCAAACGGTCGGGACGAGGAGGGCCATCTGCCGTCACCGCACGCTCCCGATCTGATCGCGCTAGACAAGCATACTGGGGAGCTCGTGTGGCGTGCTTCGCCGCTCGGCGAACAAATTCTGCATGGCCAATGGTCATCTCCAGCGGTTGCCGAAATCGACGGTGTTATGCAAGTTGTCATTGGCCAGGGAGATGGCTGGGTCCGTGGTTTCGAAGTTACTACTGGTTCAATGTTGTGGGAGTTTGATACCAACCCGATCGATGCGGAGTATCCGCGCACCCGCAACAACATTATTTCCACGCCGGTGATCTGGGAGAACAAGGTGTTCGTTGCCAACGGGCAGGATCCAGAAAACGGCGAGGGGCGTGGTCGTCTCCATGCGATCGATGCAACGCAGCGCGGGAACGTTACTGAGTCAGGTTTGGTGTGGCGTGTTGAAGAGATCCGCCGCTCGTTATCAACGGCGGCAATTCACGACGGGTTGTTGTATTTGGCTGATTTTAGCGGCTTTTTCCGCTGCTTTGACGTTAGCACCGGGGAGGAAGTATGGATGTACGATACCTTCGCGGCAGTGTGGGGCTCTCCGCTGGTCGCCGACAGTAAGGTTTACCTTGGAGACGAGGATGGTGACGTTATTGTCTTGCGTGTTGGCCGGGAAATGGAAGAGCTTGCCGAGATGAACCTTGGTAGTTCGATCTATGGTGCGCCAGTTGTGGCTAACGGCGTGCTCTATATAAACACCAGGAGCGAGCTCTACGCTCTAGTGCAGCAGTAATCTATCGGTCACTGGTCCCTTCAGCGATGGCGTAAAGCCGATCACCGGCGCGGATGTAGAAGTGTCCATTTGATACTGCTGGCGTGCTTAGCGTGTAGCCCGGAAGCGAATTGGTGGCCAAGATTTCGAACTCGCGCCCGGCCCTGTACACACTGGTAACTCCGTCCTCACTGATGATGTAGATTTTGCCTTCTACTAGGATTGGAGAGGCGCTGTAGGTGCCGGGTTCAATACGCTGGTTTGTATAAACGACCTCGCCGGTCGCAATATCCAGGCAATGGACAACGCCATTGTCTCCGACGATATATAAAAGTTTGCCGTCCGAGACTGGTGTGGGTACGTCAGGGCCGTCGCCGAAAGACCACAACAGATGTGATGTCGTTACATCGCCGCGCCCGCCTGCCTTCAGTGCCAGCATTGGTCGCACCCGGGTGGGGGCGATAATGATGTCTCCAATCACCACCGGTGAGGCGACGATCCGGTAGTTGCGGTCGTTCCGAGGGTTGAGACCGTCAGCACGCCAGAGCTCCTCACCAGTTTCGAGGTTGTGACCGGTTACTACGTCGCCGCCGGTGATAACAATTTCTTTTACTCCATCGTATTGCAGCAAGGCAGGCGTACTGTATGAGTCTGGAGATTCACTGATAGCGTCGGTTGGGCGTTCTACCATCCAAACCGTCTCGCCAGTCATCTTGTTTATGCGCAGCACATAGGACGGATCGTCGGTCTTCATGCCATGCAGCACTTGCACGTAGAGCGCATCTTCGTGCAGTAGCGGCGACGAAGCGAAGCCCCAGTTAAGGCCGAACTTCCAGTAATCGTTAGATATGTTGCGCGCCCAGATTTCCGTGCCTTCGAAGTCGAAGGCACGCAACCAGCCGGTCCCAGTCATTACCCAGACGTACTTTCCGTCTGTGACAGGCGAGGGGGACGACATGTTTTGCTTGCGCTCCTGGTGGTCCCCATCACTAAGGAACTTCTTCCATATGATTGAGCCATCATGGCGATTGACGCGCCACAACTCGACGTTCAAGTCTCTGGATTGTGCGGGAGGCTGCACAGGGGTGGCCTGACTTTGACGCCGTCGGCGACCATACCCGCCTCCACCACCTCGTTGAACATATGAAACAGTCAAAAAAATGGTGTCATCCCAGATAATTGGGGTAGAGCCTGTCCACGCTGGCATTTCAAGCGTCCAGGAAATGTTTTCAGTATCGCTCCAGGTAATTGGTAGCCCCGTCTCGCTGGTTGTTCCGTCGAGATTGGGCCCACGCCACTGGGGCCAGTTTTCGGCCGCGGGGGAACTCTCTGCGCTGACCTTATTGGTGTTGACCGCGAAGATGGCAACGCCGGCGACCATGAATGAAAGGATTGTCAGTCCAAACGTCTTTCTCACTGGGTAATCGTCCTTATCAGCCGTTGGGAAATTGCTTAGTGCTTCTAGCACTAGATTCGCCCACGTGTTTATCGATTTGAATGACTGTGTGGCGCACCCTGTTCGTGGGCGCGCTGGTGAGCATGTTCATCGTCCTTGATTTTGCTTCCACTGCCAAGTGTGGCAATCATTTCCGTTCTGCTGGGGGACATGTCCAGATGGTGATCTACCGCCAAGTGCTGACGCAACGGTTCGTAACCGAAGTCGTCTTCGAAGTCCCGCCAAACGCTGTGGATATGATTGGCGTTGTTTTGAGTATTGTCATATTCGATGACGAACGTTGGACCTTGGATCCTGTAGTAATGCCCCTCACCGGGTTCAGTGCTGCCGGCCCAGGCAAAATGAACGCGCTCGACTCCAGCCTGACGAATTTTTGCCATCTGGTAATCGAGTAGAGCAGGATTCATGCGGTCGCCGTAGACGTCCATTAACTCCATGAGAATAGCGTGCTGGCCCTCGTTAATGTCGGCGACCGAAATTCCCTCGGGAGCCCCCATTTCGGCCCGTTGAAAATTCTCTGTGAGGATATCTTGAGGGGCTTCACCGGCCAGGATTACGTGAGCGCGTTGCCCTTCATCAAACGAATTGAGCAATTCAAAACCAAGGTCTTGCTCACGGGAGAACGGGCTCAGTCCAGCGTGGACTTCTGAGTCTTCGGGGACCCGGGCCGGATTTCCGCCGAAGAACGCTGGGGTGCCTGATACAAGATGGTTATCAACGATGGTGAAGCTAGCAGAGAAATGATGTCCTTCGAATCGCCACGCCCAGGAGCCTTCAGTGGTTGGCTTGCCGAACACCATCAAGTAGTAGTTGCCAGGGTTGCGCATCTCGCGGCCGCCCGAGGTTGAAAAGAGCAACTCTTCGAGCTGGACAATTTTGAATGCCTGCTCGGTTCCGTTTGCGCCCAGCCCATCGCCTAGCAGCGTTCGAAGATCTGTCATTTGGTCAGCATCAAGATCCCCTATCCGGAGCCCGACACGGTCGACCGGCGTATAGAACCATTCGTGCCTGATGGGATCATCAAAAGAAAACTCTGGCGACTGTATTTGCTCAGGGCTGAGCCTGCTGACCAACGCTTCCCAAGCGCCCGAGCGGCTTGCCACGCTGGGGCTTCTATGGTTACGGTTTCTTCAGGGTCAGGTTGCGTGGTTCCAGTACAAGAAACAAGGGAGAAGCCGAGAGCGGCAACGGTCGTTAGCAGTGCAGTGCACGGTAGTATTTTCCGGATCACGGACCCTCCTCGGGATGAAAGGCAGTTAGACATTCCATATTGTCCAATGTGTACCACGAGCGAGTGGGAGATAGCACGGGGCAAAACGTCTAACCTTCAAGTCCGGCTAGCTCCCTGAAGGGTTGTCGCAACTCCTTCGGGGTACGGCAGGGGTGGTTTGATGTCGCTTCGACCCACAGGTGCTGTGTGCTGCCGGTGACCAACAATTCATCATCACGTCGGACCTCGTAGGCAAAACGGATCGCCCGGCTGGCAAGGTCCTCAATCCAGCAGGTAACGCTCACCGTTTCCCCGTAATGGGCTGGCTTTCGATAACGGACCTGCAATTCGATGTTCAGCAGCCTGTAGCCAATTCGCTCAATATCCGCATAGTGGTAGCCACTTCGGGCGCACAAGTCCGTGCGCGCCAGTTCGAACCACACGAGGTAGTTTGCATGGTGTACGAGGCCCATTTGGTCCGTTTCGAAATAGCGAACCTCGACGTCGATTTGGGTGCGGATCGCTTCTCCCATATGCTTCGTTCCCAGCCTGGAAATGTTGCAGCCTATCTCTGTTGCATATTGATTGACACCGAATCTCCACAATACGGTACACACTTGTTAAGAACTCATTTTCCACGGGCCGAGCATTGTGGAGAATGTGAGAGGTTCTCGAAGCCAAAATTCACTGTTACTTGTCCCGTTTTGTGTGATACCAGAACGGACAGTGGCGGCCCCTCTTATTTGCAGCTACCTTCTCGGGATGGAGATTTTGGAGTGATGATTCGTCTGAGTGGTTCCCGAGGGGTGTTGCGGTGAAGTGGTCCTCGGTGTTGTCTCGCGAACGATCTCAGCAGCTTGCTGTAGAAGAAGCGCTCGAAAGCATAGCTGTTGATCTTCAGGGTGAAGCCCCCGATCTTATCCTGATGTTCGTCTACTCGAGCCAGACCGACCAGTATTCGGCAATGGCAAAAGCAATAGCGGAGTGTTATCCAGATGTTGCCTTGGTTGGGTGCTCGGCTGCTGGTGTGGTCGGCGGTGGACATGAGATTGAGCATGAGCCAGCACTTTCGCTCACAGCCGCTGTTTTGCCGGGGGTCCAAGTCGAGGTGTTCCACTTGCTACCCAATGAAATGGAACTGCTCGGTGACGAGCCACTTATGTGGCGCCGTCGATTTGGTATAGAGCCTGCTGCTGAACCCAGCTTCGTGTTATTCGCTGACCCGTTTACCTGCGATACCAACTTGTTGATTCGAGCACTTGACGATTCCTATGCGGCAAGTCCGAAGGTAGGGGGCTTAGCCAGTGGCGGCAGATCTCCCGGCGAAACCCAATTATTTGCCGGGGCGGAGATTCACTCCGTGGGTGCTGTTGGCTTGGTGCTTCGCGGCAATATTGTGATGGATACGATCGTTGCCCAGGGGTGCCGACCAATCGGTGCCCCACTCTTTGTCACCTGGGCCGAAAACAATGTTTTGTGTCAGCTGGAGGGTAGGCGTGCCACCGAGGTGCTTTCCGAGCTTTATGATTCGCTCTCGTTCGACGACCAGAAACTTTTCCGCCGTTCGCTCCACCTCGGAGTGGTTATGCAGGAGGGTGAGCAAGAATATAGTCACGGCGATTTTCTTATCCGGAACGTAATCGGTATGGACCCAGAGTCCGGCATACTCTCGGTTGGCGAGCAACTCGAAAACGGTCAGGTGGTGCAGTTCCATGTCCGTGACGCCGCGACGTCGGCATCCGATCTGGAAGCGATGCTCAGTCGTTGCAAACAGGACCTTGGTACGGCCAGACCGGAAGGCGCTTTGCTATTTTCGTGCCTTGGACGGGGCGAGAGCCTCTACGGAATCGCTGATCACGATACCAATTTGATTGCTTCGAGCCTCGGCAACCTGCCAATCGGTGGTTTCTTTTGCAGCGGCGAAATCGGCCCTGTTGGTGGCCGGAGCTTTTTGCATGGATATACGAGTTCGATTGCTGTGTTCCGTCCCCAGTATTCACAGCTCGGCTGACCATGCGCAGGTTCCAACAGTATGTTTTGCCAGGAATCATCTTTCAGTCAGTCTTGATTGGCGGTG
>PCAP01000030.1 GCA_002731215.1 Acidobacteriota bacterium | reverse complement strand
GCAATTTCCTGAACATGCTTTTCAAGGTTACTGAACAGAAATACGATCCTGATCCTATCCTTGAGAGAGCTCTAGATGTGCTGTTTATTCTGCACGCGGATCACGAGCAGAACTGCAGCACTAGCGTTATGCGCGGCGTCGGGAGCTCGCAGAGTGACCCGTACGTCGCAGTGGCCGGGGCTGCGGCGGCACTTTATGGGCCGCTTCACGGTGGTGCCAACGAAGCGGTCCTCCGTATGCTCGACCACATCGGATCGGTAGAGAAGGTGCCGAACTTTATCGAGCAAGTGAAGTCAGGCGAAGCCGGAAGGTTGATGGGCTTCGGTCACCGTGTTTACAAAAGTTATGATCCTCGTGCCAAGCTGATCAAGGAAGTTGCCCACCAAGTCTTCAAGGTTACTGGTGTCAATCCGTTGCTTGAGATGGCTGTCGAACTCGAGCGTGTCGCCCTTGAGGACGATTACTTCATTGAGCGCAATCTCTATCCCAACGTTGATTTCTACTCGGGCATCATTTACCAGGCGATGGGATTTCCGACCGCGATGTTCCCGGTGCTCTTCGCCATACCCCGAGCTTCCGGTTGGCTAGCGCAATGGCAGGAGATGCTTCTCGATGGTGATCAGCGGATAGCCCGGCCTCGCCAGGTTTACATGGGTCACGATAAGCGCGACGTCGAATAATTAGCGGTTTGCCGCCATTTTGGCAGCTAAGCGAACCGCTGCAATCATTGCCCCAGCATCAGCTATGCCCTTCCCGGCAATGTCGTAGGCCACCCCATGATCTGGAGATGTGCGAGGGTAGGGGAGGCCAAACGTCGTGTTCACAGAAACCTCCGGTGCTCGTTTAGCCATGATCGTTCCTTGATCGTGATACAGGGCCAGGATTACGTCGATGTTCTGATGACGGAATACGCTATCAGCGGGGAATGGGCCGTGGACGTCGGCGCCTTCGCGTCGTGCTTCAACAACCGCTGGGCGAACCTCGGTATCGTCCTCGCAGCCCAGCAAACCTAACTCGCCAGCGTGAGGGTTGAGCCCAGCTACTCCTATACAGGGTCTGTTGCCGAACCACCGTTGCCAACCTTCATCGAGGCGTGCCAGCGCGCCAACGATTGCCGGCCGCTGCACAGATGCAACGGCTGTTACCAATGGCAAATGAGTTGTTAGCAGCGCCACCGCTGGCCGAATGCCAGCGAACACCATCAAAGGGTTGCTCACTTCGGCACGGGATGCCAAAAACTCGGTGTGGCCCTTAAAGCTGGGTTCAGTTACCGCGATTACGTGTTTACTAACTGGTGCAGTTACTAGTGCTGCGCTGTCACCACTCGCGGCGAGGTCCGCTGCTGTAATGATGCATTGCAGAGCGATGCGGCCGTCTATAGCGCGAGGACGGCCTGGCTCAAGAGCAGGTTCAACATAACCACACTCAAGTATTTCCCTGGGTGTCGGCAACTGCAGTTTGGTGGCAACGGTTTCCAGATGATTGGGGTCACCGACCACGATTAGGTGGAGAGCCTCTGAAGCTAGCGCCTCGCACGCTCGTAAGACAACTTCTGGGCCGATGCCGGTGGGATCACCCATCGTTATAGCGATCTTGGGCGAAGAGTTCATTCCGCAGTCTTGTTTCTGAGCGCCGAGCCGACTCCAATCAGTACTTGCTCGATGGTAAGTTTGGCATTGGGTTGAAGTGGTGAACGCAACCGATCGTCAGCCTGTTGTAAGGTGCCGAGCGCTTCAACAATATCGTCGGGGGCTAAGGTGCTCGCCCATGCCGCCCATTCGTTTGTCCGGTCGAAATTGACAACCATTTCCTCTTGGTTGCCTACTGCCAATACGAGCAGGTCGTGGAGGATATCGCGGACCGCATCAATCGCCGAGGATGCCTGGTCAATCTTGCGTTCGCCGGCGCCGGCTGCCAACAGTGTCTCGGCGGCGGTGAGCAGCGCAGCACCTCCTTGTAAAGCGTCCTGAAGTGCCCCCTCGGCAACGTCTCGACGGACTTCGTGTGCATCAAGGTCCAAGTTGATGGCACGCCCCAGACTCCCCGGCGCCAAGCTTGATCGGAGGCGTGCTTCGTCAGCGTTCATGGCAAGTTGCTTTTCAAGGTACCGACGCATCAGAGCAAGCCCGAGCGGCTTAAACCGAAGTGTCTGACAGCGTGAACGGATAGTCGGGAGCAGGCTACTTGGTGCTGGTGTGATGAGCACTAAGGTTGACGATCGAGGAGGTTCTTCCAGCGTTTTCAAGAGGGCATTTTGTGCTGATGTGTTCATCTTGTGGGCATCGTCGATGACCACCACCCGGCGATGCCCTTCGTATGGTCGGTAACCGACCCAATTCACGATAGGCGTGTGCGGCGATGCTGTTTCCCTTTTATTGGGTTTTCGTGGCGAAATCTGCTGCAAGCGGATACGCCCTTTATCTGGTGCTACCCAAAGAACGTCAGGGTGGAGGCCACGTTTGACCTTGTGGCAAGAAGAGCATGTTCCGCAGGCGTCGCCGGGCCCCGATTTCATGCAGTTCAGTGCCTGTGTGAGCACACCGGCGATGGTCGCTTTGCCAATGCCGCTTGGGCCACTAAACAAGAGAGCGTGAGGTAAACGATTTCGAAGGAGAGCACTTTGCAATGCCATGAGCCCCTGGTCCTGTCCAATGATGCCGCCGAATCCAGGATCTATAGCCTGGGGAGCTGCTTTACTGCCAGCGGTGGCGACGGCTTCATCGTGGGCAGCTAATTCTGCCTTTGTTGGTTTGCCCGGTTTATATGCTGCATTCATTCGATAATCGCCAGTAAGGCGCCTCCTTCTACTGCTTGGCCTTCCTCAACCGCAACTGTGACGATGGTCCCATCCCCTGGAGCCCTCAGCTCATTTTCCATCTTCATAGCTTCGACCACGACGATGCCGTCACCCCGACCGATTTGTTGACCAGGTTGCACGAGAATACGGGAGACGCGGCCGGGTATCGGCGCCGTGATACGGACCAGTCCATCGACGGTCGATAACCCATCGGTGACGGCACGGTGACGGCGGATATCAGCAGCCTGGACTCGATAAGTCTGGCTCTTGAGATGTACGTCGAGATGATCGGGGGCCTCTCCAATGAACACCTCATATGAAGCTTTACCAATCAATAAAGAATAAATTCCAGTTTGCGGACAATGACAATCTATTAACGTTTTGCGCGTGACGTTGTTGGTGCCTTTGCCTACGTTGGTTCCTTCGAGATGGTCGACGACGATCTGTTCGCCGTCGCGGTGCAAGCGATAGCGCCGTGGCGTCTCCCCGCCGATGCTGACTTCAATAATCACACTTCCATCTCCATTACGGCTCGCGGTCAAGTGCGGCGGTGCGCCCAGCAATTTTCCAGGGCGACCCGGGAGCCTTGAGCGGTCGATACGCTTTGTGTTCCTCATTCAGAAAGATATGCACCGCCGCCGCCAACCGCGCCACCTCGGTGATCGAATCGCAATCATCCGTAATGCTGCCAGTTGGTTCAGAAGCACCGTTCAGTAGCCGGTCGAGATACCCAGTGTCGAAGTTGGCGTTGATGAAGTCAGAGTCTGCCAGCACACGTTGAAACAATGGGATCGTAGTTGCGACGCCGCGGATTTTGTATTCAGTGAGGGCCCGTTGAAGCCTCCGTATGGCGGTTAATCGGTTGGCCCCCCAGGCGATTAGCTTGCCAACAATTGGGTCGTAATGGATTGGCACGTTGTAGCCCTCAAACAGGCAAGAATCATCGCGGATGCCTGGGCCACCGGGGATATTCAGTGTCTTAACGACACCTGGCGAGGGCGCAAAGTCGTTATCTGGATCTTCGGCGTAGATGCGGCATTCGATCGCATGACCACGAAATTCGACATCTTCTTGTCCGAACGACAGCTTCTTTCCTTGGGCTAGGGAAATCTGCTCGGCCACAAGGTCGATTCCCGTTAGTAACTCGGTAACCGGATGCTCGACTTGGAGACGCGCGTTGACCTCGATGAAGTAAAACTCCCGATCCGAATCGAGAAGAAACTCGACCGTGCCAGCGTTGCTGTACTCAGCTTGTGTCGCGACCATCAAGGCTGCCTCCCCCATTTTTTTACGCAGCTCTGGATTGACGACTGGCGATGGGGCTTCTTCAAGTACCTTCTGATGTCGGCGTTGCAAGGTACATTCCCGTTCCCCGAGATGGACTTGGTTCCCGTGCAGATCGGCAAGGATTTGGATTTCGACGTGACGCGGCGTGACGATCGCTTTTTCCACATAAATGCGCCCGTTGCCGAATGCTGAGAGTGCTTCGCTGCTGGCGGTCTCAAAGGATCTATCTAGCTCGGCGTCGTTTTCAACAAGACGCATACCTTTACCGCCACCCCCTGCTGCTGCCTTAAGCATTATCGGATAACCAATCTTCTCAGCGAAGTGCTGTGCTTCCGCAATGTTTTCAACCGGCTCCGGTGACCCTGGTACTACCGGCACACCTGCATCGATGGCGCACTGGCGCGCGCGTGCTTTGTTACCAACGAGTGCCATGCACTCTGCTGTTGGCCCGATAAAAATTAAGCCTTCATCTTCACAACGGCGGGCGAACTCTGAGTTCTCAGAAAGAAAGCCATAGCCTGGGTGGATCGCGTCTGCCTTTGTTGCATGGGCGGCCTGCAGAACGCGATCTATGTTTAGGTAAGAGTCCGTTGCTGTTGCCTCTCCGACCGGATAAGCGTAGGTTGCGAATCGAACGTGAAGGGCCTCTCGGTCTGCTTCCGAATAGATCGCGACCGATTCAAGACCCAGGTCTCGACAGGCACGAATCACGCGAATTGCAATTTCTCCCCGATTTGCGACGAGAATACGGTGGATTGCAAGACTCTCACTCATTGTCCAAGCGTAGCCTGGGCGTGGTTTCGTCGCCATGCCATTGAGTCTTGAGGGTGCTTGCCCGAGGTTGCCAAACTTGCTGGCGAGGACGGATTTCTTTCCCCGACGCATTCAAGTTCGGTTTGTAAGTGGGGAGGTATCTGCCTACGAATTAGTTCCCATTATCCATCTAGGGCAATGTGCGGACCTCGGGAAACGGTCTTTTGAGAACTGCTTACCTGAACTGCAGCAGGAATGGTCATAGCGGAATGTTCCCGTGTTTCTTCGGGGGGTTCCGCTCAGCCTTGGTGTCCAGTGCGAGTAGTGACTTAATGAGTTTGCGGCGAGTGTCCCGGGGCCGAATGATCGCATCAACCCAACCGCGCTCTGCGGCAATGTAAGGATTGGCAAACCTGTCTCGGAAGCTCGCTATCTTTTCAGCACGAAGGGCCTCGGGGTCATCGGTAGCGGCAAGTTCTCTCCGGAACAAAACGTTCACAGCGCCTTCTGGACCCATGACCGCGATCTCGGCGGTTGGGTAGGCAAAATTTACATCGGTGCGGATGTGTTTGGATGCCATCACACAGTAGGCGCCGCCGTATGCTTTACGTGTGATGACGTTGAGCTTGGGCACTGTTGCTTCGGCGAACGCGTACAGTAGCTTGGCGCCGTGTTTTATGATGCCGCCAAATTCTTGCTCGGTACCGGGTAGGAATCCCGGTACGTCTTCGAAAACTACTAGCGGTATGTTGAAAGCATCGCAAAAGCGCACGAATCGTGCACCCTTAACCGAAGCATCGATATCAAGGGTTCCGGCGAGGTGGTCGGGTTGATTAGCGACGATTCCAACCGCTATCCCGTGGAGGCGTGCAAAGCCGACTACGATGTTGCGTGCGAAGTGCTCGTGAACCTGGAGAAATTGACCATTATCGACAACTCCGTGAATCAAGCCGACGATATCGTAGGGTTTGTTCGGGTCTTCGGGAATCAAGCTGTCGAGAATTTCGTCAGCGCGCTCGGGATCATCTGTAGGGTCAAGCTTTGGTGGATCTTCACGGTTGTTCGATGGCAGGTACGACACAAGTTCGCGTATCAGCGCTACACATGAGCTGTCATCGGCGGCGGCGAAGTGCGCCACGCCGCTGCGTGTACTGTGCATCTCTACACCGCCTAAATCTCGTGTGGTCACTTCCTCATTCATCACGGTTCGAATGACGTCGGGGCCTGTCAAGAACATGTATGAGCTGTCCTGGACCATCGCGACAAAGTCCGTGATAGCCGGCGAATATACGGCGCCCCCAGCGCACGGCCCCATAATTGCAGAGATCTGTGGCACCACTCCTGAAGCCAAAGTATTGCGGAGAAAAATATCGGCGTAGCCGGCGAGCGAGGCAACTCCTTCCTGGATCCTAGCTCCGCCGGAGTCATTCAGGCCGATGACCGGCGCCCCCATTTTCATCGCCAGGTCCATGATCTTACAGATTTTCTGGGCGTTCGCCTCAGAAACGCTGCCGCCGAAAACCGTAAAGTCCTGAGCGAAGGCGTAGATGAGTCGACCGTCAATGTGTCCGTGACCACAGACAACACCATCGCCTGCAATTCGGCGATTCTCCATGCCAAAGTCACGGCAGCCGTGTATGACGAGGCTGTCCAACTCTTCGAACGTATTGGGATCGAACAATAGGTCGAGTCGTTCACGTGCCGTCAACTTGCCGGCGTCATGCTGCTTCTTGATCCGTTCCTCCCCGCCACCTTCAAGCGTCTCCTGCTCACGACGCTCTAGCTCCTTGAGATGATCTTCAGAAGACATTTAGCGCTTGCGTCGTGGCCGAGTCGCATGGACACGATCGGCTGTGGTGGTACGTACGTTGGCCTGCACTTAGGCCTCGACGGCCTCGGGAGCTACAGTCTCGCGCGCTTCTTCCCAATCTGCTAGAAACGCTGCTAGGCCTTTGTCGGTCAACGGGTGGTTAAACATTGCGTCGAAGGCTTTATATGGGAGTGTTGCTACATCAGCGCCCATAAGAGCCGCATCGAGGATGTGTTTCGGGTGGCGGATTGAAGCCACCAGAACCTCAGTAGGAAAACCGTAGTTCTGATAAATGGCAAGTATTTGTCCAATGAGGTCCATGCCGTCGTAGCTGATGTCGTCGAGTCGTCCGACAAATGGCGAAATATACGCGGCGCCAGCCTTGGCAGCCAACAGGGCCTGTGTGGGAGAGAAGCACAGCGTGACGTTAACGCGAATTCCTTCGTCCGCGAGCACGCGAGTTGCCTTTAAACCCTCACGGATCAAAGGGCACTTGACCACTACGTGCTCATGGATCTCTGCCAAGCTACGGCCTTCTTTGATCATTGCGTTGGCTTCGGTGGAGACGACCTCAGCACTCACCGGCCCCTGCACCACCTCACAGATCTCATGGATAAGCTCATCAAAGGGTCGACCTTCTTTGGCAACCAGAGAAGGGTTAGTTGTAACTCCGTCGATCAGCCCGAGGCTGGTTGCCTGGCGGATCTCCTCGACGTTTGCAGTATCCAGGAAAAACTTCATGGTTCAACCTCCCGTCGCGCCCCGGAAAGGGTCCATTTTGCCGCTGTTTCGCCCCTTATACTCCGTACCATCTTTCATGTCACGGAGTGGAAACTGCGCTAGTCTAGCATGGCCGCGCGTGGCGTTAATTGGGTCATAGAAATGCACAGCTTGTTGTATTTCGTAAGCGTTGCGGTGAACGTTACTTACCCGATTGTCTGCGTTTTAATTAAGGCGCCAGTCATAGATTGGGAAGCTTTTGCAGACTTCGTCGACCTCGGCTCTTATAGCAGCGCACAGTTGCTTGTCACCACCGCTGTCCAGCACCATGTGGATCCAATTGGCAATCTGGTCCATTTGTGGTTCTTTCATGCCGCGTGTGGCGACGGCGGCTGTTCCCAGTCTTAACCCGGAAGTGATCAGCGGAGGATTCGGGTCAAAGGGGATAGTGTTCTTATTAGCGACGATGCCGGCGTCATTGAGCCACGCTTCACCATCCTTGCCGGTAAGGCCTGCAGTGCCTACGTCAACAAGAACGATATGGCTGTCGGTTCCCCCCGACACTATGCGGTGGCCACGCTCGGCAAGAGCACGAGCAAGCTCCTTGGCGTTGGCGAGTACCTGTGCGGCGTAGCTCCTAAAGCCAGCGCTGAGGGCCTCTTGAAAACAGACTGCCTTCGCGGCAATCAGGTGCATGAAGGGGCCACCTTGGGCACCAGGGAAGACTTTGCGGTCGACGACTTTGGCATGCTCTTCCTTGCAGAGAACCAGCCCTCCACGGGGGCCGCGTAGCGTCTTGTGTGTTGTTGAGGTGACGTAGTCGACATGCTCACAGGGGTTCGGAAACAAGCCAGCGGCAACCAGGCCAGCAGGGTGTGCGATGTCGGCCATTACCTTCGCACCAATTCCGTCTGCAATTGCTTGTACGCGGGCGAAATCGATCGTTCTTGGGTAGGCTGAGGCGCCGACGACGATCAGTTTGGGTTGATGCTGCTCCGCTTTGGTGGCCATCTCGTCGTAATCGAGCAACTCAGTGTCGCGGTTAACTCCGTATGAAACGACGTTGTAGAGATGACCCGAAAAATTTAGCTTGTGCCCGTGCGATAGATGGCCACCATGTGGCAACTCCATTCCAAGAATGGTGTCACCGGGTTCAATGGCAGAGAAGTAAACGCCCATATTCGCCTGCGTCCCAGAGTGTGGCTGGACGTTGGCGTGTTCGGCGCCGAACAGTTCTTTGGCACGCTCTATGGCAAGGGTCTCGGCTTCGTCAACGAATTCACAGCCGCCATAGTAGCGGCGGCCAGGATAACCTTCCGCGTATTTGTTCGACATCACCGAAGAGCAGGTTGAAAGGACCGCTTCGGAAGCGTAGTTTTCGCTTGCGATTAGTACCAGCTTGGTGGCTTGCTTCTCGGTTTCCTGGTGAACGGCTCCGTGGATTTCAGGATCCACCTCGGCCAAAGAACGGGCCATCGCTTCCCCGGCCAGTGAATCATTAATACTCATATCTTCTCGCCCATTTGGTGAGTCCTGTTTACAAGGCAATCTACGACAACCTTGATACTAACAGGGTGGTGCCGTCCCTCGGAGTTCTCCCGGACGCCGCTCGTTCTCTTCGTGCGCTTTGATCGTGCGAACTTTTTGGTGTGCAGTAGTCTTTCTCGTGGTAGGTACGAATAGAAGCTCCCCGCTCACAACAACTCACTTAGTTGGTTAGGTTCCATGTTCCATGCCTAATGGCCCGAAAAATCAAATAGCCAAGTTGCGCTGGCCACGACGGACAACGTCATTCTTGGTGTCAGCACTACTCCTGTCAGGCTGCACTCGTGTTGGCCCTTCTCTGGAGACCTATTCAGATGTTGCCGACCGAGCGCGCCAGGATCCGCAATCGTTTGTTCTTGAAGCCCACAGTCGATGGGACAATCTGCTTGGCATGGTGGGCTCGTATCAGATCCGTTCGAGTCAGGGCGTTGGTAGCCAAACGATGAACACGCAAATTTACCTTTTACGCGACCGTTTTCTTGATATCCAGGTACTGGCTCCCACTGGAAGCACCGAAGCATATCTAGTTGCTGGAGAGAGCGAGGTTGGGTTTTGGGCGTCCGATGAGAACCGCTTATATAAAGGACCAAGCGATCCGGGGGAATTTGGCCGAGCTCTCGGTATTAACCTGTCCCCTGCGGCGGTCGTTGCAGTGCTCATGGGTTACGGGGTCGATATTGGCAGCGGTGACCACCTGTCGGCCCAGTGGGACGAGACAGTCCAGCGAATCCGGGTTACTTTGGCTGAAACGAGTGCTTGGTTGCATCCGGTCTCTGGGCGTTTCGAACGTGTTCTTGTAAGGACTGCGTCCGGGCTGATTGAAATCGAATACGAGGCCTGGTCCGAGGTAGGACCTCCGGTACCTTTACGGATGCGGGTGGAAGTTCCAACCGAAGACATCACCTTGGAACTTCGCTTGGCTGCGGAGTGGCAGGCGAATCCCAAAGGGCTCGACAAAACCTATTTTGACGTCTATCCAGTTTCTGGTGCTGTCGACGCACCGCTCAGCCTCCTGCAGGCTAAGGGTGGGTTGTTGCACCGCGGGCTAAGTCAATGATTCGTTTGCGCGCCTCAGCAAAAGTTAACCTGGCGTTGCGAGTAGGGCGGCGTGCTGACGATGGCTATCATTCTGTCGCCACTGTTCTTCAAACGCTGAGCTTGTCTGACATCCTGTATTCGCGTCTCGCGGATTCGAAAAACCAGCCCGCCAAGAAACTCCTGCAGCTTCGCGTTGATGGTGCTGACTTGCCTCTGAGCAACACAGTGACCGAGGCGGTGTCCGCCATGGCTGTTGAGGCACATGATCAAGGTGTCAAACCTCGCCCGCTGATCATGCAGCTGGTCAAGCGAATCCCGCTGGGTGCTGGTCTCGGTGGTGGTAGCAGCGATGCGGTGGCCGCAATGTCAGCGTGCGCAAGACTTTGGCAACTCGATGGATCAAGACTTCAAGAATCAGGCACCTTTCAACGGATCGCTGAGCATATAGGAGCGGACGTGCCGTTCTTTCTTTCTGGTGGTACCGCGCTCGGCACTGGTAGCGGCGCTCGGGTCGAATCGCTTGAACCTTTGCCTAGCACATGGTTCTTGGTGGCGGCCCCTCAACTTCATGTATCAACGGCAGACGCCTACCTTGCGTTCGACCGTAAAATCGGCGCCAGCAACGTGGCGGGGCCGCCAATTGTCCCCGCCTATGAGCCGGTGCTTAGTGGTGAATGGATGGGCAACGATCTTTCGGCACCTGTTGCTAGACTCCACCCAGAGGTAGACGACGCACGTCTTCAACTGGAAGAGCTCGGCGGCGACTGTGCGCAGATGACGGGCAGTGGGGCAGCTTCGTTCGCTTGCTTCGACGACCGTCGTGTCGTGACCCGGGCTTCCCGTCTGCTGCGAGAGAGAGGACTGTGGGCTGGCGCATATGTCTCCATTACGAGAAGCCAACACCGCCGATCCGTCTTTGGCGACTTTCCTAATTTGACACCTTAGGCCATTTGATGCTGCATTGGGATCACGGCTATAATAAGGACTCGTTATCCATGCGCGTCCCGCGTCCGACACGGTTGCTTGAGTTATTTGAGAGTTGTTCTTGGGGCGTCGCCAAATTGGCAAGGCACCGGCCTTTGGAGCCGGCATTTGCAGGTTCGAGTCCTGCCGCCCCAGCTTCATTGGCTACCCTAATCAGACCAACCCGATAGCTCCCAGTCGACCCATGCCCTCTGCAGATCGCGCGCTAACACTGTTTGCGGGCAATGCTTGCCCTGAACTAGCCGTCAGTATCGCGGATTTCCTCGGCCACCCCCTTGGAGCACTGGAACTAACCCAGTTTTCGGATGGCGAAGTTCGCTGCCAGCTGCAGGAAAACGTCCGTGGCACTGATGTTTTTATCATCGATTCTGCATGCGAGCCGGTTAACCGCAGTGTTATGGAACTATTAATCATGATTGACGCGGCGCGGCGGTCTTCAGCGGCACGCATTACAGCGGTCATGCCTTACTTCGGATACGCGCGACAGGACAAGAAGGACGAACCAAGAGTGCCGATCACTGCCAAGTTAGTGGCTGATCTTCTGGTTACAGCAGGCGCTGACCGGGTCCTGGCGATGGACCTACATGCTGGCCAGATCCAGGGATTCTTCAATATCCCTGTTGACCATCTGTTCGCGGCGCCGGTAGCTCTTCGTCATTTTGAATCGATGGAACTGGATAATATAGTCATGGTTGCTCCCGATGCTGGTGCTGTTGAGCGTGCGCGGGCCATTGCCAAGCGCCTAAACGCCAGCCTGGCGATCATTGACAAACGCCGACCGCGCGCCAATAAAGCGGTAGCGATGAATGTTGTCGGAGACGTCGAAGGCTGCACCGCTATTCTTTATGACGACATGATCGACACAGCGGGTACTCTGACGCAGGGAGCCCAGGCGCTCAAAGAAAATGGTGCCTCGGCAGTCTATGCTTTTGCCACACACCCGGTTTTGTCGGGTGCGGCGGTACGTCGTATTGAAGAGAGTTCAATAGACAAGGTCATCGTCACCAACACCATTCCGTTAAACGAACAAGCCGCGGGTTGTTCCGACATCGTGGTTCTGTCTGTCGCTGAACTGCTGGGCGAAGCAATTCGAAACATCCACGAAGAGACCAGCGTGTCTAGCTTGTTTATCTGATTCCTAAAGAGAAAAAGTCATGGCTGAAATCGTTATTGAAGCAGAGGCGCGGGAAGTTGGATCCAGCAACGTGGCACGCCGTTTACGGCGTGAAGATAAGTTGCCAGCGGTCGTCTACGGTGGTGACAAAGAAGCGCACCCGATTGTTCTGAGCCCGCGAGAGATCATATCTGTCCTGACGTCGGAATCTGGCCAGAACACTATTTTTAAGCTGAAGGTGGCAGGGGGATCTGAAGACAACGTGATGATCTTCGACGTACAGATCGACCCGATTACCCACCGCCTTATCCATGCTGACCTCGTGCGAATCGCGCTGGACGTAGAGATCGAAGTCTCGGTGCCGCTGCAACTTGTCGGCGAGGCTATGGGCGTTACAGAAGATGGTGGTGTCCTCGACCATTCGCTTCGCGAACTTCTGGTTAGCTGTTTGCCAACCGATATTCCGGAGAGCATCGATGTGGACGTCAGCGAACTTCAGATGAACCAATCCATCAAGGTCGAGGACCTTCCTGTGCCTGCCAGCGTAACTGTTGTCACGGCATCGGACAGCTCTGTGGCCTCGGTCGTACCACCGGTTTCTGAGGCAGACTTGGAGGCTGACCTGGGTCTCGAAGAAGAGGAAATCGAGGACGAAGAACTCGCAGAAGATGGGGAAGAAGCTCCGGAGGAAGAAGGCGAGGGGACAGAGGCCGAGGAAACAGAAGACGAGCCGGCACCGGAATAACCAGTGCGTGCTCTTGCTGGCCTGGGGAACCAGGGCGATGCTTACGCGGGTCACCGCCACAACGTCGGCTGGATGCTATTAGATGTTCTTGAGCGGCGTCACGCGATAGTGGATAAGAAAGACCTCGATCTGGTGCGATTAACTCACATACGTGTGCACGGACGGGACAAGAACGGTGAGTCTTCCGAACTGTGGCTCATGCGTTCGAAAACATACATGAACGAAAACGGTCTAGGCGTGGCGAAGGGATGCGACGAATTGGACTTGGAACCAGAGCAAATCCTTGTGGCATTCGATGACGTTGACCTTCCGCTCGGCAAGTTGCGGCTCCGGGAGAGTGGGGGCTCAAGCGGCCAGAAAGGGATGCAGTCGACTATTGATGCCTTGGGAACACAGAAAATTCCCAGGCTGCGGCTGGGAATCTCCGGTGAGAAAGCATCAACTGACACAGTTGCCTATGTGCTCAGTTTCTTCGACAAGAATGAAAAAGACACGGCAGCGGAGATGGTCGAAGAAGCTGCCGACGCCGTGGAGATGGTCCTTCGATCAGGACTCATCGCGGCGATGAATCGCTTC
>PCAP01000007.1 GCA_002731215.1 Acidobacteriota bacterium | reverse complement strand
GGCGAGACGACACTCGCGAGGTGCAATATACCGACACTCTTGAACTTGACATGGCTGGAGTTGAGCCATCACTTGCGGGACCGAAACGTCCCCAAGACCGTATTGCCTTGTCGGGGATGCAGAAACAATGGCACCGTGACCTTGATACGACCTTCATTCGCGCCGAACTGCCCGTAGAGCGGGAAACCCAGACTGGCTATAAAGCAACACCTCTCGCAGCAGAGGGGGCCGGACCCATTGTGACGTGCAATGGAGAGGAATTTCAGCTGGGCGATGGCGCTGTTGTTATCGCTGCAATAACGAGTTGCACGAACACATCAAACCCCAGCGTCATGGCTGCTGCCGGTCTCGTTGCCCGCAACGCCCGCAGTCGAGGCCTACGGCGCAAACCATGGGTAAAGACGTCGCTAGCGCCCGGCTCTAAAGTGGTTACAGATTACCTCGATAAAGCCGGTCTCACTGAAGACCTTGAGGCACTGGGTTTCTATCTCGTGGGCTACGGGTGCACGACCTGTATCGGTAACTCAGGTCCACTCGCCGGAGAAATTCAGGATGCGATCCGCAATCATGACCTAATCGTCGCCTCCGTCCTGTCCGGCAACCGAAACTTCGAGGGACGCATTCATTCCGACATCAAGGCAAATTACCTAGCGTCACCTCCTCTTGTCGTTGCCTATGCTCTTGCCGGGACGGTGGACATCGATCTAACTGCGGATCCGATTGGACAAGACAGCACCGGAAATGACGTATACCTGAGTGAAGTGTGGCCCGAGCAGGAAGAAATTCAAGAATTACTTGCAACCGCTGTCCACCGGGACCAGTTCAAAAAGGAATACTCAGAGGTGTTCACGGGCGGTTCCGACGATTGGAAGGCAATCGAAACCACTGGCGGCGCTATTTACGATTGGATGGACGACAGCACCTACATTCAGGAGCCCGATTTCTTCCTCGACATCCCCCTCAGTCCCACACCAATCCTCCCCATTGAAAACGCTCGCTGCCTTATCAAGGTTGGCGACTCTGTTACTACTGATCACATCAGTCCTGCCGGCGCGATTGGAGTGGACACTCCCGCGGGCGACTATCTGCTCTCGCGCGGGGTCAGGCTAGAGGATTTCAATAGCTATGGATCACGTCGCGGAAATCATCACGTAATGACCCGCGGCACCTTCGCGAACGTTCGAGTCCGCAATCAATTGGCGCCAGGAACAGAGGGCGGCTGGACAATGGATCTTATAGATGGAGAAATCAAGTCGATCTACGAAGCCAGCCTGGCCTATCGCGCAGCCAGTGTCCCATTAATTGTTCTTGCGGGAACAGACTACGGTATGGGCTCTTCTCGTGATTGGGCAGCAAAAGGCACGTTGCTACTTGGCGTCCGCGCTGTGATTGCCAAGTCGTTTGAGCGTATCCACAGAAGCAATCTGCTAGGGATGGGTATTTTGCCGTTGACTTTTTCTCCGGGGGAAGACTCCGACACTCTGCACCTCAGTGGTACTGAGGCATTTAACATTCACGTCCCTGAGGACCTTCAACCTCGGCAAGACATTATGGTCAGTGCCTGCCATCAGGACAGGGACGAAGTGACATTCACAACAATCTGTCGTGCTGACAGCCCCGTCGAGGTCGACTACTACCGCAATGGTGGAATCTTGCATACCGTTTTACGCCGCATGGCAGAGGCATAAAGCAAAAGGACAGGCAGCCTCCATGGCCGGGAGCGAGAAGCCAGCCAGCACCGATCTTGAAGCCCTCGCACGTGACTGCGATATCAAATTCACTCGCGCTGGCGGTCCCGGCGGACAGCACCGAAACAAGGCTGAAACCGCTGTGCGCATTACACACAAGCCAAGCGGCGTAACCGTTGTCGCTTCCGAACGCCGTTCGCAGGCGCGAAACAAGATGGCCGCGCTTAAGAGACTCTCTGACAAACTTGGAGCAATAGAGCGAGCACAAGCCCTCTCTCGCCAACGAGAAAACCGGCCGGCGACTCGACCAACCAAGGGAGCTAATCAACGACGCCTTGAGAGAAAGCGTCAGGTTGGCAAAAAAAAGCGGAGCCGGGGGAACTTTCGATACCATAACGACGAATAGAAAATGCCATTATTGCCGCCCTTACCAAGGTGCCAGAGTATTCCAGTTCCATTATGATTTACGGAGACGGGCAGCATAACTATTCCCTTGGAAACCAATGAGTCCCGAGACACTTCTGGAAAGAATGTGGGAAGAACGCGCCACCGCGATTCTCCGCACCCACAACCATGGTGTCGCGCGTGACGCGATGACTGCAGCAATCGACGGGGGCTTTCGGTTTATAGAGTTCACCTTGCATTGCCCCCGTCCATTTGATCTGATCGAGTCATTCGCCAAGAAAGACGGCATAGTCGTAGGAGCCGGAACCGTCTTGCAACCAGATGATGCCCGGCGCGCGATTGAGTCAGGTGCGAGCTTTATTGTTTCCCCGGTTCTAGACGAAGATGTGGTTGGAACAACGTTGGAGCATGGCGCGGTAGCCATGCCGGGCGTCCGGACGCCAACAGAGATGGTGCAGGCCCACCGCATGGGCGCGTCAATGCAAAAACTTTTCCCAGCTCCAACTAACGGACCCGCTTACGTCAGAGCCACACTAGGACCCTTGCCATTCCTGCGGCTTGTCCCCACGTACGGCGTAAAGCCTGAAAATGTTGCGAAATACATCGCCTCTAATGTTTTTGCGGTTGGTTTTGTTTCCCCGGTCTTCCCACCAGATGTTCTCGCCGACCGAAATTTCACTGAGGTAGAAAGGCTTGCGCGCGAGGCGCTAACAGCAACCAGGGCAGTCGAACGACCAGCGAAACCACGCGGAGATGACCCTTTTGCGTGCACCCCCAGTGGCACACTCCTTGCGTAACTGGAATCTTGTAATAGCAAGCATCACCGTTGCTACGACTTTTCAGATCGCTGGCCCCACGAATGCAGGCCAGAACTCTACTGACTGGCCGCAGCTACTTGGCCCGCGTCGTAATGGCACCACCGTCACAGCGATTAAACCTTGGGCAGCAGGTGGTCCTAATATTCGCTGGCGCCGAACGGTCGGCGAAGGGTTTGCTGGGCCCGCCGTCGTGGACAAACGCCTCCTTCTATTTCACCGCGTGCGGAATCTGGAAGTCGTCGAGGCTATCAAGGTATCGACCGGAGAGGCTCTTTGGTCAACCTCATACCCAACTGCCTACCGCGATGACTTTGGTTTTGATGAAGGACCTAGGGCCACCCCAACCGTCATCAACGACCATGTGTTCACCTACGGCGCAGAGGGGATACTGCAAGCGCTAGACCTTACCAGTGGCAGACGGCTGTGGAGCATAGACACACATACTGAGTTCGGCGTCCGGAAAGGTTTCTTTGGTGCGGCTTGTTCCCCATTGGTTTACGACGGAAAAGTCATGGTTAACGTCGGCGGCCCTGATGGCGCCGGCATCGTGGCTTTCGACACCAATACAGGGGCGGTGGTGTGGAAGGCAACGGACCATGGGGCGAGCTACTCGGCACCTATCATTATGGCCATCCGTGGGCAGCCAACAGCACTTTTTTTTACTCGCGCCGGCCTCGTTTCCGTTGACCCCGAAAACGGAATGGTAATCGACGAATTTCCCTGGAGGTCTCGACTAGGCGCCTCAGTGAACGCCGCCACCCCGCTGGCAGTCGATCAACATGTCTTTATCTCTGCTAGCTATGGAACAGGCGCCGCGTTGCTGGACGTTCAAAGCTCCAGTTTCGTACCCATATGGACCTCTGACGATGCTTTGACAAATCATTACGCAACAAGCGTTCATGCAGATGGCCACCTCTACGGATACCACGGCCGGCAAGAATATAGCCCAGCATTCCGCTCCGTAGATTTAGAAACTGGTTCGGTTGCTTGGACGGTGGATCGATTTGGAGGAGGGACTGTCATCCTCGCCGGGAATTCACTATTGATCCTGCGTGAACGAGGAGAGCTCCTCCTGGCCAATGCTACGCCGGCAGCATTCCAACCGCTGGCGCGGGCCCAGATCCTTGCGGGTATCGTACGAGCCTTCCCAGCACTGGCTAACGGCACGCTCTTCGCGCGTAACGAACGTGAGTTGGTAGCGGTGGAACTTTCGCGGCCTTAAAGCCACCCTCCAATAAATTTCCGGCCCCTGAACTTCGTCAATCGTCGTGATTTAATTCGTACTCACGTTGTGCCGCCATTTGCTCCTTGCCTTGCGCCACGTCTCTCTTCTTCGCAGCCCGCATAGCGAGGCTATGCGTGCCTGATGATTTAATTGAGTTCAATGACAACTGCCGCTCAATGTTTTCACCTTGGCATGACGGGCAAGCTACTGTCGTATCGTGACGAATCAGCAATTCGAATTTATTGTCGCAGCCCTTGCAGATGTATTCATAAATTGGCATCGATCTGCTTCTTTCAATCTTGCAAGATCTCAATGTCATAGCCATCTGGATCCTTAATAAATATGTATTTCGATCCAGTTTCCGGGCGGCTACCTCGATAATCCCATCCCACACTCTGCACCTTCTCAATGACAGCATCGAGGTTTCCCGTAAAGAAGGCAAGGTGCCCAAACTGGCTTCCCAGCTCATAGTCCCGGCCATCTTTATTGAAAGTCAATTCAATATAGTGATGTCCGTCCTCATCAGCGAGAAATACAAGGATTGCATCCCCGAGGTCCTTGCGCCGCACCTCATGCAGGCCCAGGAAGTCTGAATAAAAATCAAGAGAGCGTTCAAGATCACGCACGCGAATCATCGTGTGAGCCAGTTTCATTTTACAAACCTCGGGCTGGGTCGATTATCAACTATTTCTCCTAACATAAGTAACCTGGCCGATACACCGCACGGGCTGTGCCGGAATCACTGAGTGCCCCAGCTTGCGAGCTTGGCACGACATTCAGGACAGTGGTAATCAAACACTACTAGAAGGTCCCCTTTGTCGGTCTCAAACTCATGATCGTGGCGCAATAGCTCGCCGGCAGGCCACACAAGCTCGCAATTGAGACAGATAACAAATTTGACTGTGATTTCGTTTTTCATTGCCATTTCGAATACAAGGAATTGGACACGGAAGATAGCATTCTTAACGAGGTCCTCGAACCATACAGGCCACTAACTAATATCTCACAGTTTATTGAAAAGACCTGTAGCTTTTCCCTGAACTCCAGCTCTCTCCGGATACAGTTTCCGCGCGATTAGGCTGAGGATATGATAAAAAGCTTCGCTTCGAGTGCTACTTCGTGTTACACGACATCTTCAGTCGTCATCAATGGGTGAAACTGCACTGTGGAGGTATGGCGGTCCAAGTCGTTTTTGGTAGTCGCCGGGCTCGGGGTTTTGCTCGGCGGAACCACCCTCGCCCACGACTCGCCTAGCCTCCCACGTCATACAGAAACTGTCGAAGAGGCATCTGGGCAAGCTTACGGTGGTTACATCGGAGACCGTAATTTCGTAATAAGTCGCGGTAACGGTCTCCACGAGTTCTACTTTACGCGCGCAATCTACTCTAGCTGGAGCCGGGGTTATGGCCGTCGGGGGCGCGGTTCATGGGCAACCGATTGGCCAAAAGCCGATGTTCAATTTCTTTGGGGGTTGAAGCGCCTGACCAACATCGACGCTTACGATTTCGACAACCCAGTTACGCTCGATAACCCTGATTTGCGCCGCTACCCATTCTTGTACATGCTCGAGGTCGGTGCTATGCAATTAACACCCCCTGAGGTTGAAGGTCTTCGAGACTATCTCACAGCAGGCGGGTTTCTATTCGTCGACGATTTTTGGGGTACCTATGAATGGCAGGTCTTCGAGCATGAGATTTACAAGGTCCTTCCCAGTCATGAGATCGTTGAGCTCCCGCTCGACCACCCATTGTTCTCCAACTTTTACGTCATCGAAGAAATACTTCAGGTTCCCAACGTAGGGAACGGTCGCTCAGGCTACGGAACCTGGGAGCAGGATGGTTACGTCCCGCACGTTCGCGCTATCTTTGACGATGACGGTCGCCTACTAGTGTTAATCAACTGGAACACTGACCTAGGTGACGCTTGGGAGTGGGCCGAGGATCCATGGTATCCGTTGACATATTCAAACTTCGCATACCAAATGGCTGTCAACGCCATCATTTACGCAATGAGCCACTAAATAGCCCGTGTTTGAGTTCTTCTTTAAATACAGCGCCTATGTGTACGACAAGGGTGAGTTCGTCTTAGCTGCGGGATGGCCCGCGATTATTGCCACTGCTGTTCTTGCAGCCATAGCAATCCCTGTGATCCTTCGGTACTCGAGTGTCCGCGGAAAGAGCTCCCGGCTCGACCGATCGGTCCTTGTGACAATCCGACTCTGTGTCCTCTCCATCATCCTCTTTTTGTTGCTGCAACCGTCTCTGGCAGTCTCGACCGCAGTGCCCCAGGAGAACTTCGTTGGGATCATCCTCGATGACTCCCAGAGCATGCAACTGACTGACTATGGGGATGAAAGGCTGGCCCCACGAAGCGATTTCATCCACGAATTGTTTGGCAACGAGAATTCCAAGCTAATGATGGAACTTAACGAACGTTTCAAGCCACGCTTTTTTCGTTTTTCGGATTCCGCTGAGCGGCTCGAAGACCTCAATGAACTCTCGTATTCCGGCGAGCAAACACGCGTCGGACCGGCCTTGGATTTCGCCCATCAGGAACTCGCAGCTGTGCCCCTGTCAGGTCTGATCATCGTAACCGACGGGGCAGACAACTCTATCGACGGCCTGTCAGCCTCTCTACAGTCGTTACGTGCCAATTCGATTCCAGTTTTCCCAGTCGGGGTCGGTATGGAACGTTTTAATCGTGACATCGAACTTACCAGCGTAGAGGCTCCCACAACTGTGTTGGCAGGCTCACAGGTTTCTGCTGATGTTGTCATCGAGCATAAAGGGTTCAGCGGGGAAACAGTCCTTCTGCTTGTCGAGGGACCCGACGGCATCGTGGGCACACAGGAAGTCGAGCTTCCGAACCAAGGTGACTCGACTGTGGTCAAGGCCCAATTCACTACCACCCGAGAAGGCCCTCACCTGTACAGCTTCCGGATCGCAGTCCAGGACGATGAAATGGTACGGAACAACAACCAACGTGACATCTTGATCGTTGTCCAGGACAGGCAAGACAAGGTCCTCTACGTCGAAGGCGAACCTACTAACCGGACCGGTTTCCTGCGCAATTTCGCTATCGACGACGATCCTAACCTTATGCTCGGCGTCTTCATGCGTATGGCCGAGAATAAATTTTGGCGAGCAGGTTTCGAGAGCGCAGAAGAACTTGCCGCCGGGTTCCCGACCACACGTGAAGAGCTTTTTCAATACAAGGCGTTAATCGTCGGCAGCTTCGAAGCCGATTTCTTTACAACTGACCAGCGGCAAATGATCCATGACTTTGTAAGTCAACGTGGAGGCAGTTTTCTAATGCTCGGCGGCCGCAACGCCTTCGGGGAAGGCGGTTGGCAAAACACACCCGTAGCCGAAATTCTACCTGTCGAACTCGTCCCACCATTTGCAAGCGCAATTGATCCGTTCTATGTCGACGTGTTCGTGACCCCAACTTTGTTCGGTCGCACGCACCCAGTCACTCAGATGGCTGACAGTCTGGAGTTGAGCCTTCAGCATTGGCAAACATTGCCGCCCCTCGGCATCGTTAATCAGGTCGGCAAGGTAAAGCCTGGTGCTGTTTCAGTGCTTGAGGGCAAAACCGTAAACGATGAGACCCACGTCGTGCTTGCTTATCAGAGATTTGGCCGCGGCAAGGCATTGGCATTTACGCCGGTCAATCAATGGTATTGGCAGATGGCGTTCGAGATTCCCCTGGAGGACTTAACTCACGAGACATTATGGCAACAAATCTTTCGCTGGCTTGTCAATGAGGTTCCTGGCCAGGTAACCGCCTCAACGGTGGTAGACCGATTCGCCCCTGGCGCGCCAGTGACTGTCACCGTTGGTGTTCTTGACGATAATTTCATAGAGATTAACAATGCGGCAGTCACTGCCATCGTCACATCCCCAAGTGGCCAAACCCGCGGTCTCGAGCTTGACTGGACCGTCGACACTGATGGCGAATACATCGCCACATTTATCCCGGATGAGGAAGGCTTTCACCAGATACACGTCTGGGCGGGACGTGACGGTAAAGCGTTGGGAGAGGACATAGCCCACGTTGAAATCGCTAAGCTATCAACTGAAGCCTTCGCCGCGGAACGCCGTAGTGCGCTCCTAGCGCGCCTGGCCCAAGAAACAGGGGGGCGATTGTACTCCCCAGAGAACGTCGCCTCTCTCCCAGACGACCTTCGTGTCTCCGAGGGAGGTACGACGGTTCTAGAAGTCAAGGATCTTTGGGATTTACCGTTGATCTTCATGCTACTGGTCGCGTTAGTTGGAACAGAGTGGAGCTACCGGAAGGTCAGGGGCCTAGCATGAAACATGCAACTGTGCTTGTTGCCACCGTTTTGATCTTCCTCTTTGCTGGAAGTGTTGGTGGCGTCGACGCTCAAACTTCGTATAGCCACTTAGTGGTTATCGTCGGCGCAGCCGGTGATGATGTGTACCAGGAAGTCTTCCATAACTGGGCTATAGAACTAATCGATGCTGCCACTAACAAGTTAAGCCTCTCCCCCGACCAGGTCACCTACCTAGGCGAGCGGCCCGATCTGTCCCCGCAGAGAATTGCCGCACGATCGAGTCGCGAAAACATCGAGAAGACAATTGCTCGCCTGGGAAAAGAAACTGGCCCCGATGATCAAATTTTCTTTGTGCTAATTGGTCACGGCACCGGTGCGGGCGAACAATCCAGGTTCAATATACCGGGCCGGGATATCACGGCCCTGGAGTATGACGGCATGCTCAGCGTGCTTGCCACCCAGGAGATCGGATTTGTGAATACAGCGAGCGCAAGTGGTGACTTCGCCCGAGTGTTATCGGGCCTCAACAGGGTCATCGTCACCGCGACTCGAGATGGCCGCCAAAACAACCAAACCATTTTCCCTCGCTTCTTTGTTCAGGCGTTTTCTCAGGACGTCGCCGACCTCGACAAGGATGAACGAGTGTCGCTCCTTGAAGCCTACAACTACGCCAGCCGGGAAGTGAAACGTTTTTACGAAGATGACGGGCGCATGCTTACCGAAACATCACAGCTTGAGGACAATGGTGATGGCGAGGGAAGCTACGAACCACTTGCCAGCAAAACTGATGGCAAGCTTGCGCAGCGCATGTTTCTTGACGGTTTCATGAATCCGTTAAATACCGCTACACCACCACAGGCTCATGACTCCAGCCTTCGCGTACTTTACGTCGAACAACGCGAATTACGAGAGCGAATAGAGCAACTGAGACTCATCAAGGACACGATGAGCCCAGAGCTATACGCCAAGGAACTGGAAACATTGCTCATTGCCCTAGCACTCAAAGATCGTGAAATCCGTGCTCGTGGGGGCGGACAGTGAACCCTACTAGACTCGCGGTCTACATTGGTACCTCAGCTGTCCTGGGCATCATAGGAATTTCGGTTGCGCTGGGTTTGGGAAACCAAGACGACTCCGCTCTGACCGCATACCGAAGCGGGAACTACGCGGAAGCAATTGGGGCGTTCCAGCAGAAGATCCGATCAGGCCAAGACATTCCGCATGACCACCTCCACCTATTCCGTGCACTTTTCGAAGTCGGCCGTTACATGGAAGCCGAGGAGGTCGCCAGGGGATTCATCGCAAAACATCCGGCGTCATCGAATTTACATAACAGCCTCGGTGAAGTCTTGTGGAAAACGGGGCGTCTCGATGAAGCCGAAATAGCCTTCAAGGAAGCTAGTAGCGGACGAGCGGATGACTGGCTTACCGCCGAGCTCAATCTTGGAATAGCTGCATTTGAACGTGGCCGCCGAACTGAGGCCATGCAACGTTTCGATCGTTTTATTGACTTCTACAACAACGGTGAAGCTACGACATCCCGAGATTTGACAGCGGTCGGGATAGCCTGCCAATACCTGGGAATATCAGATAGCGCTCTGTACCAGGATGCTCTAAAAGCGTTCGATGCAGCGGTGGCGGCAGATCCAAACGATCTAAGACCCCGCATACTTACTGGCAACCTGTTCTTAGAGAAATACGATAGTGGTAACGCGGCAACCGAACTTGGAGCTGTGCTGCAAATCAACCCAGATCACCCACAGGCCCTCCTCTCAATGGCCCGCCGTATGCGATTCGATGGCGACGAAAATGCAATTCCGATGGCTGAAAGCGCTCTCAAGATCAACCCCAATCTAGTCGGAGCGCGGGTCTTTCTAGCCAGGGAACTGCTTTCCGCTGAGCGTTTCGATGACGCAATAGAAGAGATAACACCTGCATTGGAGACCAATCCTGTCTCCCTTGAGGCTCTCCCCATTTTGGCCGCGGCGAACTACTTGCGCGGCGATGCCATCGGGTTCGAAGAAATTCGTGACCGAATTTTTGCACTCAATTCTAGTTATGCGGATTTCTACAATACGTTGGCCGAGTTACTTGTAGAAAATCGGATGTATGCGGAAGCAGTGAATTTTGCTCGCAAGGCAACCGTGATCGATCCTGAATCATGGCGAGCTCATGGCATTCTCGGCATCAACCAGTTAAGAATTGGGAATGTCTCAGGAGGGCGCTCCAGCCTTGAAATTTCATTTTCCGGAGACCCCTACAATGTCTGGGTAAAGAACACCCTCGACCTCCTCGATACCTTTCCTGATTATGTGGAAAGCAGTACCGCGCGCTTCGACCTAATGGTCGAAACGTCTGAAACCGACTTGCTTTCGCTTTACCTCAGTGAACTCGCGGAGGAAGCCTATGAATATTTCGCTGAACGTTATAGGTACGAGCCTCCAACCCCAATTCGTATCGAGTTGTACCCCAGCCATGAAGATTTTTCGGTGCGTACCGTTGGACTGGCTGGACTGGGCGCTCTCGGTGTCTCCTTCGGCCCAGTCATTGCCCTCGACTCTCCCTCTGCAAGACCGATCGGACAATTCAACTGGGGTTCGACCTTGTGGCACGAGATTGCCCATACTTTCACTTTAGGCGTTACGAACTATCGCGTTCCACGTTGGGTCTCTGAAGGTCTGGCCGTCTACGAAGAGCATCGCGCACGACCAAGTTGGGGGGATGACGTAAGCATTAGTTTTCTGATTGCCCATCTGCGTGGGAATTTATTACCGGTCAGTCGAATAACTGAAGGATTTGTGCGGCCTGCTTATCCGGAACAGATACTTCACTCCTACTTCCAGGCTTCACTGGTGTTCGAACTAATTGATCGTGACTATGGATTCCAGGCCATCCTCAGGCTGCTCGACGGCTACAAGCACGGGCTATCGACCACGGAATCCCTCGAGGCAATTATCGGATCTAGCCCTGAAGCTTTCGACGAGGCCTTCAATACTTATCTTGAGACACTCTTTGAGAGACAACTAACGGCACTTCTTCCAATGCTTAAAGAGAACGCCAATAGCGACTCTAGTACTCCTAGGCCTCCCGAATACCTAAGGAGAATGGCCGAAGAAAACGCTGGTGGCTTTCACTCGCAGTTATCCTACGGAACATTCTTGCTTAACGATGGCCGCTCAGATGAAGCAGTCCCGTATCTTGAAGCAGCGAAACGCCTATTCCCAGAGTATGCCGAAATCGATTCTCCATACTGGCACCTGGCGATGATCGCCAAAGAAAACGGGGACATCCACCGCGCTACCGAAGAGCTTTCCGACCTGACCGCCATTAACCAAAATAACTACTTGGCAAACACGGAACTATCGGCCCTGCACGAAGAACTCGGAAACCTTGCTGCTGCCGCGGAGGCTTTGGATCGGGCCATTTATATCTATCCATTCGAAATTCCGACACACCAGAAACTTGCGGACCTGTACGAAAATATGGAGAACCATCCGCTTGCCATTCGCGAACGGAAAGCAGTCATCAGCCTAACGCCAGTTGATATGGCTGAAGCGCTGTACTTACTGGCCAGGGCAGAGTTTGATGCCGGCAATCAGGGTGCCGCCAAAGGAAGCATCATCCGATCATTAGAAATTGCTCCCGGCTATCCAGCCGCACAGGAGCTATTGTTAGCCATCATTGGGCGCGAGAAGAACCCTTGACTCTCAAGCTTATTCCTCGTGTAGCGGTAGTCCCAGTGATTTTGTTCGTCCTGGCGATTCTTGTGGATTCCGGGATGCCATTGTCCGCCGAGCAGGGAAGCCAACGTGGCTGGTTCGGCCGTGGAAGAAGGGACATCATGTCGTCTTCCACCCTGCCCATTGAAAACATCCCGCAAGCAGGCGAGTTTATTTTCCTGAGAGTAAGGTTCGACGAGGCGTATACGTCTTACGGAGGTTACGAGTGGGGACTTGATATGGGTTGGAACCACGACTATCCGCGCGCTGAGCAGAACATCACAATGATGCTAGAGGAACTCACGAACATACCAGTCAAAATCGACTTCCGTGGGGGCAACATATTGTCGTTCTCCGAACCAGAGATCTTTGATTATCCGTTCGTGTACATAAGTGAGCCAGGCTATTGGGTCTGGAACGACGAAGAAGTGCTCAGGCTGCGCAACTATCTGCTCAAGGGCGGCTTCATCATGGTCGACGATATGCAGTCCGACGATACGGAGGCCTTCTATAGGATCATGAACCAGGCGATTCCGAATACGCAATTTGAGATCCTTGATACTACCCATCCCATCTTCAATTGCTTCTTCCAGATCACCCCAGAGGACATCCTTAATCAGTATTACAGAGCCCGATACAACGGAACCCCCGTGATTTATGGCGTCTATGAAGACAATGACCCCGGCAAACGTCTAATGGTGGTAATCAATCACAACCAAGACATTGGGGAGTCTTGGGAGTTTGCGAACACTGGGTACGTTCCAGTCGAACAGGCTAACAACTCCTACAAGATAGGCATGAATTACATCATCTGCTCAATGCTTCACTGACCACGCTCATCACTGCTATACCCTTCAAGGAAGACCATGGATATCGACAACGACACAACTTCTGCGGATAACGACCTCGAACCAACCAGCGCGGCAGCAGACGGACGGCAATCAAGAACCGATCCTGATTCCAATTTGCCCGAGGACGACATCGCTCTCGCCGAGCGCCTAAAAGAAGGATACGAACAAGTTACGAGCGAGATCCACAAAATTATCGTTGGACAACACGAAGTCGTCGAACAGGTGCTGCTCACCTTGTTTGTCGGGGGCAATAGCATCATCACTGGTGTTCCCGGGTTGGCCAAAACCCTGCTCGTCCAGACCCTCGCAGACGTCCTCGACCTCGAGTACGCCCGCATTCAGTTCACCCCTGATCTAATGCCGGCTGACATCACCGGCACCGAAGTAATTCAGCAGAACCCGGAAACCGGGGAACGAAAACTCCAATTTATGAAAGGTCCGGTGTTTACCAATATTTTGCTGGCCGATGAGATCAACCGCACTCCACCTAAAACTCAATCAGCCCTGCTCGAGGCGATGCAGGAGCATCAGGTCAGCGCACAGGGGGAAACCTACCAGCTTGAGGAGCCCTTTCTTGTGCTCGCGACTCAAAACCCGATTGAACTCGAAGGCACCTATCCGCTGCCGGAAGCCCAGCTTGACCGTTTCATGTTCAACATCATCATTGAACACCCACCGGTCGAGGAAGAGCGACAAGTAGTTCGGGAGACAACTAAGACAAAAAATGTGGCTTTCGAAAGGACAATCACCGGGTCCGACATCATCGCGTTCCAAAAACTGGTTCGACGTGTCCCCGTTTCGGACGCCGTCATGGATTTCACGGTAGATATGGTGCGAAAAACTCGACCGGAAAACCCTGATGCTCCCAAGTTTATCGACCAGTGGATCGAATACGGTGCCTCTGTACGTGCTGCTCAATATTTAATTCTAGGCGGCAAAGCACGGGCTCTGTTGCATGGGCGTTACTACGTCGACTTCGACGACATCCGCCATCTGGCCGCGCCGATCCTTCGCCACAGAATACTGACTAACTTTCACGCCGAATCTGAGCGGGTGACCACCGACCAGGTGATCACACAATTGCTCGAAACTGTTTCCACACCGGCATCCCGGATGTAGCGATTACACAACTCTCAATCCTGTACCGCCACAATTAGAGAGCTTGCAGAAACGATAACGATGAGTTTGAACTGATGGCCGTAGAAGCTCAACAACGATTCAAGAGCGGTGCCCGGTTTTTAGACCCGGAGATACTGGCACGCATAGACCGCCTTGACTTGCTAGCCCGCACCGTTGTTGAAGGGTTTATTAACGGACTTCACCGTTCACCTTACCTGGGGTTTTCGATGGATTTCGCCGAGCATCGAGAGTACATGCCCGGCGATGACATACGGCGCATCGACTGGAAAGTCTTTGCTCGTTCGGACCGTTATTACGTTAAAGAGTTTGAAGCAGAGTCAAACACCAACTTCATATCGGTCGTTGATGTTTCCGGCTCGATGAACTTCGGCAGCAACGGAGTCACAAAGTTCGATTACGCTCGCTACCTAGCAGCTTGCCTTACCTATTTCGCTAGCAAGCAACGTGATCGTATTGGCTTCGCTTCATTCGACAACGACATAATCAAGTATGTCCCTCCTTCCGCTAAACACCTCGACACCATCCTGCACATGATTGACGCTCTCAAGCCTAGCGGCCAAAGCGAGTACCTAAAGCCACTGGTAAAACTCACTGAGGCTGCGAAACGGCGAGGGATTGTTGTGTTGATTTCTGACTTTTATGAGCAGCCACGCACTATCATTGACGCCGCCAACAACCTCCGCTATCGGGGACACGACGTCATCGTCTACCAGGTTCTTGACCCAGCCGAGATCGATTTTAACTTCGAAGAGTCGGCAACATATGAGGACCTAGAAACAGGGGAGTCAGTTCCCGTTGTTCCTTCGCGCATGCGGGAGCAATACAAACAAATGATGACCGAGCATCTCGGAGAGATCAGCAGTTTGATGATAAAGAACCAGTTTGACTATGGTCTTGTTCGGACGGACGAGCCACTTGATGAGTCGCTTTTCCGTTATCTGCTGTTGCGGGAAAAAATGGGAAGGCTGCGCTGATGGGGCTTAGTTTTCTCGCACCCTTCTTTTTTGCGGGCCTTGCAGCGTTACTCGTGCCGATCCTTGTCCACCTGACCTATCGGCAAAAAGCAACGGTTGTGCCTTTCCCTTCCCTGATGTTCGTACAGAAGGTCCCTTTCAAGTCAATGCGGCGTCAGAAAATCAGGCATTGGATGCTATTTCTTTTGCGTTGCGCTGCGTTAACCCTTGTCGTTCTGGCTTTCAGTCGACCGTTCCTCAACACGGCCAGCATTCCTTCTGTCCTGTCATCGGCAAGTCGCGAAGTAGTAATTCTTCTCGACAACAGTCATAGCATGAGTTACACGGGCCGTTGGGAGACTGCCCAACAGGCAGTCAGAGGGATCATTAACGATCTCAACCCCTCTGACCGTGTATCACTCGCCACCTTTTCCGATGCGGCCCAGTTAGTGGTTCGCTCAACCCCAGAGCCTTCGGTAATCCACAGTGCCCTTGATGTCATCGGCCCAAGCAATCGGTCTACACGCTATGCGCCCGCGATCGGTATTGCCCAACAGCTACTCATTGAGTCCGATCTCCCTACTAAAGAAATTGTGCTGATTACTGATTACCAACGCACAGGATGGGATCGGGACCAGGCAACCCAGCTTCCAGAGGGCACAATCCTGACAGGCATCGATGTCCATGAAGAGATTGCACGCAACCTCTCAGTTGCCACGGTAGTCCTTCAACGTGAGGCAACGACCGTGCCGGAACAATTTGTTGTCACCGCTCGTATAGTCAACCAAGGAGATGAACCCACGGAAAACGTCGACGTAACTTTGAGCATCGCCGATAAGGTTGTCGATGAGCACGCTATTACACTTGGCCCCAATTCAGCCACGACTGTCCAATTTCTTCCTCAAGCAGTGAACTCGGAACCATTGGAAGGGGCCGTATCTATCAATAGTAGTAATCGGCTTGAAGGAAATTCCAGCGACCATCTACCAGGCGACGACACTTTCTATTTCATCGTCAACCCAGGCGAAACTCTCAAAGTCTTACTTGTCGAAAACAACAACAGCCACGAAACTGACAGCTTATTTATCGAACGCGCTTTATCTGTCGCAACTCGCCCAGCGTTCAACGTCCAGCGAGCTAGGGTGAATCAATTACAGTCAGGCGACCTGGCCGACATCGACGTGATCGTCCTAAACGACACAGCATTCCCATCAGGTGCGGTCGGAGCAGAATTGCGGAATTTCGTCGAGACTGGTGGCGGTGTGTTTATTGCCATGGGCGAACTTGTCCATCCGAGCGGGTGGCAAGCCGAAGATGCGCGTGCACTGGCACCGAGATTGGGCGACGACGTTGTTGATCGCAACGCCGAGTTCGGCGGGGTCTTGGCCAGCTACAACCGTGACCACCCAGTCTTCGAGATTTTCAGCACTCCGCGCAGCGGGGATTTTACAGCGGCTAGCTTCTATCGTTATTGGAAGCTGGACCCTGATATGGGCGACCTGGTTATCGCTGGCTTCGACGATGGGGCACCTGCCCTGGTGGCCCGCCCTGCGCGGCTTGGACGGGTGCTCATCTGGCCAACGACTCTTGACCGATTCTGGAATGATCTTGTGCTCCATGGGCAGGTGTTTGTTCCGTTTATCCAACAAGCTGCGCGATACGTAGCCGGCTACGAGGCCCCCGAGTCATGGCACACCGTTGGAAACAACATCCGACTTGGAGCACTTGACGAGTTAGAATTTCCGGAAGGCACAGCGGTTGAACTGATGACACCCAGGGGCAACCGGATGGATCTGATTGCAACTGGTATGGCTCCCGGTGCAGCAACCACGAGTGAAATAACGGACCGGGTACCTGTAGATGACCCAGGCTTCTATGCCTTGAAATGGAGCGATGGTGGCAACGAACACATGCTTACAGTCGCCGCCAATCTTGATCGGATGGAATCTGATCTTTCGAAGCTAGATCCGGAAGAACTGACAGCGGCACTTACCTATGGCGCTATAGGCTCTGGAGATAGAAGCCTTGCCAATCAGGTCGCGCCAGAAAGTCGCGAAGCACGGCAGGCTTGGTGGTGGTATTTGCTAGTACTGGTATTCGTGCTCTTGGCGACGGACACGGCGCTATCGAATTCCCTTTCTCCCAGGTCCGCATCCCGCTCTACGTAGTATGGTAAATATCTTGGCACTGACGTTTTCAGTGGAGTTGAGAATTTGAACACATTCGAACGGCTGGACTTGAAAAGGCTGGAGAAGGTCGTCCGCCGTGTTCGCAATCGCTGGCGTATACGCGTAGCCTTGCGCGGATCAGCTGTGGTTGTGATTGCTGGCACCCTTGCTCTTCTAGCACTTACCTTGGGTCTTGACTACTTCCGCTATCGCCCTTGGGCTTTGTTTCTCTTCAGCGCCATAACGTACGTTGGCCTGCTCAGCCTGATTATTCGTTTCCTTGTAGTTCCTTTGTCTAGAAGGGTTACGGATGAGTGCGTCGCCCTTTACATTGGCGAGCATATGCCCAAGCTTTCGGCTGAAATGATTAGTGCGGTCGAGCTATCAAATTTCGACAAGGTTGCCAATTCGGAATCAACATCACGTGCGTTTGCCCGCGAAGTGGTGCAATCGGCCGTCTATAACCTTCATGAAATCGACTACGGAAGAGTCGTCGAACGTGGCAAACTTCGGCGATTTTCAACGGTACTGGCCGCAACGATGGCTTTCGTGATGATGATGATGATCATGAGCCCGGCCTTTCTACGCACCGGCACTCCCTTGCTGTTTATGCCGTGGGCACGC
>PCAP01000029.1 GCA_002731215.1 Acidobacteriota bacterium | reverse complement strand
TCGGACATGCACTCTGCCATCACCTCCGCGATCGGCACACTGAAGGGACCGCTTCACGGTGGTGCCAACCAACGGGTGAAGGAAATGTTGGACGAGATTGGCAGTCCAGGTTGTGTCGTCGACTACGTTGACAAAACTTTGGCGGCCGGGCAACGCGTCATGGGATTTGGCCACCGCGTCTATCGTGTCGAGGATCCTCGCGGGAGGCATCTAAAAGCTCATGCTGAGAAGCTACAGGACGAGGGTGATCCCATGATGCTGGAAACCTCGGCAAGGCTCATCGAAGTAATGGACCAGCGTAAGGGTCTATCAATCAACGTCGACTTCTATTCCGCCAGCCTTTACACCTATTTGAGGCTACCTCCAGACCTGTTTCCGAACTTGTTCGCTATCAGCCGGATCGCAGGCTGGTCAGCACACATACTGGAACAGTACGCCGATAACCAACTGATCAGGCCGCGCTCCGAGTACAGGGGGCCTGGCAAGAGACGCTATCGCCCCCTTGGTGAGCGATAATCAACTGCTTTTTGGACGTTTATGGGAGAAAATAGATATTGGTTGGAGGTACTACTCTCAACGTAGTTGCGGCCATCGCATCGAGTTGAATCTCCACCACCGAATTGCAATCGATTTCTGTTGAAGGAGGGAACACCGTGAGCAAGAAGGGGCAAAGGATCTTCAAGTCGGCAAGCCTCGTGACTTTGAGCTTGATTGCTGGTGTCATGATCATCCAGCTGAGCTTGGCGATACCCGTTGCCGGCCAGCAAGCCCGGCCAGCAGTCAACTCGGGCACATCGGACCTGGATGAGACAATCCCACAGGGAGCTTTTGTCCGTGTCGCTGAAGAAACCCAGCAAGCCCTCGTCTATATTATGGCCGAACATTCCGTGGACGCAGCAGAAATGTTCGGCGGCCGATTCTTTTCTCCTGAAAACGAAAATGAGGACGCGCCGGAAATACCTGACCAGGTTGCGCCTGCGCAGGGCTCGGGCTTTCTCATTAGTTCCAGTGGTTACATCGTAACCAACGGTCACGTAGTCTCCCGAACGGATACTAGTGCTGTCGAGGTTATACGGGCGGATTCAGTTACTGTGCGGTTGAGCAACGAAGACGAATATCCCGCTGAGATTGTCGGTGTCGATATCGGTACCGATCTGGCAGTATTGAAGATCGACGTCGGCACCGACCTGCCTTACATCCCGCTTGGCGATTCGGATGTCGCACGGGTCGGTGAATGGGTCATGGCACTCGGTGCCCCGTTTGGCCTAACCAATACGGTGTCGGCCGGGATTGTTTCGGCCAAAGGTCGAGCTCGCATAGGTGGGCTTAATGGCTCGGCTTACCAGGACTTTATTCAAACCGATGCTGCCATCAATCCCGGCAACTCGGGCGGCCCTCTAGTGAATCTTCGTGGGGAAGTCATTGGCATCAACACGGCCATTGTTTCCAATACATCCCAAGGTCAATTCTCTGGAGTCGGTTTCGCGATTCCGATCAACCTGGCCGGTAAGGTCGTTAATCAACTCATCGATCATGGCCGGACAATCCGTGGGTGGCTCGGGATCAGCATGAACGCGCTGTCCCCGGCTCTTGCAGAAGCCTACGGACTCAGCCTGCGGGAGACGCGCGGTGCCGTGCATGTCGCCACGGTTAACGAGGACGAACCAGCCGATATCGCAGGCATTGCAGCCTATGACATTGTCGTTGGGACTAATGGGGTTACGCTTGAGGACGATCAGGACTTCCTGCAACGCATCGCTATGACTCCCCCGCACGACACAATCGTGCTGGATATTGTCCGCATCGCCCCCGATGCATCGTCCATAGGTCTAACGGCCGAGACCACATCCATTGCCGTCACGCTTGGCGAGCGAAAACCTGAAATTGAAGTTTTGGCAGAGTCGGTCCAACAAAGCCAGGGAATCGCTTTGGGCCGTAACATTCTCCCGAACCGTGACGTGACCCCAGTTGAAGAGCGTTTCGACCTGGTCCTCTCGGAACTCGACCGCAACCTGGCAAGCGAGCTCGAGTACCGGGCTAGCGATGGTGGCATCGTTATCCTACGCGCTGGCGCAAACAGCCCAATCGGTCGAGTCCCGGAAGGCACCATAATCCAGAAGGTCAATCTGCGCCCAGCGAACACGATTGAGGCATTCAGCGAAATCATCGATCACTTCGTACCTGAACAAATTGCAGTGCTCGACCTGCGGCTTCCAACTGGCGGCGTGTTCCGCGTACCAATCGAGATTCCCGAGTAACAGTCTCTCGAAACGCTCCATGTTGGCACATTCCACATCAACAAGATCTGAAGGCCAGTACAAATTCCCTCAAAGTGCAGTTGGACATCCGGCAACCACTGGGTTCCTTGGGCCGGGCTATTATTTGCCCACCCTCGACTAGCGCTTACCTACCACTCAGTCCCGGAATGCCACTACGACCCTGGGCCCAAGAGCGGAGGCGGTCTTGATTGCGCAGAAGTGAAGTGCTCGGGAGAAGCAAAACCTCTTCGCCGGGGTCAAGCCCCTCAAGAACTTCCGTATTTTGCCAGTCCCTCACCCCAGCCACGATTTTCTTGGTCATGATCTGACCGAGTTCATCGTAAACAAACACAACCGCGTATTCGCGACGGCCATCGAGTCCAAAGGGATCGCTATTGGCCTTGTTTGCCCCCTTTTGGAACTCCGCCATCATGCGTTGTCTTTCGGCCGGTGAGGCACTCTCAAATTGAGCTTTCTGATCTACGCTATCGGAGCCCCCACGACCACGCGCGCCACCACTAACGTCATCTTTTTCGACGGTCGTAAACCCGAGCATGCCTGCGACCTCCACGGCATCACTCGGCGTCCGCACCGCCTCGTTCTGAATGGTCAACACACGTGACTTGCGGTGTACGACGATCGAAACATCTGCGTTCATTCCCGGCAACAACTTGCCTGCGGAATTGTCAATCTTTGACAACACTGGGAATGTCGTGACCGACTGCTGTACCACCGCCTGCGGTTCGATCTTCATGACCTCGCCCAGAAACCGCTCTTCGGGAAACGCCTCGACCTTACTCACAACGGAAAGTCCCGACTGGATCTGACCGATGTCGACCTCATCGACTAGCGTACGAATTTCCAGTCGCGTCAGGTCGGCCATCTGTACAAGCGTTGTGCCCCCGGAAACGTCATTCGTACTGGAGGCAATAATCTGCCCCTCTTCAACCGTCTTGTTGATGATCGTACCCGCTGACGGAGCACGGACAGTCGCGTCAGCAAGCCGCTCCCTTGCAAGGTCCAGCGATGCTTCGGCACGAAGTAGTTGCCCCTGCGCGGTGCTGAAGATCTGCTCACTAGATTCGAAGTCGTTTTCAGATATCAGGGACTCCCCGAAGAGAGCCCGCGACCTTTCATGCTGATTCTCTGCAACTTCGAAACGAACCAAAGCATTCTCGAAGTCAGCTTGAACCTGCCTGAGCTCCTGGTCGAGGATCTCCGTATCCACCTGTGCAATAAGATCACCGGCCTCGACAAAATCACCTATTTCCACTCCCATTTCGAGGATTTCGCCTGAGGCTCTTGATTTAATCTCGACAATCGTGATGGGCTGCAACACACCAGTTGCTTCGACACTCATGGTGATATCCCGAATCACGCTTATGGCGGTTGGCAGTTCGCCAAGACCGTCGTCTTCTTCTACGGGAATGTAGATCTGGTAGGCATACCAAGCGCTGATCCCCAGACCCACCAAAACCACGAGCTTCACCGACGTCTTGACCAGTTTAATCAGGCCTTTCCTCACACTTATCCCCTGTATTCGTGAGCGTCTAAGCAAAGCCTCAAACAAGGAGGCGTTGGAAAGAACATCGGAATATATCGTCGGGACGCCACTATCTAACCTAGTGGCGTCGCAATTCCTCGATCTTTGCCCTCATCTCAGCGGCATCAGGGGCGTTGGGCATCACCTCTAGGTAAGCCTCAAGCTGTTCAATCGCCTCAACATTGGCACCAGTTGCAGCGAGTGCAAGACCCAGGCTTTGATGCGCGGGCGGAAAATTGGGCTGGATTTCAAGGCTAGCTCTCAGATGGGGGATAGCTTCACTGGCCTGGTCAGTAAGCTCTAGGGCGTAACCAAGCATGAAGCGACCATTGGCATTGTCAGGTTCAACTTGTACGGAGCGCGCGAAACTCTCGATTGCCTTTGGTAGCTCGCCACTCATAGCGTAGACCCTCCCGAGTCCACGAAGAGCGATAGCATTGTCCGGTTCAATCGACTGCAATCGTTCTAGAAAACCCTGGGCATCAGCAACTTGGTTTTGTTGCAGGTATGCCTGGCCAAGAACACTAAGTGCTACGACCAGCATCTGGTCGGAAACATCAGAATCACCGAAGACTTCCACTACTTCTTTCATCGGCTCTATGGCACCTGGCACATCACCAGATTCCCATGCTGAAAAACCCTTCTCGTATGCACTACGTGCCTTCTCGACGTCGCCGCTAACCATAACGATCGTGCCCATTTCGTTGGCGGCGATGGCAAGAACTAAAACACGCTCCCGCGGCACATAACCTTCCTTCTCGAAACGCACTCGGTATTGGGTACCAGCGATCAATTCGGGATGTGAGAAAGCCCCGTCTTCCTTGCTATAGAAGTTACGTTGAGAAACTTTCAGACGGTTCCCGCCAGTTCCATCGAAGCCACCACTGGCCCCGATCGATGCTGACGCTGGGGCTTCGGTATACTCGACCACGACGAGCACGCCGGGTAATGGCTCCCCATATTGATCAACTATCATTCCCTGCACCAAAGCAGGCCGGTTACCTTGTTGGGTACCACTTGCCTCTGAAGGGCCAACACTGAGTGCAACGGCAAGGAGCAAAACGACTAGAAACAACCATTGAAATCTCATGGAAGTATTCTAGCGACTAACGCAGACAACCGCACGGGGATAACGGAAAACTTAGGATCGCAATAATCTTAAGGGCACCAGGTTCATTCGTCGGGATTAATCACCGCGAATGGCTCTCTACTCACTCCGCATCGAGTGAGCTATATATTTGAGGTGCCGGCAGTCTCTGCGAAAAGAAAAATGCTCCGCCGGAGATAAATCCCGGGCGGAGCATTTAGATTCCAGCTCGAAAAAGCTAGACGGTGCGAACGTTCTCGGCTGAAAGACCCTTTGGGCCTTCCGTAACATCGAACTCAACGGTCGCGCCTTCGGCCAACGACTTGAAACCCTCGCCTTGAATGGCGGAGTGATGCACGAAGACGTCCGGCCCACCTTCTTGCGAGATGAAACCGAAGCCCTTGGCGTCGTTGAACCACTTGACAGTACCTGTGGCCATTATTTCGGCCCTCCTTCTGAATGAAACAAAACATGTAGCCGCTTACCGACAGAAGGTGTTACTAGGGCACAAAGAAAAGCCCGCCGCGCTTCATGGCGGGTGCCACTGGGTATCCGTCCTAAAGCAAACTACTACCGCCGATGATTATACCAGCCTGCCCCGGAAGCAAGTCCACCCTGTTCTTAAGATTTTTTTTATAACCGACGATCCCGTTTAAGCTTGCACAATGCCCAAAGTTTAGACAAATTGCGCTTTTGGTGGGTTTAGCGATACCCGTGGTACTCGCGAAGTCCGGGGCCAGTGACATCCTCTGGTGGTTGCCAACGCCCGGACTCGAAGTCGAGCCACCGTTCCATCAATCGCGTCGAATACTCATCGAATGTAGTTTGAGCATTCAGTTTCCCGCGGAGTAGTTCGAACATAACCTGCGGATAAGCTGTGCGAGCAACCTGAACAATTGCTGTCAGACCATCATAAGCCTCACGCAGATCAGCAGCCACAAAGCTAACACTGTTGTCTCTGTAGTCGACTCCAGGAAAGCCCTCGAGTGAGGCTAGACTAGCTGGTGGAACAGCTCGTAACGTAGCGTGGACTGGGGTTGAGACCCTCATCACCTTCGCCGAAGGCAAATTTTCGATAGCCTGGCGAGCGCCAGACGTCAGGGCAGCCCGCGCTTCAGCAACTGGGCGCAGTTCTGCGGTCGTCGCACTAGTGGCGGTTTTAACGGTGACGTATTGGATCCAAGGCATTGTCTCAAGATCGTTGCCTAGTCGGTCGTCACCCGAAGCAAACACCACCGGGACACCTGCGCGGCCCCATGACAGCCCCACCAACTCGGTTTCAGTGATCGAATAACCATTGATTTGAAATTCGATACCGAGAGTGAAGGTATGTGATGCAAATCCTCCGCTGCCGGTCTTAGCATGCATCCCGACCACTGCCACAGCGTCGTACATCGACGATTCCGGCATGTCGAAGTAAGTGTCGAAAGGCTCGTCTCGTAATACTTGACTGGCACGAGGGTCGAGTAAATCGGCGAGGACGTCCGGCTCAGGGTTGCCACTGCCGTGCCCGTCAACTATATGCACCTCAGTTGCACCACCAGCAAACAAGCCATCGACCACAGCGTTAATGTCAGCAATCAGAAGCTCCTGGCCGTGTGGGTATTCGGGGCGAGGGTAGTCAAACGACTTCCAGTCATCCTGACCAGATAGCCCCTCCATGTCATGCAGTACTAAGACGCGGAGTCCATCCGATACATTGGGAGAAGCATCGACAATCTGCCAAGGCTCCTTTGGTTGGGCGACGGATAGCAAAGGTTGATCGGGAACTGTCTCATCGGTCACCACACAGGCAGATGTCACGAAACTAATAATCAAAAGGAATGTCACCAATATTCGAGTCATCCGAATCCCTCTTCCCCGGGCCCACCTTGCCGTCAATAAGCGGAAGGCTAATTGACAGCACGGACGAGCACACATCTAATTTCCTGCTGGGAAAGAATCGCACGTTCGCTTAGAATTTGCACAAACTGTCCCAGCCACCGTAGTCTCAAGTTATGATTCGACACGCGTTTCTTCTGGTCGTTCTGCTTACGGCATTCAACACGAATGCCTTTGCACGGCTAGATCAATTCTCGGTACCGAAACCCGACTTTTCCGGAAGTTGGGAATTGGTTCGCAACGAGAGCCGGATTGAAACACCTTACGGTCTGGCCGGATTGCGAAATTCCGCACCGACACAACTCTACATTCAACAAAATTCTAGCCAGACGCTCATCCTGACCACCCGGCATCCCGGGGCCGTACCACGTTCGTACCAGTTCAACGGACAGACCTGGTTGCTAGCTATCGAAGGTGACCCAACTAAACTACTGATGAGCTCACGCATTCGGGGACTCTCTCTCATTACGACGGGTGCCGGCAGGGTAGCCGGCGAAACTGTCAACTTGCAGGAAGTCCTTACAATGGGCGCGGCTGGCCGAACGCTGACCTTACGGGTCACAACCACACGCCCGTCGGGGGCCGCAACCAACACCCTCATCTACAAACGAGCCAGTCGCAATCAACCACCCTTAGCTAACTAAAGACCTTGGCTCCTTGCTTTACCCTGCTGCGCCACGGCTAACTTCGCGCCTTCATCTCTCGGCGCCGGCTGTGCAAAACATGCTCGGTGTACCCGTTGGACTCTTCCCGGCCGTCGAAAACCAAATCGAGTGACGCCTGAAACTCGATGCTGTGATCGAAATTCGCGGCCATCGAAGTGTAGTTCGGATCGCCTGCATTTTGCTCATCGACGATCGCCGCCATTTTCTGGAAAGTCGCAATTACTTGATCTTCGGTAACGATGCCGTGGTGCACCCAGTTAGCAATATGTTGGCTTGAGATGCGCAACGTGGCGCGATCTTCCATCAGGCCAATATCGTTGATGTCGGGGACCTTCGAACAACCCACCCCTTGGCCCACCCACCGCACAACGTAACCCAGAATTCCTTGGGCGTTGTTGTCAAGCTCGGCTTGGATCTCATCCTTTTTCATCTCGCGATCGCGGAGAAGTGGCAGTGTCAAGATATCGTTAAGGTCGGCACGTTCGCGACCAATAAGCTGTTCCTGAACTTCTGACACTTCGACCTCGTGATAGTGCATCGCGTGTAACGTCGCTGCGGTCGGAGACGGAACCCAGGCCGTATTGGCCCCAGCACGCGGATGATGGACTTTGGTTTCAACCATCTCCGCCATCTCATCCGGAGCCGCCCACATGCCCTTGCCTATCTGGGCTCGGCCCGGCAAACCACACTCAATACCAATATCAACATTCCAATCTTCATAGGCCAAGATCCACGGGGAGAGCTTGATCTCCGGTTTGGGAATCATTGGACCGGCTTCCATGCTCGTGTGAATTTCATCCCCTGTGCGGTCTAGAAACCCGGTGTTTATAAAAATTGCTCGGTCTCTCGCTGCGCGAATACATTCCTTGAGGTTAACCGTGGTACGGCGCTCCTCATCCATAATGCCAATCTTTATGGTCCGAGCAGGCAAACCAAGTGCCAACTCGATACGCTCAAACAGCTCGACGGTAGCAGCGACTTCATCGGGACCATGCAGCTTAGGCTTCACAATGTAGACATTGCCGAAGCGACTGTTGGACACCGAGCTTAGGCGTTTGAGGTCATGCATCGCGGCAAACACAGTCAACATAGCGTCGAGGAAACCTTCAGGGATGTCTTCAGCCTCGGCCGTTACCACCGCGTCGGTGTACATGTGGATTCCCACGTTACGTACCAACAGAAGGCTCCTCCCCGATAACTTCAATTCATCACCTTGCCGATCGCAGTATGTTCGATCAGCAGAGAGCTTCCGCGTCATCTGCGAGCCGTTCTTCACGAACGTAGCCTCAAGCGTCCCGTTCATGATGCCGAGCCAGTTACGGTACGCGGAAATCGCTCCAGCTGTGTCACACGCGCGCCACATGCCAACTCACATCTTTATCCAGCACGGCATGTGGGACATGGTCTCCGGACATAACCAATTCGCCTATGACGCCGCCCGTGCGCTTTGGGAGGAGGGGGATAGCGTCTCAGACACCGTCCATTCTCTTGACTGGGGTCAGTACGGTGATCTGCAGCGTGGTGACTATGAAAAGGCCCGGTTGTGGATCGAACGACTCGAGATGGTCACAGAGGAGAGTGGCGGCCAAAACCGCGCCAGTAACAGTCTTCCCCTATTGAGGGCTCGCTATGTCGTCGAGACCGAGAATTGGAAAACGTTCGAAATTACTGAAGACTCAGCAAGCACTGAGCTACTGGCCACTGGGTTAAGCGCGGTTAAAACAGGCGATTTGGAGACTGCGGAAAAGGCAGCAGAAGCCCTCAAGGGGGCAGGCGGTGGAAATAACCAGGTCATGCACAAAGAAGTCGCAGCGTCGATTCTAGCTGCTCGCGGTGAAACTGATGAAGCGATTGCACTGATGGACGAAGCTGTCGAGATCACACTGGGGATGCGCCCACCGAATGGGGCAGCCAACCCCGTGAAACCAACCTTCGAGTTGTACGGTGAGATTCTTCTTGGATTCGGACACTATGAAGATGCAATCGAAAAGTTCGAAACATCGTTGCTGCGCATGCCAAACCGCGCCCGGTCGGTCCTCGGCCTTGCTCGTGCCCACGCTAAAATCGGCAGCAACGCGGCCGCGGCTGAGCAATATGGCAAATTAGTCGATATCCGAAAGGGCCACGAAACGCTGCCCGACTACAAAGAAGCTATGGGGTTCCTTAAAACCAAGCTGAAAACAAAGCTTGAACAAACTGCTAAGGAGCAGTAGCAAGCCAGTCATATGGCACCGTGGTTTACTGATCGACGGGTGCCCGGTTTTTCTTCATCTCGGCCACCAATTCCTTGACAATCGTGATGAGCTTTTCGTGGCGCGCGCCGCGGTTGCGGATCACTCCGTTTTCATCGAGCACATAGATCGTCGGCCAGCCAGTAACGTTCCACTCAGTGGCGATTGGGCCATCAGTCGACTTCTCACCGTGACCATCCCACCATGAGCGGTAATCGAGTTCTTCTTGTACCTTTGCATCCTTGGCAACTTGCAGTTCCCCGTCGCTGTTCACGCCTAGCAAGACGAACTCTTCTTTGTCCATAACCTCGAGCAACAAACGCTGATACGGATACTCACTGCGGCATGGGCCACACCAGTGGCCACTGAAAACAATCGCCACCACCTTGCCACGATAATCGGAAAGCTCGAACCGGACCCCATCGAGGTCGCTACCGACAATGTTTGGCGCTTCCTTGCCTAGCATAAGGTTCGTGACCATAAAACTGCTGCTTTCAAAGAGAGTGGCAGCTTCGGGATGGGCCACCGCCAATCGACCAAGATGGGCAACAACGCGGGAATCTTGCGCAGGTGTCAGGTATCCCTTATTTAGGCGCGTCGTATAGCGCCATAGATGTAGGTTCGCCTGCCCCTCAAAATCCTCCAGCGTTTCAGGGCGTGCCAAGAGTTCATCGAGCGTCGCCATTAGGTCGTCAACGACATCGTCCGAAAAAACATTTCCGCCAGTGTCGTATTGGACAGGGGAAAGAAAGCCGATGTCACTTTGATGGGGCACACTATCGGCGTCTCCCGTATCTTCAAAACCCGTCGATTCATTGATGCCAATAAAAGGCCCACTGCCCGCGCCGGGTGCCTCAGTGCGACAGCCCAGCGTGAAACCCCCGATCACTACTATCACAGGAAACACGAAAATAACGAGGGCTCGAAGCGTCCGCATGACAAGCACTCCTATGGTCGAAGCCAAGAGTTAATAGCTCAAAGCTGCTCGCTCAAGTGAAACAAGGAAACGACCCACTGCTACGTCTCAAATGCCCGCTGTCTAGACCCGGCATTTGGCTAATTTTAGATATGATTACAGGGAATATCCCCTATGTACCATTAGTCAACAGGAAGTTCACACATTTTGCGCGTTGCTGTTTTCGGAGTTGGAGCCATTGGTGGCTATTTCGGAGGCATACTGGCCCGGACAGGCCACGATGTGAACTTCATAGCTCGAGGCGACACAGCTGCGGCCCTGCGACAACGTGGCCTTCGCATCGAGAGTGGTACGACGGGAGACTTTCTCGTCCATCCCGTACAGGTATTCGAAGACCCGGCACAAGTGGGGTCTGTCGAATTGGTAATACCGGGGGTTAAAGCTTGGCAACTGTCAGAGGTTGGACCAATGCTGAACCAGATGATCACGGAAGGTTCCGCTGTTCTTCCCCTGCAGAATGGTGTGGGTGCAACCGACGATCTGGCTAAAGCCCTGGGCCGCCGCCATGTTCTAGGAGGTGTGGCCAAGATCTTCTGTTATCAAGTTGCTCCCGGTCATGTGCGTCATGATGGTGCCACGCCGTGTCTAGTAATTGGCGAACACGACAATCGCGTCAGCAAACGACTCAAGTCGCTGCAGGAGGCTTTCCAAGAAGCCGGGGTAAACACTGAGGTGCCCGAAGATATCCATATTGCTGTTTGGTCGAAGTTCCTCATGATCACCTCGGTGAGCGGGGTTGGGACCGCTGAGGGCGTTGCGATCGGCAAGCTCCGGACCGAGCGCCGCACAAGACAGCTCTTAATGAAGAGCATGACAGAGATCGAGACCCTCGCTCACAGTCTTGGAATAACTCTGGCAGATGACATCGTCCCGTCGACTCTAAACTTCGTCGACAGTCTGCCCGCGCACGCTATGCCGTCGATGCAGCGCGATTTCATGGATGGACGCCCCTCGGAACTTGGAACACTACTTAGCACCGTTAGACAGTTGGGAGAAACGGCCAATCTCAATCTGCCAGTCAACCGAGCCCTCTGCGAGCTTCTGTTCCCTCTCGAATAAACGTCCAGGGAGACAGGACGGACACAGGCTGCAAATCGTTGTCACAGGGCTGCTAAGGAGAGTTAGGACCGATTCTTGGAGCTAACGCAGTAGCCTTGCTACCTGGCGAACGGTAACGTCGTTTGGATCGATGTCGAGGGCACGAGTTATCGCTTGCTGGGATTCATTGGTTTCACCAATCTGGGCCAAGGCAAACGCGAGCTGGGCCCAGACAGCAGCGGCATCGGGCATAGCTTGGGAGAGCCTGCGTAGCACATCGACCGCCTGACGTGGCTGCTGGAGCAAAAGGTACAGATGGGCAAGACGCTCAAGCAGCTCAGGATGATTGGGTTCGATGCGTTCAGCGGCATAGTAGGCCTTCAGCGCCTCATCGAGTTTCCCGCTATCGTGATGAAAGACACCACTAAGAAGTGTGAGCGAGAAGTTGCCGGGGGAAATACCCAGAGCTTCGACGATTAAATCTTGGGCTCCAGTTAGGTCACCGGCAGCATAGAGGGCGTTCGCCAGCTCTCCGTATGCTGGCAGGTATGAGGAGTTTCGCTCCAGTGCTTGCTCAAAGAAATCGACAGAGGTAGCTATGTCACCTGCCTTAAGAGCAAGCTGGCCAAAGTAGAGGCGTAGCGCGAGCAAACCTGCTTCAGGTTCTTCAAGCATCCCGTCAAAGCGCTCCGTTTTGCTCTCTACGTAGTAAATGATGTGTTCGTCCGGAATAAGTTCATCGAGTTGGGCAAAGATTTTGTCGACGTCGGCGAAGCGCTTCTGTTCGATAGCGGTAATCGATTCTCGGAGGCCACGAACCAATGTCTCGTGAGTTTCGATCATGCTCTTGGGATCGATGTCACGACGATCTCGACCCCCTCCCCTACCACTGAGGTAACCAAGAGCTTGAAGAGAAGCGACAATCTCAGCGTCAACGGTCCCACCTTCCACCATCGAGACATCATCGCTAACAACAAACTGTTGGAGAGCACCGTGCATCATGGCAGCAAGCTCGGTATCAGTGTTGGCCAAGTTTTTCGTCTCTCCTGGGTCAGCTTCCAGGTCATATAACTCCGGCTCGGGTGCCGCGATGTACTTATAGTTGCCATCAATCAACGCCCGCAGTTCACTCCACCCAAAGTCCAAGTAAGGAATGAGGCTTTCTGAATAGATCGCGCGCCCGAACCATTCCTGGTCACTGAAATGACGGCTGAGATCGACGCCAGAATTGGAGGGGATCGGCAAGCCAGCCATCGTGAGGACCGTCGGGAAGATGTCAATTACCCCGACCCTGTTCATAGCCACGATGCCGCCGGGAACTTCACCTGGCGCCCAGAAGATCAGCGGGACTCGCACTGTACTGTCGTATATGAAAAACGAGTGCGTCTGCTCTCCGTGATCGCCGAGACCCTCACCATGGTCAGAGGTCAAAACAATCAGTGTGTTGTCGGCTGCACCGGACTCCTCAAGAACCTGCCGTAACCGACCAACCATCGCGTCAACGTAGGCCACTTCCCCGTCATAGGGGCTATTGGCATACCGACTTCCAAAAGGCTCTGGGGCATCGTACGGATCATGCGGATCGTACATGTGCACCCACGCAAAAAATGGGGTGGATTGACTGCGAATCCACATGCCGGCCTCGTCCACGACGCTCTCTCCGGGTCGCTCGCCACGCATGTCGCCGGTTATTCGCTGATACGGAGCCAATCCGTCAAACTGCTCGAAACCTTGTGCAATGCCAAATTGTGCATCCAGAACAACCGTTCCAATGAAAGCCCCGGTGACATAGCCAGCAGCAACGAATTGTTCGGCCAGCGTCTTGACGTCATCCCGCAACATAAATGCGCCGTTGCTGCGCACACCATGTTCAAACGGTTGCAACCCGGTCATGATCGAGGCGTGTGCCGGCAAGGTGACCGGTACGGTAGTGGTTACTTGCTCGAACCGAATGCCCTCAATTGCCAACCGGTCGATGTTTGGTGTCTGCACGCCATCGTACCCGTACACACCAAGCCGGTCGGCACGCAGCGTATCGATTGTGATTAGGAGTACGTTGTAGCCGTCAAGCTTGTTCGCGATTTGGCCAGAGCCTGAAGAGACCCCTAAGAAGAGGAGAACAAACAAGCCTCCGATCAAAAAAACTGTTGCCCCCTTCACCTTGCTCCCTAACCTCCCAATCCCCCGGGCCCGATCCGAAGTGGGCACACCTAGGATCTCTTGGTCGATCATCAGAAGACGAATTCTACCAGCGCCTCATGGTTTGACACCCAGGATAACGCGCGTTTCACTACCCGAAGGTAGTCCGCTACAACCTTCGCGGGACAGGTGCAGCGGTTTTCTTAAAGATCCCGGTTAGGAAGGGTGGGGCCTCCTTTTGCATGGGTACGGCCTGCAATCAAAATGAGCCTTCGGCATGACATCGTAATCGTCGGCGGTGGTGGAGCAGGGCTCCGTGCGGCCATAGCCATCGCAGAGACCAATCCTTCGCTCAGTGTGGCAGTGGTTAGCAAGGTATACCCGATGCGCAGTCACACTGTGGCCGCCGAGGGTGGGGCTGCTGCGGTGATCAAAGACAATGACAGTCTTGATGAACACTTCAAGGACACTATTGGAGGCAGCGATTGGCTCGCGGACCAAGACGCCGTGGAGTTCTTTGTCAAAACAGCCCCAGAAGAAATGATTCAGCTTGAGCACTGGGGCTGTCCGTGGAGCCGCGAACCGGACGGTAGTGTGGCGGTTCGTCCGTTTGGTGGGATGAAGATCGAACGCACCTGGTTCGCCGCGGACAAAACCGGCTTTCACATGCTTCACGCGCTCTACCAAACCTCCCTGAAGTACAGCCCGATTACTAGTTATAACGAGTGGTTCGCCACAAAAATTCTGGTGGAAAACAATCGCTGCCAAGGGGTTGCTGCTCTAGACCTTCGCACCGGTAAGGTAGAAACCGTTCTCGCGGGGGCCGTAATCATGTGTACGGGGGGTGCCGGCAAGATATTTCCTTTCACGACTAACGGAGCAATCAAGACGGGTGATGGCATGGGGATGGCCTATCGGGCAGGTGTCGGCCTAAAGGACATGGAGTTCATCCAGTATCACCCCACCGGCCTACCCGGTACGGGCATCCTCATCACTGAGGCAGCGCGCGGTGAGGGCGGAATTCTTATCAACAAAGACGGTTATCGATATCTGCAAGATTACGACCTAGGCACTCCGCTGGAAATCACGGATCCAGACCATCCTGTAAAGAAGAGCATGGAACTCGGCCCGCGTGACAGGCTTAGTCAAGCGTTTATGAGAGAAAGAGACAAAGGTGGCACGATCTCCACGGATGGTGGTCCAGTCGTTCACCTAGACATTCGCCACCTCGGGGAGAAACTAATCGATAAAAAGCTCCCCTTCGTGCGCGAACTAGCTAAAAACTATGCTGGCATCGATCCAGTCCACACGCCCATTCCGGTGCGCCCAGTCGTTCACTACATCATGGGAGGCATAGATACGGATATTAACGGCGCCACCCAGTTGCCAGGTTTGTACGCGGCTGGCGAGACTGCCTGCGTCTCCATCAATGGTGCCAACAGGCTAGGGTCGAACTCACTTACCGAATTATTGGTGTTCGGAGGGGTTGCTGGCCATGCCGCGGCGGAGTTCGCTACAAACAATCCAGACCTGGATGAAGCTGCCCTTGAATTACAGGGAGTCGACGAGCAACAACGAATCGCCCGTGATTTTATAAATAAACAGGGTGGCACCGAACGCATAGCAACACTTCGCAAAGAAATGCATGAAACTATGGAAGAAGGAGCGGGAATCTACCGTACAGATGCCGCACTACGAACCACTAGTGAAAAGCTCGTCGAGCTCCGTGAGCGGTTTGCCAATCTCTTGATCGAGGATCGAAGCCTGACCTTCAATACCGAACTAACGTCGGCACTTGAACTCGACTTCATGCTCGATCTAGCTCTTGCGGTCGCAGAAAGCGGCCTAGCAAGAACCGAGAGCCGAGGTTCACACCAGCGAACTGACTACCCAGAGCGTGACGACGCGAACTTCCTCAAGCACAGTCTAGCGTTCAAAACCATCGATGGCGTCCGTATCGACTACAAGGATGTAGTAATCACAAAGTGGCCGCCTGAAGAACGCGTCTACGGAAGATAGGAGGATCGGCTTGGCAAAGACAATAGAGCTCGAGATCTTCCGTTATAGGCCGGAAGAAGAGTCCGAGCCAACCCTTCAAAGTTACGAAGTCCCATTCAACGAAGAATGGGTCGTTCTGGACGCGATCAACTATATAAAAGACGAAATCGACGGCACGATTTCACATCGATGGTCTTGCCGGATGGGCGTCTGTGGAAGCTGCGGCATGATGATCAACCGAGTTCCGCGACTGACATGTGCAGCGTTCCTGAAGGAATATTACCCGAGAAAAATCCGGGTGGAGCCTCTCGATGGCTTTCCGGTAGAACGAGACCTCGTCACCGATATGGACATGTTTGTCTCTAAACTCACGGACGTCAGTCCGTGGATTATTCGCAATGAGGGCGAGGAAAAGCCGGTCGAGGAAGGCACATATTTGCAAAGCCCCGGCGAACTTGCCGAATACAAGCAATACTCAATGTGTATTAACTGCATGCTCTGTTACGCAGCATGTCCAGTTTTTGCTCTTGATACGAATTTCCTCGGGCCCGCGGCGATCGCCTTGGGACAGCGCTATAACATGGATTCTCGTGACCAGGGCCGCGACCAGCGGCAGGAGGTCATCGCTTCGCACGATGGCGTTTGGCACTGCACCTTCGTAGGTGAATGCAGTGCAGTCTGCCCCAAGGACGTCGACCCTGCAGGCGCCATTCAACGAGCTAAACTTTCGAGCACCGCAGATTACTTTAAGGACCTGTTGATGCCATGGGGTAAGCGAAAATGAGCCTTAAACAAAACCTCATTTGCGGGTGCAAACTAGTATGAGCTACATACGCAAGGTTCCCAATACCTGGTGGCTCCAACGAAAACCCTACTTTTTATTTATCGTCCGCGAACTTACAAGCGTGGCTGTTGCAGGCTATTGCGGTTTTCTGCTTTACCTCATGTACGCGCTTAGCAAGGGACCAGATGAGTATTCTGCCGCCATTGGTCTGATAACTTCTCCCGCGAGCTATACCCTGCACATGATCGGCTTGCTACTGGTTCTCTACCACACGATCACCTGGTTCAACGTCACTCCAAAGGTGCTCGTCTTCCACCTCGGCGAAGAAAAAGTTCCCGCTGTAATAATCGCGGGGGCCCACTATGCAGGCTGGCTTGCCACATCTGCTCTCGTCGCATGGTTATTGCTGGGAACAGGAACCTCGGTTTAGCGATGGCAAAGTCAAACGAACCAATCTTTTGGTCGCTGTTCTCAGCAGGTGGCATGGTAGCGGCCCTGTTTCTGCCAATCTTGATGGTAATCACTGGCTTCCTAGTCCCAAATGGCTTCGCGCCTCTCGATACGTTGTCGTACGAGCGAGTGCATTCCGCGATCTCCGGCAGCAACATCGTGAAACTTGTTCTTTTCGGTGTGATCGCCCTACCCTTTTTTCATTGGGCACATCGCTTCAAGTTCACTCTCGTTGATATTGGGCTTCGCAAGATAAGTCCTCTGCTTGGCGTTCTTTGTTACGGTGGTGCAATCAGTGCAACCGTGGTCACTGCGATCATCCTTTGGCAGATTTAGGGATCGGTGACCGAGCCGGTTGCCATCTTAGGACAGTTGCCTCAAAGCAAGACTGCCTGTAACACTACCCTCCATGACTCCCTCACCTATCCCCACTGTGTGCAGATTGTGGACGACCTTCGTCCTCTTGACGATGGTCGCCGGCCATGCGGAGCAACAACGCTTTGAGGCCACTGTTTCGCGTGTGCGCGTCGACGTGATTGTGCAAGACCGTGAGGGTGGCTTTGTTGACGACCTAACAGTCGACGATTTCCGCATTTTCGAGGACGGTAACGAGCAATCCATTCTCAGTGTTCAGATGGTCGATCTGCCTGCGGGTGTGCTGTTTGATCGCAGCCGGTCTGTAACCACCTCGACACCAACGAACCTTGTTTCCAACACCGATCCGTCGAGCGGTGCACCCAGCGAGCGAAGTGGAGACTTCGGCGCCATGGTTTTCGTTGTCGACTTCCAGAACCTCGACTTCCGCAACAAACTGCGCTTCACCGAAGCTTGGGAAGATCTCATCGCGCAAAGCGATGGTCTTCAGATTCCGAGGGCCGTCTATCTAATTGACCAGGTTGGCCGCCTTGAGGAACTCGCACCACTAACCCAAGACCCTAAAACGCTTCTCGATGCCGCTGGAGAGGTGAGCAACCGATCGACCGTTCGAAAATCGTTGCGCGACGAGCGCATTGAAGAATCGGGACCGATTGACGCGATGCTGCGCCGCTACCGTGACCGCGACAACGCCATATACACCTACGAGCTGCTCACTCAGTTTGCCGAGGGTCTCTCAGCACGGCCCGGACGCACCGCGCTCATCTGGGTCTCAACAGGTATTTCGCTGATGTACGGAGACGCCTACCAGAACTCGAGTCGGCGAGACACGCGTTCGGATGATGCGGGTTCCCCCAATCCGATGATTCTGGCGCGCCAGGAAGCGTTCCATCGGGCCGCCAACAGTGCCAATGTGAGCGTCTACACTCTCGATCCGACGCCCAAGATAGAGCAAGTCGCGGGCATCGCCGATGCCCGCTTCGGGCCAATCGGAGAGGACGGCGTCACACCGTTGGGAGCTAGCAACCAGATGAGCTATGAACTCGATGCGATACGAAATTCGCTTCGGCAAGCAGCGGCCGAAACAGGCGGCAAAGCGTTCATTGGTTGGGCCGACCTTGCCGATGTATTGCGCGACATAGAAGCCGACACCGGCCGTTATTACCTATTGACTTATGCCGCACCCCAACCTGAGGGCGATGGCGAGTACCATGATATCCGCGTCGAAGTTCTGCGTGAGGATATTGATGTCCGGGCCCGCGACGGCTATTACTACTATCTTGCAGACGATCGTCGTAGTCGTTTTGTAAGCGCCGCGTTATCACTCCCCGGGACAGTGGCAGACTTGCCATTGAAAGCTCAGGCAACCCGGAGCTGGTCCGCTAACGGTATGGCAAGCGTGATGGTCTCGATTGCCCTCAGTGCCGAAGAGGTCGGCCTGAGTGTCGACGAAGACGGTGTTTACGCCGGGCTGGAAGTCCACGCTGCCGTCCTCAATGATCGCTTGGAGACTAAGGAAGAGCACCACGGAGGGTTACAGCGACGATTACGACGGTCATCGGCCATGCAACTCAATGCTCTTGCCGGAATGTCACAGATCAACAGCCTGCCTCGTGGTGAGCTACTCGTATACCGGATGGAATGGGTGCTCCCACCGGACGAGTACGACATCCGTGTGATGGTCCTCGACGAAACAACCGGGCGCGTTGGGTCCGCACGTATGTTCGTCGAAATCTCAGAAGACGAGTCCGCGGAATGGCGGACGAGCGATTTGCTACTGATTGAAACTGATGGGGCCAACAAAGCTCGACCTGTTGTCAACGGCCGGATCCCAGCACGGCGGATCGTATCCGCGTTCCTCGAGGTTTACAACGGTGTTACTCCGTCTGTGAGTGGTTTTATCCAGGCAATCGACAGCGCCGAATCGGCACTGGTCGATGGTGTGAAGATTTTCTACACGCCTCTTGATGAGGATCCCGACGGAATCCATCGGGGAGCTTTCATTCTCCCTCCCTTGTCACCAGGCACCTTTCGCCTGCGCCTCGACATCGATGATCCTGGAGCGGCACAGGAAACGTCGTTGGAAGCAAATATTGAGGTACTCCCAGCACCTGTCCAGCGGTGAACACCACTCGGGCAGCCACTCTTCTTCTGGGTCTGCTGGCCACCGCATGTGCGCCAGAAATCTCGACCCCTTCTAACTCCGGCGATTCACAAATGTCTCGGTGGGAGGGAACGATCGAGAACTTTGGCAGTGTCATTACCGTCCGCAATCCCAACTCCGGTATTTGGGATGATGCACCTGTTCCACCGCTTCGGTTCGAACCCGACGGTTTATTCGGAGGACCGGAGACCCAAATTGAAGGTATTGCCGCGGCAATCGTCGACACTAATAGCAATATCTATATCTATGACAACCATCGCCACGAGCTGGTCGGTATGGATCCCGAGGGAACGATTCTCTGGCGAGCCGGTCAAGAGGGAAAGGGTCCGGGGGAATTTAGTGTGGTACGCGGTGCAGCGTACGACGGAGACAAAACTATCTACCTTGTCAACCAGGAAGGTACCCGGCTCGATGCCTGGAAGACGAACGGCACGTTAAGCGGCAACGTCGAACTGGCTGAGCTTGGTATTGGAAAGACTTTCATGGGTGGTTTCTTGCCGCCGAACCGCGTCGCCTTGCTTGCTGACGATGTCTTCAGCAGCGCAACTAACGCATACATCATTGTCGAACTGGGAGATGAACCGCGGGTTACCCATGACTTTCGAATCGGCACGGACCCGCTTATGCCTATACCGCCCGGCCTTGTCTTACAGCTGAGTCACTACTTCGTAGACGACCGGATTTTGGTTGGCACTTGGGAACGTTATCTGCTGCGAGAATACGACGACGCCGGTAAGTTGCAGCGGCGGGTGACTCGGCCTGTCAAATACTTGCGCCGCCCTGGTTTCGCCGCCCGTGGCACACAGTTCGCTGCCATTTCGTTCGGCGGACTCGGCGCACCCATC
>PCAP01000006.1 GCA_002731215.1 Acidobacteriota bacterium | reverse complement strand
GGACTCGAACCCGCGACCCCCAGCTTGGAAGGCTGGTGCTCTAAGCCAACTGAGCTATTCCCGCCCCAACAGCCGGATGACGCGCAAACTACTCCAAAAATGAGAGTCGAATTCTAACAGTAGCCCGCGCCTCATGCTAGCCGAACCAGGCTAATTCTAACTGAACTCTACGATTGAACCAAAATACATGGTGGGGAGTGGAGGATTCGAACCTCCGTAGGCATGCGCCGGCAGATTTACAGTCTGCTCCCATTGTCCACTCGGGCAACTCCCCACAAAATTATGGAGCTGGCGAGAGGACTCGAACCTCCGACCTGCTGATTACAAATCAGCTGCTCTCCCAACTGAGCTACGCCAGCGATAATGCAGATGATAAGCGGCCCCCCGGGGCCTGGCAAGAAATTGCCAGAAGCAACAAAACTGGTCGGCCGCACTTTCTTCTTACGTCGTCTGCTGCCGGACAACTTCATACATAACGGCAGCGAAGGCCGCGCCCGCGTTAAGTGACCCCACTGCGCCGCGCAAAGGCAACGACACCCGATAGTCACACCGATCTTTCACTAATCGTTGCACACCTTTAGCTTCCGATCCCACAACCAAAGCTATATGTCCCCGGTAGTCAATCTGGCTCCAGGTTTCTTCACCCTTACCGTCAAGCGCCACTGTCCAATACCCGTTACCCTGCAACCATCTAACTACGTTGGAGACGTTGCCTATCCGATAAACGTTGAGGTGCTCGGTGGCACCTGCCGAAACCCTCGCAACTGCAGGAGTCACCATGGCGGATCGACGCTTCGGGATGCAGACACCGAGGCACCCAGCAACCTCAGCAGTTCGCATAATTGCCCCGGTGTTTTGCGGGTCCTCAAGATGGTCAAGCACCACCAAAACACTAGAGTCTCCCGTTGCTCTGGGCAGATCCCCCTCGTCACGATAGCGGAAGGGGCCACACCTCGCTGCGACACGCTGCGCGTCGGAGATTTGGAGGCCAGCGAATTCGTTAGCTTCCACCTCCCGAAATTCTACGCCACGAATTTCCGCTGCTACCCGAATCTCATCGAGGGCCTGACCAGTTGCCCCTCTCTCGACCCAAATGGAATGGACCTCGCGGTTCGATCCACGCAGAACTTCGCGGACCACGCGGCGACCCGATAGCCACTCGCTCACGCTTAGCCCCGTGCAACTGCTAGCACAGTTGCAACAGCGTGCGCAGCGATCCCCTCACCCCGCCCTATGCTACCCATGCCTTCTCCTCGGGTAGCCTTAACGTTGACCGCACCCACGGGAAGATCAAGCTTTTCGGCAAGGCGATGCCGTATAAGTTCGAGGTGGGATACCAACCGCGGCTCCTCAGCCAAGATCGTCGCATCAATGTTGCCCGGCTGGTAACCCGCAATGGCCAGATCATCAACGACAATTTTCAATAGAGCGAGGCTGTCGAAATCTTTCCACTGCTGATCTTCAGAAGGAAACTTCTGGCCGATGTCTCCTAAACCGGCAGCACCAAGGAGAGCGTCAATAATTGCGTGTACCAACGAATCAGCATCGGAATGCCCATCTAAACCACGTTCGTATTCGAGTTCCACTCCACCCAGGACAAGGCGCCGACCCTCAACAAGCGGATGAATGTCATAGCCATAGCCCACCCTCATCGGAACAACAGTCGGCTTTTTGCCCAGTAGTTGCTGAGCTGCCAAGTCAAGATCCCCCGGTGCGGTCACTTTGATATTCCCTATTTCCCCCTGGACAGCTCTTACTGGATGTCCAGACAACTCAACCAAGGTCGCATCATCAGTCGCCTCGGTTCCAGATGCCGTAGCAGCAGCGTGCGCTGCAATCAACACCGAGTAGCGAAAACCCTGTGGCGTTTGGGACCGAACAATGCGGGCACGATCAATGGACTTCACCTCTTCACCACTATCATTCAGTTGTTTAAGCGAATCCACTGAAGGCAAAACAGGGATAGCGGCGCCATACGTGTTTGCCGCTTGGGCAACCCGGCACCACAGATCGTAGCTTGCACACGGCCGTGCTCCGTCATGAACCATCACGATGCGATCTCCACCGTCTTGCTCAACATCAGTAATTCCTTGCAACGCGTCAAGACACGCCTGTACAGATGCTTGTCTCGTCGAACCGCCCGCGACCACCTGGAGCGGGCGTTTGGCTATTTCAAACACCCTCTCAGTCCAACGCTCAATACCTTCAGCGGGCACAGCAACGACGGTTCGACCAACCCCGAACGATTCCACGGTGCTGAGTACGTATCGCAACAGAGGAACACCGCCGACCTCTACAAAGGCCTTTGGCGTGCCGACTCCGAGACGGTCTCCACTTCCTGCCGCTGCAATCACGGCATCAATAGGCCCGATCTTCATGAACTGGCAATCACGGCAGCGTTTGTTTTTCTACGCCCCTGAATAAACGGCAGGAGTCCGATGTAGAGATAGCCAGCCTGGTACAACACCAAAAATGGTAATGCCGGCCACATGCCGAGCTGAATGGCAACCACCACAGTCACACTGAAGTAAAGACCAATAGCTAACTCGATTCCGCAAATCCAACTATCGCCACCACGGTAAGCTTTACCAATCCAGTCATCTGCGGTTCGGGCCAGAGAAAATTTCGGAGTTCGCACGAATTCACCAGTGCCTCGCTTGAAGCCTTCAAGGACTGCCTTAGTGTTGTTCACAGCCAACCCTGTATCCATGAGAATCAAGCCCGGAAGCGATTTGAACACATCGGAATTAAGGCGTCCCAGTTCACGCTGCGCCAAAAGATAATAGGCATAGACCGAAAGTGTTCCGCACAAAAACACTGGCAAATCGATCACTAAGAATCCTTCAAATCCAGTCTTCATCCGAATCAACATAGCGGGGAAAATCAAAACTGAGAGAATTAAATTAAGTGGGTAGTTAAAGTTCGCTGTCAGGTGAAAGGTTGCTTCTATCTTCGCCCGCAGTGGGACGGGACTATGCCATACAGACCCAAGCATCTTGCGGGCTGTCTGTACCGCACCCTTGGTCCACCGGTGTCGTTGACTCCTAAGTCCGCTAATCTGAACTGGAAGTTCTGCAGGAGCCTCAACATGGTTCAAGTAGACAAAGCGCCATCCGCGCACTTGGGCTCGATATGAGAGATCAAGGTCTTCGGTAAGCGTATCGTGTTGCCAATTACCCGCGTCCTCGATTGTCTCTCGCCGCCAAATGCCAGCGGTCCCGTTAAAATTAAAGAAGCGACCCGAACGGTTACGTGCAGCGTGCTCGATGACAAAATGGGCGTCGAGCTGTAATGCTTGCGCCCGGCTGAGCAAAGAGTAATCGCGATTCAGATGGGTCCAACGAGCTTGTACCATCCCGACTTCGGGCGCGCCGAAATGCGGCAAAGATCTTTTCAATAGATCCCGAGGCGGGAGGAAGTCGGCATCAAAGACGCAAATAAACTCACCGAGCGCACTCCCAAGTCCAGCCGCTAAAGCCCCGGCCTTGAAACCCTGCCGATCAGTCCGGTGCAAGTGGACAATAGCAACGCCTCGCCGGCGCAGTTCAGCAATCTTGCGCGCCACGATTTCATAGGTCCTGTCGGTAGAGTCATCAAGCACTTGTATTTCGAGGCGCTCGGCTGGGTAATCAATGGCTGCTGCCGCCTCAAGTAACCGTTCGGCGACATACAACTCATTGAATAACGGAAGCTGTACAGTTACCCGGGGCCATTCTTTCATGGTGTTGAGTTCGCGCGGCGCGCTCGAACGGCCAAACTGATAAAGCGCCACGATGACTAGTCGATGAATTCCGTAAACGGCGAGCAGCAGCAACACGACATAGTAGGCTCCGAGCCAAGCACGCTCGAGGGTCGGGAAATGCAGAAAAGTGGCGATCATCATATTGGAATGGGATTCAAGGCTTGGAAGCCGCTCGCTAAGCTGTTTGGTTGGTGGCTAGGAATAGCTACATTTTATCTGGCGCTGGTCAATCTTCACGACCTTCGCAGTTCACCACGTCTCTCCATCATCATCCTTCTTAGCGCTGGATTCGTCTACGCCCTTGCTTGTCTATGGTTACATCGCCAGTGGTCCCGGTTCTCAGTTCAAACCACCAAAGTCCTCGTGATCGCGATCGTTTTGGGGGCCATTGGCTTTCGACTAATGCTGCTGGCGGTGCCGCCAAGCTTGTCTGACGACATATATCGATATCGTTGGGATGGCCGGGTGCAAGCAGCCAAGTTAAATCCCTACACTGAGCCACCAGCTTCGTCGGAATTGGCCGAGCTTCGGGATCCACTCTGGTTGCGCATTAACTACCCTGCAATCCGCACCATATACGGTCCACTGGCGCAATGGTTGTTTCGGGCTACCTACCAACTTGACTCACGTCTTGTTGCCTTCCAAGCGATGGCAACACTCGGCGACCTTTTATGTATCGGTTTTCTATTCGGTTGCCTAAGGCGTTGGGAGCTGCCTGAGTGGCGTATTGCTCTTTACGCTTGGAATCCACTAGCAGCATTCGAATCAGCTTCAAATGGGCACTTTGACAGTTGGCCAACAGCAGCGCTCATGCTGGGGGTGTTAGCGAGCATCAGCAGCAAAAATCTACTTTCGACACTCGCCTTTACAGCGGGTGCGCTGTTCAAGACTTGGCCGCTAATCTGGTTACCATTGACACTGACCAGGCGTCCACCCTGGCACATCGGTCTGGTAGCCGCTCTAATACTTGCAGGCTATCTTCCGTTCGCAGGCGCCAGGCTCGGACTGCTACAGCCGTGGCTCGATTACACTAGCCGATGGCTGTTTAATGATGCCGGATTCTTTCTATTGCGGAGCGCCACCGGTTCCGAGCCACTCTCAAAAGCCATCGCTGTGGGGATCGGTTTCGTCACGGTGTACACGTTCTGGCGTCGAGGTACGGACCCGGTTCGAGCCAGCTACTGGCTCCTACTGCTCGCTATCTTCTTGCTCCCAGCAGTCCATCCTTGGTATCTGTTGTGGCCACTTCCGCTCGCCGCCGCCGCGCTCGATATCAGCTGGATCATGCTCACAGTGCTGGCTCCCCTCTCCTACTGGATTCTGGTCGACGCCAGCTCCGCCAGTTCGACCTGGGTAGAACCTAGCTGGGTAAGGTTCATGATCTGGGTCCCAGCTTTGATGATGTGGGCATGGCAGGCGAAAAATAATGTTATTGCCGCCCCACCCGCTACCCCGACACAACCATCGACGTGATTCAAAGTTCGCCCCATGCAATAATCGCCCCGCCTGCATCTGTCAGGCGCCCCATGCGACTCTTCAGTATCCAGTCAATTCCGGATTGCTTTGATGGACGTACTCGTAGTTGGTGGCGGTGGCCGCGAACATGCTCTCGTGTGGAGCCTCGCCAACAGTGAATCAGTCAACGCTGTCTACTGCGCACCGGGAAACGCCGGTATTGAACTACAGGCGCAGTGTTGGAACATTCCGGCCGATAATGTTGACATGCTTGTGGCTGCTACTGTCGACAGAAATGTGGACCTGGTCGTTGTCGGTCCGGAGGTACCATTGGCGGCGGGACTAGCTGACCGACTTGCAGCCGAAGGGGTAGCCTGTTTCGGACCTTCGGAAAACGCGGCGATTCTTGAAGGGAGCAAGGCATTTGCTAAGGAGTTCATGGCACGGCACGACATCCCAACCTCAGCGTTCAAAGTTTTCGACGAGTTAAATCCAGCTCTCAATTTCGTCGCTGACTCGCCGTGGGGCTACCCGGTGGTCGTAAAAGCCGATGGCCTAGCAGCCGGCAAGGGCGTCGTCATTTGCAACGACCCTGACGAAGCAAGTGCAGCGGTGCGAGCAGCAATGATGGAACAGGTGTTCGGCGAAGCGGGGGAACGACTCGTTGTTGAGGCGTTCATGCATGGCATCGAGGTAACTTGCATGGCGATATGTGATGGAGAAAAAGCTTTACCGCTTGTCATTTCCCAGGATCACAAGGCCGCCTTCGATGGAGACGAAGGTCCAAATACCGGTGGCATGGGGGCCTATGCGCCGGCCTCCCATGTGCTTGACGAAGCCGGCACCGAACGCATTCTCAAAGAAGTTTTGCAGCCTACCGTTGATGGCATGGCGGCAGAGGGTCGCACGTTCCAAGGGGTTCTCTACGCTGGCTTGATGCTGACTGATGAAGGGACCCAAGTACTTGAATTCAATTGCCGTTTCGGTGATCCGGAAACACAGGCGGTAATTCCCCTCCTTAACGAAGATTTTGCTCTACGTCTCAATGGAATCGCCAACGGTGACGGTGTCGGCGGGCCGATCCGATGGAGTGACAGGCATGCAGCCTGTGTTGTACTGGCAGCACCTGGGTATCCGGGCAAGAGCCCACTCGGCTTACCCATCCACGGGCTTGCTGAGCCCAGGGATGATGATGTACTCGTGTTCCATGCGGCCACGGCTCGAGAGGGAGACCAACTGGTAACCAACGGTGGACGTGTATTAAGCATTACCGGGTTGGGTGATTCGCTCGACACGGCTCTTTCAAATGCCTACGGAGCTATCCACAAGATTGGCTTTGACGGCATGCATTACAGGAGCGACATCGGTCGCCGCGGAGAAGACAAGCAATGAGTTCCCCCAAGGTTGCAATGATTATGGGTAGTGGTTCAGACCTAGACGTGATGATGAACGGGATAAAGGTCATAAAAGGATATGGCATCGAATATGAAGTTCGGGTGATCTCCGCGCACCGTGCTCCCGACGCCGTCGGTGAATACGCACGCGCCGCGGCCAGCCGCGGCATCAAGGTGCTAATTGCTGGAGCGGGAGCGGCTGCGCACCTCGCAGGTGCACTAGCTGCGCACAGCGCATTGCCAATCATAGGCGTTCCACTGGTGGCTTCTTCGCTGGCGGGATTTGACGCTTTACTTGCAACTGTGCAAATGCCCGGTGGCGTACCGGTAGGAACCGTTGGTGTTGGCAAGGCTGGCGCGGTGAACGCAGCCCATCTGGCGGCGAGGATTATCGCACTTTCAGACGAAGGCATTGCCCGTAAAGTTGCCGATGAGCGCGCTTCTCAAATTGATAAAGTTGTTCATATGGATGGAGAATTGCAGGAACGACTGGCAAAAGAGGGCCTCTAGACAACTCGTCAGCTCAATGTGTCTGACGGCAACGCAACCTCGGAAGTGTGCAACTGCCCACATGCAGCAGCAATGTCAGCACCGCGGCTATAACGTACCAGCACGTCAAGTCCCGTCTCTCGGGCCGCAACACGAAAACGTTCGACACTTTCCACGCTCGGGCGCCGATATGGAAGCATCGGCAAAGAGTTCCAAGGAATTAGATTGACCTTAGCGGGGAGATCTCTTAACAAATTACCAAGACGCCGAGCATCGTCAGCACCGTCGTTGATCCCCGAAAGCATCACGTACTCGAACGTCACGCGTTCACCCTTTCGCCAATTAACGTCGCGTAACGCACTGAGTAGCACTTCTATTGACCATCTGCGATTGATCGGCATGATCTCAGAACGCACTTCGTCGGTACTAGCATTTAGTGACACAGCGAGTCGTGGTCGTGAATTTCCCATCTCTGAGAGTTGTTGGATCGCGCTTACTATACCTACGGTCGAAACCGTGATGCGACGCCAACTGAGGCCGGGGCCAGCGGGATCCTGTAACGCCTTAATTGCCGGGATAACTGCATCAATATTGTCTAGCGGTTCACCTTGTCCCATAAAAACGACGTTGACTGAACGGGAAAGCCAGCCTTGCTCGGCCTGGAGCCGTAGCACTTGCCCAACGATTTCCCCAGTGGTCAGGGACCGATGCAACCCATTGGAGCCAGTCTGGCAGAAAGTACAGGCAAATCGACAACCAACCTGAGAGGAGATGCATAGCGTGACGCGGTCGGAATATGGCATGTATACCGACTCAACTTTTTGGCCATCTTGGAGTTCAAGTAAGAAACGCTGTGTACCGTCGACAGATTCAAAACGAGCCGAAACCTCGGGAGGAACGACTGTGTAGCGAGCAGCGAGATTTCGACGAAGCTCCTCCGGAACGTTACCCATATCATTGAACGAGAAGACTCCGTGTTTAAAAACCCAGTTAGCAACCTGGTCACCCCGGTACCCGGCCCCCGTCTTATGACCGAGCACCTCACTCCACCGACTAGCGGGAAGGTCCAGCAATGACCGTCGTGATCTACAATTTGCCATTGACACGTCTTTCATAAACCGATTGTCGCACCTGGAGGTATAATCTTCTTGCCTACCTGAGAATCTTGGCGATTATCGGCGCCACACCTTTAAAGTTGCCATGTATGTCGCTTATACCCTTCTCTACTTGATTGGGTTGTGCGCCTACGTTCCGCGTGCCGTCTGGCGAATAATGCGAAGCGGCACCAACCGTAGCGGAATCAGCGAGCGCTTCGGCAAAGTGCCAAAGCACGTCGCTGACGTACAGCCCGGAGCTATTTGGATACATGCAGTTTCTGTGGGAGAAGTCCATGCTGCGCGCGCCTTAATCGGCCACCTCGCTGGATTGCTCCCAGAGATTCCTGTGGTGCTATCAACTACCACGGACACAGGACAAGCGTTGGCAAAAAAGGCAGACAGCGCAGCCTGTTTCTATTGCCCCGTCGATCTTCCTTGGGCTATAAGCCCTTACCTCGACACTTTACGGCCGCGCGCCATCGTACTAGTCGAAACTGAGATCTGGCCAAATCTGTTAAATGCATGCAACCAAAGAGACATCCCTATTGCCTTGGTCAACGGACGGCTTTCAAGTTCATCGTATGGAAACTATCGGCGTCTGGGGTGCCTGATGAGGAAAGTCGTTTCTCAATTATCGACCGTTTGCGCCCGGACCAACCTTGAGGCCACGCGCTTTCGGGCCCTGGGGATCCCTCCAAAACGCGTGTTCACAACCGGTAATCTTAAGGCTGACGCGTTGGTGCTGACCTCATCTGTCCACTCCCGCCAAGAACTTGCTGAGCAACTTGGCCTCAACGGTGACCCACCTTTGCTCGCGGCTGGATGCACGATGCCCGGAGAAGAGGAACTTATCCTAGAAGCTTTTCGCGTGGCTCGAGCAACAAATCCGTCGACACTTTTACTAATTGCACCACGCCACCCAGAGCGTTTCGACCAGGTTGCCCAGACGGTGGCCGCTGCGGGATGGACGTGCCGCCGCCGTAGTATTGGGGGTCCAGTCGATGCAGAAGTGCTGTTGCTAGATTCTATCGGGGAACTCCCAGCCGCCTATGGGTTGGCACTAGCAAGCTTTGTCGGAGGAAGCCTCGTCGACAGTGGCGGACACAACCTTCTGGAGCCAGCTATCTATGGTCAACCAGTCATCTTCGGGCCCTACATGCAAAATTTTGCCAACTTGGCAACAGAGTTGCTGGAATCCGGCGGCGGAATTCAGGTCCAGGGAGCCGAGGAACTTGCGGATATTTGGTCAGCTATGCTAGCGAATGATGCGCGGCGGCGGAAGATCGGAGGACTAGCACGTCGGGTCGCGTTGCGCGACGCTTCAGCTGGTCGCCGCACAGCTCGTGTCGTGGCCAAGCTTATCAATGGGTCCAGCGGATAGGACACAAAAGCATGCTAAGTATTCTGGGAACAACCTGGGGCTTACTAACTGGCTTCCGTGCGTCGCTATATGAGACCGGCTGGCTACCATGCCACAACTTAGAACTTCCGGTGATCAGCATTGGCGCACTGTCAGTTGGCGGGGCAGGGAAAACCCCAACGACAGCGTTGATTGCGAGTCTTCTGTCAGAAGCTGGTGTCCAGCCTGCGATTCTAAGCCGGGGTTACCGGCGTAAAAGCACCGCGGCGCTGTTAGTCTCCCACGGAGACGGTCGCGGGCCGGTCGTCGCAGTTGACCAGGCGGGAGACGAGCCCTTCTGGTTGGCATCAGTTCTGCCAACAGTTCCGGTTGTGGTTGCCAAACGCCGAGAGGAAGCCGCTCATGTTGCGCTAGCAGCGGCAGCAGTAACACCCGATGTATTCTTGCTCGACGACGGATTTCAGCACCTGCGTGTAGCGCGTAACGCTAACTTGCTAATCGTCAATCCAGAGGAACCGTTCTGGGAGGATACTCCGATACCAAGCGGTCGCTTGCGAGAAGCTCCAACTGCGGCAACTCGAGCCGATGGTTTCTTGATCGTCGGAGACGATACCGACGCAACGATGGGGTTACACAATCACTTCCCCGAACATCCATGGTTCGAACTAACTCGTCAAACACCCTGTTACTGGTCACTAGGACAAGAAATTCCACGCGCATGGCCAACCAACGAAAACAAAAGCGCCACAGAAACCCGTCTCAAAGGTTCCGTCTTTGCATTTGCTGGCATCGCCCGGCCAGAGCGTTTCTTCGAAGATCTCGAAGCTGACGGCGTCACCCTGAAAGGCCAGTGCACCTTTCCAGACCACCACGAATTCCGTGCACAAGATGTCACTAGGGTCATTAAAATGGCCCAGAAGTGTGGCGCGGATACCTTGGTTACAACTGAAAAGGATGCTGTTCGCTTGCCCAGCAAAAGATTCCGACTCCCACTCAGAGTATGGGGCTATCGACTACAAACGAGTTCCCCTGAAACTCTGGTCTCCTGGCTCAAAGAGCTTACTGGACTTTCCTCAATCCCCGACGCCGCATGAACCAAAAAACACAATGAGCATTGCGGGCAGCTTCACCCTTGCTGCGGCGGCCATTATTCCCCGCCTATCATTCCCAGTGGCATCCAGTGTTGGCCGTTTTCTCGGGTCGTTGGCATGGGCTCTCGATTCCCGGCACCGTGCTGTGGCGATGAAGAACTTGTTTCTAGCGTTCCCAAAGCTCACCGAATCTCACCGGCGACAACTGGCACATAAATCTTTCCAGCAGGTTGGACGCACCGCTGTCGAGATGCTCTGGAGTACAGCTCTCAACGACCAGACTCTTGAGGACATCGCCATCTTCGAAGGACGTGAATACCTCGACGACGCCATCGCCGAGGGGCGCGGAGCCTTGATCACAACGGCCCATTTCGGCAACTGGGAACTGATGGGAGTAGCACTAGCTCACATTGGTGTGCCTATGAACGTAATTACCCGAACCATCGATGATCCCCAAGTCGAGTCTGTACTGCATGGCCTGAGAACGCGGACAGGTGCCCGTGTCATTAATAAACGCAATGGCGTCCGGCCCGCCTTGAGAGCGCTGCGAGCCGGCGAGGTTGTCGGTGTGTTAGTAGATCAAAACACTCTTCCATCTCAAGCATCATTTGTTCCATTCTTCGGCGAAATGGCGGCAACCACCCGTGTGAGTGCCCAGCTTCACGTTCGGTCCGGCGCCCCGGTAATCATGCTGTTTTGCGTACCCGAGGGCGCACGATATCGCTTTGTGATTGAGCCACTGGACACGACTGGAGTACCGACCCAAGAAACCGACAGGGTCGAGCAACTCACCGCTGCAATGACCACACAGATCGAACGCCATGTCCGCCTATGTCCCGAGGCATGGTTATGGATTCACGATCGATGGCGCTCACGCCCACCGTCGACTACCTCAAAGACGGCTAGGTGAACTGTACCTGGGCTGTGCGGTTACCGACCTGGCTCGGTGACACCTTAATGGCACTCCCGGTTCTCCGAGTCATGCAGCGGTCTTGCAAGCGTATCGTGCTTTGGGGACCACTACCTTATCTGGAGTTGCTGGCGGCATCTGGCCTGGATTCGAATTGCCTTGCCTACCACCGCCGACGTGGAATCTCCGGAGTTAGCGACGCGATCCATGCTGCAGCAGATATGCGACGTTTTCGGGCTGATGCCATCCTTCTTTTGCCTAATTCTTTTGAATCGGCATTACTAGCGACCATAGCGGGAATTCCTCGACGGGTCGGGTACGCAACTGATGGTCGTGAACTATTGCTTACTGACGTGGCTTCCGAGATTCGGCCACAACATATCGTTCACGAGGCAAATCGGTTTGCACGTCTTGCTGAGCACGCTGGATTCGACGACGCCGGACCAAATGACTATCAACTAAGTATTTCAGCGCCCGATAACCACACAGAAAAGATCCTTCCACCGTGCAGTAAGTATGTTGGCATCTTCGCTGGGTCTGCCAATGATCCTGCAAAGCGCTGGCCCGTAGATTCTTTCGCTCATTTAATCAATCTCCTGCACCAAGAATGGGGGGTGCATCCAGTACTGTTCGGAACCAATGCCGACCGTCCAGTAAACGACGCCATCATTGCAGTCTGCAAAACAGAAGTGGCTAACCTAAGTGGTATCAGCCTTACAGACCTAGCAAGAGCACTTATGCAGTGCCGCATGGTCGTTAGCAACGACACCGGTGGTGCTCACTTGTCCGCAGCACTCGGACGCCCAACGGCAGTCGTTTTTGGGCCCACGGACCCAACGCGGAGCTGCCCACGGGGAGAACATGTTGTGCAGCTTTCGAAGCAGTGTTTCTGCCAACCATGTGGTTACGATGAATGTCCACTTGATCACGCCTGCATGGAAACACTTAGTCCAGATCAAGTGTTCACCAAAGTCGAAGGGCTGTGGTGGGCTGCTCAATAACAGAATGTTTGAAACCTTCCGGGGGTATCACTGTCACAAACTGCGCATCAGATCTTCCCTGTCTACTGACCTCCTTTTCAACAAGTCACAAGTCAAGAAACAGTTCCACGGGGGGATTTTCCCTGTCCTGTTAAGGTTGTACCCTAGAAGTTGTACGGTGGTCTGCGTCACCCCTAATCTATGCTAGGTGAAAACTCGCGTTCTTATTCGCCACCCACGAACCCTATGCAGGATCTAACTCCTCCTGATCTGCCAGCGCTTTCAACCCTTTGCCCTTGGATAGACGGTTTCGCCAAGGCGCGCATTGTCGTGTGGGGTGACATTGTCGCCGACCGCTTTGTATACGGTTCCAGTACCCGTATTTCCCGTGAGGCCCCAGCTTTAGTGGTACGGCGGGAACGTGAGGAAATTCGCCCAGGTGGCGCCGGTAACGCAATGATGAACACTGCAGCACTGGGTGCTCAGGTAACCGCGGTCGGCTTTTTGGGAGGTGATGATGCTAGTCGCGAGTTGCGCACCGCCTTCGGTGCGGCGGGTATCGATACAACTCACCTCGTCGAACGCAATGACGCCCTCACACCTATGAAGACAAGGATTATGGCTGGAGGACGTCATACTGTCCGGCAACAGATCTTGCGAATAGACGCCGACCGTGGTTGGCCTGTGTCTAATGATTTTGACCAACAAATTCGAGAAGTCCTTGCGACAAGTCTCTCAGATGCTGATGCCTTGCTTATCTCCGACTACGGGATGGGTAATGTTGCCGCTGAGACCGTTTCCGAGATCACGAAACCATTGCGCGATCGTGGTGTTGTAGTTGTCGCTGACTCACGAAACGCGTTGATGAATTATCGCGGCGTCGGTGTCGTTGCCCCCAACGAGGAAGAGGTGGAAGCTGCGCTAGATATTCCGACTGGGGCACTTGGAAACGAACTTGACAACGCCGGCAGGCGCCTGATTGCAGAGTTGGAGTGTGACGCAGCCCTAATCACCCGCGGCTCTCAGGGAATGTCGTTGTTCCAAGCTAATGGTACGACAAACCATCTGCCAATTTATGGAACCGACCAAATCGCCGATGTCACCGGTGCCGGTGATGCAGTCATCGCAGCATTCACGACTGCATCTGTTGCTGGAGCATCGATGTTCGAGGCCGCCCGGATCGCCAATGTCGCCGCCGGTCTTGCGGTGATGAAGCGTGGCACCGCAACTGTCCCAGCGAATGAGCTACGAGCTGCATTGGAGGCACCAGCGTGAGTCGATACCAAACCTCGCCCATTATGGAGCCCGAAGAACTAGCCACAGTGCTTTCTACGCGTCGCCGGGAGGAAAACCTCACCATTGCTCTTGCCAATGGCTGCTTCGACCTACTACATCCAGGGCACATTGCATTCCTGCAAGGCGCTGCAGCTGAGGCAGATATTCTTGTCGTCGGCATAAACGCTGACGATACCGTGCGGGCACTCAAGGGCCGTGGTCGACCCATCATGGGAGCCCTAGATCGAGCACGGCTTGTAACCGCATTGGTAATGGTCGACTACGCCACGGTCTTCGATGAGCCAACTGCGGATCGTCTCATCGAGCTACTCCGTCCCGACGTCCACTGCAAAGGAACAGACTACAATTCGGGTGTGCCTGAGGAGGCAACAGCGCATAGAGTTGGCGCGCGCATCGCTCTTGTTGGCGGGCCTAAAACTCACAACACCACCGATATCTTGCACACGATTCAAGAAGAAGCTTGAGAGAAAGAGCCCCTCGCAGTGTATTGATCGTGCGCTTAAGCTCGATTGGTGACGTTATTCACACGCTGCCCGCTTATACCGCACTGCGCAACAGCTGGCCCTCTACTCATCTGGGCTGGGCCGTGGAGCCCGCTGCCGCGCCACTTTTACAGCGCATCCCAAACGGTCCCAGACTTCACGTTCTCGATACCCAGGCCTGGAGGCGAGGTTTCTGGCGGCGAGAGTCTCTTCGATCCATGCGAGGAACCATAGGCCAACTCCGTGAGTCACGGTACGAGCTAGCACTCGATTTCCAGGGCCTAACCAAATCAGCAATTTTTGCCCGTCTTTCCGGTGCCCAAGTTTGGGGGCTTGCCAACCGCGATCTCCGTGAGCCGCTTGCGTCTCGACTCTATGACGTCAGCGCTTCCCCCTCGGACCGCGAGGGGCACATCATCGAGCGCAGCCTGCACCTTGCTGAGACAGCCGGTGTCTCCATCTCGAAATCTTACTTTCCTCCTGTTTACAACAATGAAGATGCGAGCCTGGTCGCGACCGAACTTGACCGATTAGGTACCGACCAGTTCATCGTTATGCACGGATCCGCCAACTGGCAGAGCAAGCGATGGCCACTGGAACAACAAGCCATTGCAGGTCGAGACCTATATCGTCAGACGGGCATGACTGTTTTTTGGATCTGGGGTCCAGGAGAAAAACACGAGGCACATCACATAGCAGCCACCGCTGGTGAAGGAAATATGGCAGCATTCTCCACCACTCTCCCCCAACTCGCTGCGTTGTTAAGGCGTGCCCAGTTGTTTGTCGGCGGTGACAGTGCACCGTTTCACTTGGCGGTCGCCAACCAAACACCATCAGTGGGGATTTTCGGACCGACTTCGCCGCATCGGCTCGGGCCTATTAATCCGGCTGACCAGGTGGTCACTAGTCTTCAACCTTGTTCCTACTGTCACCAGAGACGTTGCCCTTTGGGTACGCGAGCTTGCCTCGAAACCCTAACCGCTAGCGACGTGGTCGCCGCAGCTCTCAAACGACTATCAACATCGGTTGCTAAGGTAGGCTAATCAACCTCATGCTGGCTGAATTCACAAGACGATGGCGACGCTGGGTAGCACACAACCGTGTCCGGGTCACAATTATTGTCATCCTCATCTATGTTGCCTTCAGCAACCCACATTGGAGCGGTCTGACGGTTGGGGTGATCCTAATCATCATGGGACAAGCAGCACGTTTCTGGGGAGCTGGTTACCTCGAAAAAAACGTTAAGCTGGCTCGCGGTGGTCCATACCGTCTTGTTCGTCATCCGTTGTATTTCGGTAGCTTCCTGATGGGCCTAGGACTTGCAGTTAGTGTCGAGGATGCAGCTTGGTGGGCATTCGGCTACGTACTACTGTTCATCGCATTCTTCTTACCCGCGATCCACGTCGAAGAGCTACGCTTGCAGTCAATTTTCGGCGCCGAATACCAGGACCTGATGGTCGAGGTCCCCGGACTCGTGCCGCGGCTCGCTCCCCCACCTAGCCCTCCGCAGCAGCCTACCGAAACCTCATTCTCATGGGCCCGAGTGGCCAGTAACCGCGAGGTCCGTTCCGTGGTCGCAATGGTGGCGATTGTAGCCCTACAAGCTGTGAAGATTATTTCTGGTTGATCTCTCATCTTCAGCGCGAATTACCCGGATGCGGTTGATGACCTCGACCACCCCGCGGACACGAGAGATTCGGAGCAGCACAGCGCTGATTGATTCCATCTCAGATTGGACACCGTAGAGCACAACGATACCTTCCTTGGTCTCAACGCGCAGATCGGCAGCGATGATCCCTTTTTCATCCTCGATGATGCGGATGATCTCTGCAGTGATCCGTCGATCCTCGAGAACAAGCCTCTCTTCAAAGCTCGCACGGGCTGCACATCCTCCTACGGGAACTGCTGACGTCATGAGGACCGCTATGAATGTCAGTGAACTAGTAAGTCCACCTCGGATTCTGTTCAATACTCGCCTCTTATGTGGAAAAAGGCGGAAGCGCCTGGGAATCGAACCCAGCAACGCCGCCTTTCGACGACGTCCATCGGATTTGAAGTCCGAGAGGGCCACCAGACCCTATTCGCTTCCTTTCAAGGTCAAACCTTTGGCTATCAGCAACTTCCATTGATTCCGAAAAGCTGCTGGCCCAGCCGAAACTGGCCGATCACTCATATTGCTCCCGTTGCAGCGACAGTCGACTTCCTCAGAGAGTCACCAACGCCCACTTCTTTGAAATGTGCAAACGTTTCAGGTTGTACCGTTGAACACGTATTCGATCTCCTCTATAAACTACCTTGCGTGAGCCTACTCTCAAGGAAGATCCAGGTGTTTCCCGAGGTGCTGGTTGCGTCTCCGTTATCTTCTGTTTGTACTGTGGCAACTCGCCCCCAAAGTACTTTTAACTTAATTGTTGGGGGCACGTACATTCTCCCGCTAGTGAGATCCCTCTTGATTCCATCCGTGTTCATCCACAGGCGCTCAGTCCGAGCATCGAAAATATTCCATTGATGTTCGCACGAAACCGAACCAGTTTCGCCCTCCTTTCTGTCTCCTTCATCTTGGGGGTTTACCTTCTTCGCGTAGCTCTCTGGGGACCAATACCGCTCATAGGTATTCCGATAGATGATGGATACGAAAGAGCAAGTGGAGTAGTGCATGTTCACACCACCCTCTCAGACGGAGGCGGAACCCCTGAAGACGTGATCGCCGCAGCGCGCCGTAATGACCTTGATTTCGTTGCGATTACCGACCACAACAACCTCGACGCGTTTCCCTATGCCGGTTATCACGGCGAAACTCTCGCCCTGGTGGGATCAGAACTCTCAACGACTGTGGGTCATATGCTTGCCTTGGGACTAGAGAAAGATCCCGGTTTTCGTTTTTCAGGGAACGCGACCGACGGACTCGTCGATATCCATGATCTTGGCGGATTTGCGTTCGTAGCTCACCCGCTGTCCCCAAGGAACGACCTTCAATGGTCGGCTACGGATCTTCCCGGTCCTTGGGGCATAGAAATCATCAACGGGGACAACCAGTGGCGTCGGGCTGGACTTCGTTCAATCACAACATTGGCCTTGTTCCAGCTGAATCAGCCATACACGCTCCTGAGGATCATGACTCCCCCAAAGGATACTCTGACCTACTGGGACGAAATGCTGGAGAAGCGTGATGTCATTGGAATCTTTGGTGCTGACGCTCACAACCGACTGCCCATCACCGATGGGTGGTCTTTAAGGTTTCCTTCTTATAACTCACTTTTCTCGGTGGCCCAGAATCACCTGCTGCTTAACAATCCTCTTTCGGGTGAGGCAGACATTGATCGGGCTCTGATGCTCGACGCGCTCAGAGAAGGACGTTTTTATATTGGTCTTGACGGCCTGGCCCCAGCCAGCATGTTTTCCTTCATCATCGAATCCAAGGACGCTCGGCGGTGGACTATGGGGCAGAGTGTTCCATACGAGCCCGATTTGCGTGTTCGTGCCGGCGGCCATGTTCCCGTAGGTGCCCAAATCCGACTCTTGCGGAACGGAGAAGTGTTCGCTGAAACCTTGGAGACTCTCAATATCCCACTGCCCGGAGTCGGAGTCTATAGGGTCGAGGTCGCTGTGGATGGCTGGCAAGTACCGTGGGTTATCTCAAACCCAATC
>PCAP01000005.1 GCA_002731215.1 Acidobacteriota bacterium | reverse complement strand
GATATCCGCGCCGCCCTCGATCAGAACCTTCCGGATTGGGACCCCCTCAGGACCAGTCTGCGGAGTTACCAACTGTGAACCAAGCATCGCACCAGTTAGCTCACCCGCTTCGTTGGGACTGTCGGCGAGCTTGATGCCGCCACCTTTGCCGCGCCCTCCAGCGTGCACCTGCGCCTTGACAGCAAAACGCGTATATCCCTTCTCTGCGAGGTTTTCCGCCGCGACCACGGCAGCATCCACACCTTCAACAACTTCGCTATCCGGAACAGGGATCCCATACTGGCGCAGTAGCGCCTTGGACTGATACTCGTGTAGCTTCAAAACGTCGAGAGAAGGTTCGGACGACTCTTGTAGACCGCCGTCGCCGCCGCGATCTTCAGAGCATCACCTGGGAGAAAGGGGAGGAAGCCCATCCATAAAGCCTGTTGAATCGGCAGACCGAGAAGTAGGGTGAAATGCAGCAGTCCGCAGGTATAAACGAGGGCTGATCCGCCAAGCATTGTGGCCACAATGCGCGGTGTCGAAGCATCTTGACCTCCAAGAAGCCGCCCGATCAAGAAGGCTGCAAGCATCCAGCCCAGAATGTACCCAGCTGTCGCACCGGTTAAACCGGCCTCAAAGCCAGACCGCACGGGCAAACCAGCGCCCGCTGCGATGGCAAAAACCAATGGCCCAGCGACACCCCGTCCAGCACCCAACCAAGCCGCACCCAGATAAACCGCAAACGTCTGCAATGTAATCGGCACGGGTGTAAACGGCAGGGGAATGCGGATCTGCCCGGCGACAAAAATCATCATCGCGAACACCAGAATAGTTGCCGTGTTAGCAACAGCGATGGACGCCTGTGATCGCTCGCTAATTAACTGTCGGTCTGTGGCTAACAATAGTGGCCTTCCAGAAGTGAAAATCGACGGAAACCCGCGTCAACACGAGGCTACCCAGGGGCCATCCTGTGGTCAAGCTCATCTACGCGATCGTACGGCCAATCGTCTGGGCAATTTGGCGCAACTGCTCTATGAGTTCTATGAACTGGTCAGGAAACAGCGATTGTGGGCCGTCCGACATAGCTTTCTCAGGGTCATGATGAACCTCAACCATCAAACCATCGGCGCCGGCCGCAACAGCTGCCCGTGCCATCGACGCAACCTTGTCGCGAAAGCCAGTCGCATGGCTGGGATCAGCAATGATCGGAAGATGCGTTGCCTGTTGAACAACGGGAATTGCCGAGATGTCGAAGGTGTTTCGAAGCGCTGTTTCAAACGTTCGGATACCACGCTCGCAGAGGATTACGTCATGGTTCCCGCCAGCCAGAATGTACTCGGCCGACATCAACAAGTCTTCGATTGTCGCCGACAACCCACGCTTCAACAACACTGGTTTGTTGCTACGTCCCAGAGCCTTTAGCAACGCAAAGTTTTGCATGTTGCGTGCCCCGATCTGAAAAATGTCGACATACTCGCTCATCAGTTCAACCTGCGAGGCATCCATAACTTCCGAAACGGTCGCCAGGCCGTTCGCGTCAGCGGCCTCGCGCATATAGCGTAAGCCCTCGCCACCCAAACCTTGGAACGAATACGGAGAGGTCCGAGGTTTGAATGCACCGCCTCTCAGCACACGTGCGCCGGCCTTGGCCACGATTTCAGCAATCGCGTGGATCTGCTCTTCGCTCTCAATCGAACATGGCCCAGCCATCACAACAACGGGCTCATCTCCTACCTTGGCATCACCAACTGGGACAATAGAATTTTCGGTTCGAAACGAGCGTGATACGAGTTTGTAGGGTTTGCTAATAGCAAACACTTCTTTCACGCTCTCGAGGACTTCGAGTTCCCGCGGATCAACCACCTCAACATTGCCGCCAACTGCGCCAATTACGGTGCGCTCCTCGCCACTTGATCGGTGCGCATCGAATCCGAGCTCCGTTAATCTCTCAATTACATGCTCAATGTGCTCCTCGGAAGCCTCACGAGCCATCACAATAACCATGCCGTTGCCTCCGAGCCCGCGCACAAGAGCTCTTGTAATTTTTTCACTTATCTTCATCACTCTCGCAATTCATTTCCCGCGAGTACCGTGTTTCGTCTACGCCGCGCTAGAACAACAACCAAATCGATTCCTAGTCGAACGGGCCTAGCCCATTTCGTCACTGGTCTGTACAACTTCTTTTGCCCGTCATGCTTGTAATTCAACGTCTTAATTGTCTCTCGATTCGTCCGATGTGGCGAACGGCATGCTCCTTTTAACTTAAAAAAAAAGTTTCATCCCCACTGTGATCAATCTTCCTAAGCATTTCCTTAATCAAGGCCTATATGTCCACTTCTACCGAATCGCTTACGCTTCCCTCCGCTGGGCTGTCATCGTCGCCTGGCGTGCCGCCGCACACAATGGGGCAACAAGTGTAGACACGGCGTTGACCGCGTCGACAACGACGGCACCAGCGCCGCCCACTGACTCAATCGCATCAATTATGGCGCTGCCGACAACAACGCCATCAGCATGCGGTCCCAGTGTCATGACGTGCTCAGGCTTCTTGATGCCAAAGCCAACAACGAAAGGCTTCGTTGATAATTTGCGCATACGCTGCAGGAATTCAATGGTGCGACTTTCAATGGCGCTTCGTGCCCCAGTCACACCGGTCACGCTGACACAGTAAGAAAAATGGGTCGACGCGCCGTCGACTTTGCGAATACGGTCATCCGGCGCGTTGGGTGCCACTAGGAAGGTCAGTGAGAGACCGACGGCCCTACAGCTAACAAGGAACTCTCCCGCCTCATCGGGCGGCATGTCGGCGATGATCAAACCGTCAACCCCGACTTGTGTAGCGTCCTTGATAAAGGCATCAACACCGTAGGCGAACACTGGGTTGCAGTAACCCATGAGAATCAACGCAGCGTCTGTTCCCGAAGCGCGGATTTCCCGAACAGCTTCAAGCGTCTTTCCGACCGTCATGCCATTGCGCAACGCAACTTCACTGGCATGTTGGATCGTTGGCCCGTCAGCAAGAGGATCGGAGAACGGCATCCCGATCTCAATCATGTCAGCGCCACTTGCAGCAAGTGCGGTCACGATTGGCACCGTAGAAGTGGCAGTCGGGTAACCAGCAGTGATGAACGGCACCACCAACGGTTGGGAAGCTTCGCGTCCGGCAGCGAACGCAGAAGAAATGCGGTCGGACGTTTTCACCTCAGATCCTCCTCTGGATGAGCATCGAGATGCTCTGTGACTACCTCGACATCCTTGTCTCCCCGGCCAGACAAACAGACAACAACGCGATCACTTTCACCAATGCTGTTGGTTTCTGCCATCTCGTAGAGCTTGGCGATTGCATGGGCACTCTCTAATGCAGGAATTATCCCTTCACAACGAGACAGCCGTTGTAACGCCAAAACCGCCTGACTATCGGTGACGGATGTGTAGGTCACCCGACCCGTTTCCTTTAGGTGGGAGTGCTGAGGACCAACGCCTGGATAGTCGAGCCCAGCCGAAATCGAATGTGGCAACTGAACCTGGCCGTCGTTGTCCTGCAACAAGTAGGATCGGGTGCCGTGAAGAATCCCTATAGCACCGCGAGACAGTGTCGCTGAATGACTTGCGGTGTCGATGCCATGTCCCGCGCCTTCAACTCCTACCATATTAATGTCGTCGTCGAGCCAGTCGGCAAACAAGCCAATAGCGTTGCTACCACCCCCTACGCAGGCAATTAGAAGGTTGGGCGGAGCTTCCCCAGCTTCCAAGAGCTGAGCACGCACCTCACGCCCGATAACAGACTGAAAATTGCGCACCATTGCCGGATATGGGTGTGGGCCAACCACCGAGCCAAGAATGTAGAAGGTTGAATCAACGTTGGTCACCCAATCTCGGATCGCCTCGTTGGTAGCATCCTTCAGTGTGCGACTACCGGACGAAACTGGAACCACCCGAGCACCCAACAGTTCCATGCGAAAAACGTTAAGCCTCTGACGACGCATGTCTTCCTCGCCCATATATACCGTGCAGTCGAGGCCAAACATGGCAGCAACGGTGGCGCTAGCGACTCCATGCTGCCCGGCACCAGTCTCGGCGATCACACGCTGTTTAGCCATACGGCGGGCCAGTAACCCCTGGCCAATCGTGTTGTTGATTTTGTGCGCACCGGTATGCAGAAGGTCTTCTCGCTTCAACCAGATAGTGGCACCACCAGTTTCGTCCTCGAGTCCACGGGCTCTGTACAACGGGGTCGGTCGTCCAGCGTAGTCACACAGAAGTCGCTCGAGTTCGGCAGTGAACTCAGCATCGCATATGGCCTCTGCATGCGCTTCTTCAAGCTCACTTAGAGCCGGAATCAATGTCTCAGGGACGAAACGACCCCCAAACTGGCCGAATCGTCCGTTCTTATCGGGCAACTTGGCGTGTTGTGTTATTTCACTCATCGATAAGGCTCCAGGGCGCGGGCGAAGGCCTGCAATTTCGACCTGTCTTTCACTCCCGGTTCAGCCTCTACCCCAGATGAAACGTCGACTCCCCAAGGCTTAACCTGCTTAATCGCAAGACCAACATTTTCAGCTCGGAGGCCACCTGCCAACACTACGCGCCGGCGAGAAGCCAACAGCGCTGCTACATCCCAATCTGCGACGTGCCCGGTACCACCGTACTCACCTGGAACATCGGCATCGACAACCAACGTGCAATCGGGATAGGTCTCAGCCTGTAACAGTGCTGCTTCCGAGCCCGTACCCGGCGCAAAACGAAGCACTTTCCATGTCGGTTTGGACCAATCCGCGCACGACGCTGCTCTTTCATCGCCCACAAGCTGCACGAAATCCAAACCGGCTCCAGCGATCGTATCTCTGAGCGCCTCAGACGATGCCTCTACAAATACACCAACCTTCCACACATCATCAGGGATTTCACTAACAATCGACGCTGCGTCGTCGACCGTCACTGCGCGCGGGCTACCCGGCCAGAACACGAAACCAATAGCGTCGGCCCCCGACGTAACCGACAATACGGCATCGGCAATGTTGGTGATACCGCAGACCTTCCAGCAGACCCGGCTCATGGGGACAACTCCTCGATATCGGCGAGCTCAATTAGACCAGTTTTTAGCCGCGGTGCAGGGTCGGTTATATTTCCGATATCGACAAGATCTCGTAGAACACTACCTGGATCCTCGGACGTAACGAGCGCAGTGCCCACCAGAACAGCATCAAAACCTGCCTCAGCCACCCGGGTCACGTCGCCAGTATCGGAAATGGCACTTTCGGCGACCGAAATGAGATCCATTGGAAGCTCCGGCGCCAATCGCAGAGCGTGTTCGACATCGACATCCATGGTGTCAAGGTTTCGGTTATTGATGCCCACGATACCGCTCCCTGCCTCTACGGCGGACACAAGCAGCTCAGGTCGGTGGAACTCGACTAAAGCATCAAGACCGACCGAATGTGCAGCTTCAACGAATTCTTTGAGGGCCGAACCATCGAGAAGTTCCGCAATCAACAGTACTGCGCTCGCTCCGGCCGTCGCAGCGCGAAACACCTGATAGAGCTCGACGACGAAGTCCTTGCACAGCGTTGGCAGCTCGATGGACGTGCTCACCGCCATCAGTTGGTCGATTGAGCCCAAAAAGAAATGTTCTTCGGTCAATACACTAACCGCGGCAGCACCATTTCCTTGGTACTCGGTGGCGAGTTCGACCGGCTCGAAGTCTTCGCACAGTCTGCCCTGCAGTGGACTTGCGCCCTTGACCTCGGCTATCGCCGAAACACCCCTAGCCCCGAGAGCTGACCGGAAACGCCCCCCAATGGCGTGGCGGCCGATTTCTTCCGCCTCGAAGCGTAATTCAGGCTCGCCAATCTGCGCACGTTGTCGCTGAGTGGTGGCACGCGCCCCCTCAACTAGATCTGAAAGGAGTAGGCTCATAATGATGTCCTACGGGTGGCATTTACGAGTGCATCGAGGCACTGCGCTGCAGCGCCACAGTCGATTGCCTTTCGAGCCTTTTTAAACCCTTCTCCCAGATCATTAGCAGCGCCAGCAACATATATCGCCGCCCCCGCGTTCAACGCTACAACATCAGCCTGCGGCCCAACTTCCCCTGCGAAGATTGAACGGATTGCGGCTGCGTTGTCCATGCTGTCACCGCCGGCTAAATCGTTGAGAGTGGCCGGCTCGATACCAAAATCGGCTGGTTGAACTTGGTAGACATCAACTGACGATCCGGTCCACTCAGCAATCTTAGTTGGACCAATGGTTGAGATCTCATCCAGACCACCAGCTCCATGAAACACCAGAGCTCGCTCGGCACCGAGCTCACCCAAAACACGTGCCATGGTCTCAACAAGCGCCTCATCGTACACGCCAACGACCTGGCGCCGAGCTCCTGCCGGGTTACTAAGCGGGCCCAATAGGTTAAACACGGTACGCAAGCCGAGCTCCTTGCGTGGCTCGGTAGCGTGTTTCATAGCTTTGTGGTGAAACGGAGCGAACAAAAACATAAAACCAACCGACTCAAGGATCTCTGCCTGGCGTTTCGGATCATCGAGAAGAGTCACACCGAGCGCCTCAAGAACGTCGGCACTGCCGCATTTACTTGAAACACCACGATTGCCATGCTTGGCAACCATCACACCAGCGCCGCCAGCTACCAAAGCTGCGGCAGTCGAGATGTTAATCGTGCTGGCCCCATCGCCACCCGTACCCGCAGTATCAACGAGCCCATCGATATTAGTTATCACCATGGTTGCCGCCTCACGCATGGCCTCAGCACTGCCCGTGATTTCCTCGACAGTCTCGCCTTTCATACGCAAAGCGACTAGGTAGCACGCAACCTGCGCCGGCGTCGGCTCGCCGCTCATGATCGCCTGCATGACACCTCGCGCCTCACCACGTGTAAGGTCGGCGCCATCAATAACCTTTCGTATTGCCTTCAGAAACATTGGCTTATGGCTCGAGTTCAGCGCACATCAAGAGGAAGTTCTCAAGTATGGTCGGCCCGTCCGGCGTCGCGATTGACTCCGGGTGAAATTGCACACCGTGCAACGCCCACTCACGGTGGCGAACACCCATGATTAGCCCATCGACAGTCGCCGCTGTGATCTCAAGGCTTTCGGGGAGACTACTGCGTTCCACGATGAGGGAATGGTAGCGGGCGACTTCGAGCTGCTGGGGAAGACCTTTGAATAGGCCCTCTGCGCAATGCTCGACCTTGGCCGTCTTACCATGCACGATCTCTGGCGCTCGAGCAACAACTCCACCGAATGCGGCGGCGACGGCCTGATGACCTAGGCAGACCCCAAGGATCGGTACCTCGGAGCCCATTCCCTCGACAATCTTGCAACAAACACCAGCGTCCTCCGGGCGACCCGGGCCAGGGGACAAAACGATCCCTGCTGGAGCCTTAACTCGCACGCTATCGACATCGATCTCATCGTTACGACGCACCTGAATTTCGGCACCTAGTTCCCCAAGAGCCTGTGCGAGGTTGTAGGTGAATGAGTCGTAGTTATCGACGACGAGAATCATGACTTGGAGTGCTCCGCGCGGTTGGCCCAGGAGAGCGCCTGCAAAGCCGCGGCGGCCTTCTGATTGGTCTCGTCGTACTCACGGTGGGACACCGAGTCGATGACAATTCCGGCGCCCACCTGCACTTCGGCGCGGCCGTCCCGCATGACGATGGTACGGATCGTGATGCAGGAATCTAAGTTACCCGCGAAATCAGCGTACAGGATCGCCCCGGCGTAGACACCGCGAGATAACGGCTCGAGATCATCAATGATCTCCATAGCACGGATCTTAGGAGCACCACTGACAGTCCCAGCTGGGAAGGCAGCGAAAAGCGCCTCGATTGGCCCAAACTCAGGTCTCAGTGTCCCCTTGACACTTGAGACTAGGTGCATGACGTGAGAGTAGCGCTCGATTTTCATAAATTCAGGTACACCGACGGTGCCATATTCAGCCACGCGCCCGACATCGTTACGTCCCAAGTCAACCAGCATAAGATGCTCGGCCCGTTCCTTTTCGTCCGCGAGGAGTTGTTTCCCGAGCGCAATATCAGCCTCCCCGTCGTCGCCACGTGGCCGAGTGCCTGCGATAGGTCGATTTTCGACCACGCCATCACTTACCTTAATGAGCATCTCGGGCGAAGACCCCACCACATGCGCCTGTCCTGTATCGAGAATGAACATGTAGGGTGACGGATTGATAGCCCTGAGTGCCCGGTAGACACTCAACGGGTTGGCATCCGTCTCACAGGTAAGGCGCCGTGATAATACGACCTGGAAAGCGTCACCAGCCGAAATGAGGTCCTGCGCATTCTCCACTGCGGCACAGAACTCTTGCCTGCTAAGACTTTCTGTAATGTCACCAAGAGCATCTAGCCCCCGTTCATCGTCGGAGACTTCGTCGAGCGGTGCGGCGTGTCCAGGCACGGCATCGAGCACCTCTGACAAATACTCCAACCGGTCAATCGCCTTTTCATAGGCAGTTTCGACCTCCTCTATGGTCGCCTTTTCGCAAACGCGCGCGTTGGAAACCAACACAACCCGGTGACGGAGGTGGTCAAATGCCAGTACGCTGTCATAGTAAGCGAGGTTTACCCAAGGCATACTGCCGTCCGGTGGGTTACTCGTTGGGATATCTTCAACCCAACGAATGGCATCGTATCCAATGTAGCCGACTGCCCCTCCTGTAAACGGCGGTGCCCCCATTACCGGTTGGGCTTTGTAGCAACGCTGGAGCTCACCAAGCACCGCCACCGGATCACCTGGGATCTGCTCTCGATCGCCGCTAGCATCAACCTTGACCAGGCCCGAAGCATCCCCCTCGACCTCAAGAAATGGATCTCCACCGAGAAAAGAATAGCGACCAATGTGCTCTCCACCCTCGGCGCTCTCGAGCAGAAATGGCCGCCGTAAGCGACCGGCAATACGAAGGTAGGCGCTCACCGGCGTCAGAAGATCGGCGAGACGTTCTGCACACACTGGGACAAAGTTTCCCCGTTTCGCCGCGGCGGCGAATTCGGGAAAATCCGGAAAAACACGCAGACACCTCGACCGTTCAATCAACGGTCTAGCCTCCGTTCGGTTGTTTCAGTGAGGGAACGACGAAAAACGGAAGCTGGCCCCTACCAGGACCAAAACCAATGCAGCCAGGCGCGGGGGGCCAGCGCAGACGGAGCTCGGTCACCGGTTCGGGAATACCGGATTAAGATTTTGCCACTCATAAAGGTCGCTCCGTTGCTGAGTTTGGATGGTAGCAACGGCGCTGCGCGGCGGTCAATCGTCGTGGGAGCTTAGTTCATTCGTCAATAGGTGCTCCGCAGCATTCCGCATTGCGCGCAACGGCTCGACGTCGGGATCACCCAGCAAAAGCCGGTACTGAGCAGCAGCCTGGCGGATGAACATCTCAAGCCCCTGTATGGTGGTACAACCTCGCTCTATGGCTTGACGGAGCAAGGGTGTGTTGGGTGGCTGGTACACCATGTCCAAGACGACCTCCCTTCCGCTCAGCCATTTCGGAGGGAAGGGCGTTGACTCTGCCAGCGGCGTACCCCGCATACCAACGGGTGTAGCATTAACAATGATGTCAAAAACATCGACTTCAAGTTGCTGCAACCCACCACCGGAACAAGAGCAGAGCTCTGCCGCCTCTTTGGCCCGTGCCTCCGTTCGATTGACAATCGTCACATCAGCGCCGGCAGCAACGAGGGCCGATGCTCCGGCCCGCCCGGCACCACCCGCACCAACTACAGCGATTCTTGCCCTTTCTACTGGGCGTACAGTCGCCAGGGCATCAACCAGCGCACTACCGTCGGTGTTATATGCAACAAAACCATCATTTTCGAACACCACAGTGTTGGCTGCCCCAACGGTTGCCACGAGATCATCTTGACGAGTGCTGCGTAACGCGATCTCATCCTTAAACGGCATTGTCACACTTAAACCCTGAAAATCCATTTCGCTCGCCAAATCGAGTGCGGCATCAAGATCTCCACCGGCGATGGGAATGTAGGCGACATCCAGTCCCTGTTCTTGGATGACTGCGTTGAAAATCGCTGGTGACAACGAATGCGAGATCGGGTGACCAATAAGCCCGCATAACCTTGTGCCCTGCTGCCAACGGTTCATCTGGAACTCGTCAACGAGTTCTCGAAGAGACCACTGTCCAGCGGCCACTTCGTTACCCACAGACGTTGCCGCGTAAACGAGTGCCGCACCCTGCCCAGCTGCAAGCAATCGACTCGCCTTGCCAGCCTCGCCCATGCAAAAACAGGTAGCCGGTTGCCCCGACATGATCAGCTGTTCGCCTGCACTCAGTAAAGGAAGAGAATCAGACGGGACTTGGGCGGTAGCAACAAGCTTGGCCATCGACGGCGCTAGTTTGCCGATTCTTTCTACCTTTTGCGAAAGATCAGCAGGCCGCGCCGAATTCCAATGATGCGACGCAACTACCGGACATTGAGCATCATCGAGAAAGTCCGCAGCCCACTCGGCGTCAAGTTCAACGTCAATGAATGCCGCACCGGAGATCGCAGCTTCTTCGAGAAAACGTCGGCGGTCTAACTCGTCGCCGTCAAAGCCACCATCCTGCCACATCGGCCTCAGGGTAAAACCAACCGGGACGGGACTGTTCATCACTAGATCAGTTAGGGTTTCGCGCGTGAGGTCCCGCAGGGTATCCAGCGCATCGAGACGAATTTCGACCAAGTCAGCGCCTTCGAGATGGTCGAACTGCTCCCGCAGTGCAACTGTGTTCGGCTCACCTAGACTGACACAAATACGAGTGTCTGAGCCAAACGGCCACAGGGGGCGACGCTTCATTGTTTGGCCAGCTCGCGGATCTCGACCACCAAGGCCGGAGACAAGCGCAACCTGTCTGTAAAGTCGACCACGATGCTAGCCCTCAGTCGGTCCCGTCACGGCACAAAGCCACAGCCGTCGGGTGACTAATACTGGGTTTATTGCCACACAGTGCACATTCAACATCACGGATGACATTCACCGATCGAAACGACGTGCCGAGCATATCGACAAGCAATAATCGCCCCACCAGTGAAGATTCAGCACCGATCGCGAGTTTAAGCGTCTCGGTCGCTAGAATTGTACCGACAACGCCGGGCAACGATGCCAAAACCCCAGCCGCATGGCATGGCGCCTGCTCGGCTGGTGAGGCAGGGAAAATGCACCGATAACAAGGGCCCTCCGGTGGGCATACGACAGTAATTTGGCCTTCAAATTGGTAGATACTGCCAGTAACGAGTGTGGTTCCAGCCAACACGCAGGCGTCGTTGACAACATACCGTGTGGCAAAATTATCGCTACCGTCGATGACCAGATCCCACCCCTTGATCAATCCGGCCGCGTTGGTGGCCGTGAGCCGATCAACGATTGATACCAGCTCAGTGTCCGGGTTCAAGCCACTGAGGGCCTCCGCTGCAATTCTGGCTTTTTTACCATTGAGATCATCTACCGAGAACAAAATCTGACGCTGTAGGTTCGACAGGTCAACGCTGTCATCATCGAGCAACCCGAGCTTACCAACACCTGCAGCGGTCAGGTATTGCGCGGCCGAGCAACCAAGCCCACCAACACCCACCAGCAATACGCTAGTGTCGAGGAGCCGCTGCTGCCCGGTGTGGCCGATGTGTGGCAAAGCTAGGTGCGCTTGGTAACGTTCTGCTTGCTCTGCCGAGAATCGTTCGTCACTCATTGGACTTTGCCCTCTCCCTGTAAATCCCAATGGATTGGTGCCGAGCGTCGATAATCCTCCGATTCCACTTGGATCGTCGTATGAGTGATTGCGAACTGGTGCCGAAGCAGTTCGTTGATTCGGGCAAGCAATGTATCTGATTCTGCCAGCGTCGCCGTACGGACCTCAACGTGGCATGACATCGCGTTCATCCCGGAGGTAAGGCTCCAAATGTGTAAATCGTGAACACCGATAACACCTTCAATCTCCGCAAT
>PCAP01000028.1 GCA_002731215.1 Acidobacteriota bacterium | reverse complement strand
GGCCAACAACGTACGGGCAGCAGCCTCGGCTTCCGTTACACGGTCTAGGCTTGTCAAAGTCTTTGCTTGGAGCTCGAGGGCGCGAAGCCTGAGCCCATCTCGTTGTGCACCAACTTGTTGGAGCGTCGCGGCGGGGGCTCTCTCAAGGGCTCTGAGCGCTGACTGAATAGTTTCGAGGGCTGCTTCGTGTTCGCCCTCAATCATCTGAATTTCGCCAACCGGAAGCAGTATTTGAGGATCCCCCGGCACCCGTTGTAACAATTCGGCGAGTACTGTTGCCGCGGCGCCGAATTGTTGCCTGTTGAAGAACAAATAAGCGAGTGCCAATTGAGGTGCCAACAGGTCCGGGCTTGTTTCAATCGCCGACCTGTATGCTTGAATTGCACCTTCATAATCAAGGTTTGCCTCGAGATTATCGCCGAGGCGGACCCAGATGAGCGGCAGGTCTCTGTTGATATCGAGGGCAGCCGCGTAAAGCTCAGCTGCGGTGGTTGCGTCGCCCTTTTCTGCCGCGATAGACGCCGCCTGGAGCCGGGGCACAGTCCACTGGGGAGCGAGCTCAGCAGTTTCTTCGAGTTTTTGCAGAGCGCCGTCGACGTTCCCAGCGCGGTAGCAGACCTGGGCTAATTGCAATTCGATTGGTGGATAGTTGGGTCGCAGCGCGGCTGCACCATCCAGTGCTGATCGAGCCTCTTTCAACCGACCGAGCTCGATCAGGGATTGCCCCATGATCAACCCAAATGCACTTGGGTCTGCCGCGACTGGGAGGCCAATCGCGAGGTGTTCGAGAGCTTTCTCATACTGGCCTGTTCCATATAACGCCCTCCCCAGGTGGTAACGAATTCGTGGATTCCCAGGCTCCAGCGCGACGGCTTGATCGAGCTGGGCGATGGCAGCTTGCGGTTGATTCGCATCCAGCAGTTCGACACCCTGTCGCAAGTGCTGGGCTGCATCCTGTGCCAGTTCCTCCATTCCGGTTCCTGGTCCGAGGATAGCTAAGGAAGCAACGATAAAGATTGTGGAGGTTTTCATGGTGATCGCCTTGCGATTACACCCTGTAGCTCGTCTACTAAGAGCCACCCAGGCTCTTCCTGCTCTAACTGAGTAACCGATCCCCCAGGCCAATGAACCTCAATAAAGTCGGCAGTACCACCGGGCAAGTAAACGAGCGTGCGAGGGTCGTTGCTACCGACATAGCCGTCGCTTACACGCAGTTCTAGTAGCTGACTGATTCCACCGGACTCGACTCGAATCTGGGCGCCGTATGCTGAGCGATTAGAAGAGCGGCCGATCAAAACCAGGCGCAATACTGGGAAACGGATCGGTCCGTTGTTGCGTAACAACTCGGCTTTGTCATTGATGTTGGTAACTAGCAAATCGTGATCGCCGTCGTTGTCGTAGTCTCCACGAAGTGCACCACGGGAAGACGCAATGGCGAGCATCCCTTCGCCAGACAATTCGGAAACTTCCGAGAAGTCTGCTGTGCCGGTTTCACGCAACTGATTTAGGTAGAGCAAGTTCCGCTGCGCATACGGTTCGATGCCGGCTTGTTCGAACTGCGGGTGTATGTGGCCGTTGGCAACAAACAGATCCTGGTCCGCGTCCCCATCGACGTCGAAGAAATGCGCCGACCATCCCATGTATGCAAAGCTGCTTGTGGCCAGACCACGTCGCGCTGTGACATCTTCGAAATTACAATCGCCACGGTTATCGTACAAAGTGTTGTAGTCGTTCTGAAAATTTGTGACGAAGACGTCGAACAAGCCATCTCCGTCATAATCTGCCGAGGTAGCTCCCATGCCTGCCTGCTCGCGACCATCCCCGCTGTACCCGGCACCGCCAAACAAGGCCCAGTCTTCGATCCCAGCGTTTCTTGTCCGACGATAAAGTAAATTAATGTTCGAATCATTCGCTACGTAGATTTCCGAGCGACCGTCATTATCACAGTCAATGTCTATAAGGGCGAAGCCATAGGTGGCATCTGGGTCAATCTCGGACTCCATCCATGGCAAGAATGTTCCGTCTCCATTGTTCCGGTAGAACTTATCGCGTGTGCCCACGAGTCCTTCTGGTCCGCAAAAGACCTCGACGGTTCCGTAAAAGCAGGCGCCGTCACCGGGAACTGGAATCTCTTCTTCGTCGAATTCAAGGTACTTAGCTACATACAGGTCGAGGAATCCGTCGCCGTCCCAATCGGTAAACGTGGCACTAGTACTCCAATCGTTTCCTTCGATTCCGGCCGGCCATGCGCTGAAAGTGCCGTCTCCATTGTTTCTATAAAGATGGTCCGAACCCAACGCGGTAACGAAAACGTCAGGAAAGCCATCATTATCTACGTCACCTACCGTCGCTCCGCTTCCCCAAACAAGGTCGCGCAGTCCCGCCGCTTCAGGGGCTTTTGAAAAACGATCACCATGGCTGCGCATGAAAGTGTGTCCGCTTCCCTTTGAATAGTCGCCCCAAGTCGGGAGTCCATTGACGAGAAACACATCAAGGCGCCCGTCGACGTCGTAGTCTAACCAGGCTCCACCTGAACCCCCGGACTCTGAGACAAAGTCACCCACTCCACCACCAAATTCATGACTGAACGAAATCCCAGCGTCATTGGTCATGATCGCCCATTGTGGAGGTCCTAGAGTCTCCGTGGATTCGCGTTGCTTCGCTAGCATCGAGGTCGATATGCTCGAGGCGGGAAGGCCGAAAAGCATTGCACAGCAAGCCAGCAGAACCATTGCCCAGGCGCTGTCCAGGGATGGTCGGTGCCGGTCCGAGTGTGAGTCGTTGCAAACAGAGAGCATCTGGATCAAGGAATTCGGCCTCAACGCGGTCGCGTTAGTCTCTATGCTGCCAGCAATTTGAAAGTATCATAGGTTCTGAGCTGTGCTCTTGAAGCCCTTTGTTCGACGCGGTACTTCCAGGCAGCCACGATGAAAAGAAGCTATCTAGTAGCCGCTGCAGTAATTATAGCGTCAGTGACACTTATGACTGCGGCGTGGCTGTATCTATTTTCCTCGTCGGGATCGTTGGATTTCGCGCGCCTACGCGGAAACGAGCAATTCAATGTCATCGTTGTCACACTCGATACGACCAGAGCCGATCGACTGGGAGCATATGGTTTTGATGGAGTCCGGACGCCCGTAATTGATTCCCTGGCGCGCGAAGGGATTTTATTTCAGCGTGCCTATGCGGTCACGCCCTTGACCCTCCCTTCCCACACTTCGCTCTTCTCCGGCACCTACCCACCGCATCACGGTGTCCGTGATAACGGTGGGTTCATCGTGCCCGACGAGATCACGACCCTGGCTGAAATCTACAAGTCCAGCGGGTATGAAACCGCGGGGTTTGTCGCTGCTTATGTTCTCGATGCACGTTGGGGGTTGGACCAAGGATTCGATACCTACGTCGATGACTTTGACGTGAAGGGCCAACGTTTTATTGCCATGGGAGGCGTTCAACGCCCCGCTAACGAAGTCATCGATAAAGCCCTTGAATGGATGGGGCGAGATCGTAGCGCACCATTTTTCCTCTGGGTTCATCTCTATGATCCGCATGCACCTTACGAGGCTCCCGAACCCTACAAGAGTCGCTACCCTGGTGCCCCTTACCTAGCTGAGATCGCCTTCACAGACAATCAAGTAGGTAGGTTGATTGAAGCCCTTGAAATGACAGGCAAGAAGGACAGTACGTTCATTGTCGTCGCGGCCGATCATGGTGAAAGCCTGGGAGAGCATGGGGAAATACAGCACGGGTTTTTTATCTACGAAAGTGCCACGCACGTTCCCCTGATTATTTCTACGCCGTTTGAGGAAATTGCTGGCGTTCAGACGAATGAGGTCGTGTCTTTGATCGATGTCATGCCGACAATTCTCGACATGACCGGATTTGAGATTCCCGAAGCCGTGCAAGGCCAGAGCTTGACGTCGTTGTTCCTGGAGGGCGCGGCCTCGGAGACGCGCTTCGTGTATTCGGAGACCTTCTATGCTCGGTACCATTATGGTTGGAGCGAGTTGGCCGCTATCCAGGATGAGCGTTACAAGCTCATCATGTCCCCCGACCCGGAACTCTACGACCTTGCAGAGGATCCTGGTGAAACAATCAATCTGGCTGTCACTGAGAAGGATCTTTACGAAAGACTCGAGACAACCGCCGACCAGTTCATCGATGAAATCAGTGAGGGTGGAACGAGCGGCGAATTTATGGCGGTTGACGAGGACACACTGGCCAAACTGGCGAGTTTAGGCTACATCGGCAGCTTTGTACCTACTGAGGAAGGGGCTGCAGACGAACTAGCGAGTCCGCGCGAGAAAATTGGTATCTATAACAAATCGATCCAAGCTCGGCAGCGAATGCACACCGAAAAATATGAAGAGGCTGAAGAGCTGCTGCAAGAGATTATCGACGAAGACCCGAGGGTCCTTGATGCGTACCAGAGCATGGCACAGCTGTATGACCTGCAGGAGCGATTCGACGAAGCCGTCGAAGTGTACAAGCAAGCAATTCCGTTAAAGCCGGAAGATCCTTATGCGTACATCAACCTCGCCGAGACACAAATCAAGCTCGGACGGGTAGAAGAAGCCGAGAAGACGGTGCTCGATGCCCTCGATTTCGTTGAGCCGAATGCCTACATCTACTACTTGTTGGGCAATGTTAACCGCATGCAGGGAAGGCTTTCAGAATCACTCACTTACTATGAGAAGTGTCTTGAAGTGAATCCTGATTCTGCGGTGGCATACTCGGGGTTGGCAGGTGCTTATTTTGAGTTGGATGACCTGCAGGCGGCTGGACAGAATGCTCGTAAGGCACTAAGCCTGGACGATTCGGTGCCGAGCATGCACTTTACGCTGGCGAGTATCCATGAAGCCGAAGGTGACCTACAACAAGCAGCGGCAGAGTATTTGAAGGAAATTGAAGTTACCCCGGAAGATATAGGGTCGCACTTCAATCTCGCTATGATCTACCGTGTTGTCGGGCGGGTTGCTGAAGAAGAGAGACAGCTGCAGCGTGTTCTCGAAATTAATCCTGAGTACCCACGCGGCCTTTTGTTCATGGCGCGGATCTACCTAAACAGAGGGGAGAATTACGCTCGGGCAGTAGAAATGGTAACGGCTGCTGTCGCGGCACCCTTGGAAAACCAGGATTTGGCGTTGGGCTACTTCTTGCTCGCGGATCTGCACAATCGGCTGGGTGATCCGGTCAAGTCCCGCGAATACGCTGCGAAAGCGCAGAGTCTGGTTTCACGCTCACCGTAGCGGTGCCACGATTCTCCTTGAATTATTATTCTTGGCAACATTGAACATTGAATGCAATATACTCACCATTAGGTGGGAGACCGGTTTAGGATAGACAACCCAGTGATCCTCTAACAGATTGAACTTGTGGGCGATGTGTACAGCGCCGGGAAGTAGGATGCCGCGACTGTCCGAACCCCTTAACCGACTTCCTAGTTTTTGTGATTTAACGGTGGGAGCTAACAAATGCAGCACGAATGGGCAGTCCTCGAACCAACAACACTTACAGAGCGAGTCTACGATGTTTTGCGGGCCCGGATTATTGAGGGAGATTGGGGGAGCGGCAACTTCCTTCGAGAGAAAGAAATCAGTGGGAAGCTGGGAGTTAGCAGGACTCCCGTTCGTGAGGCATTAGCTCGACTTGCCGCCGACGGATTCCTGGAACGGATTCCACACCGTGGGTTTAAAATCCCCCACAACTCGGCCAACGATCTACTCGATTTGTACCCGATTCTTGCCGCTCTTGAAGTACTGGCAGCCGCGGAGGGTTTCAAGGAAATGGGCAAGGAACGCCTCGACGCATTACGTTCCATAAATGAGTCTTACCGGGCAGCCTATGCGCTCCAGGATCCCAAAGAAGGCGTCCGACTGAACAACCAATTTCATAATCTGCTGACCGTCGATTGCACGAACCCAAAGCTTTCCCAAATGATTCTTAGCCTGCAGGCGGAAGTTTTCAGGCTGGAATGCTGGGCGCTCGTGAACATCCACTGCTGGGACGTTTCAATACGTGAACACGAAGAGTTGTTGAATGCGATCGAATCCTCTGACTATAACGAAGCGTTGAAGATCCTTGAAAAGAATCGGTCAATGACAGTCCATGACTTTTCGAACTTCACAGAAAAGGAAACCGACTAGTAAGGCCGGCTGGTTTCCAATAACTCGATTGTTGAACGTATACATGATGCAATCCCTATTGGATTCTCAGCGACGCATATTTTAAGCGCGTCTAAAGAGCGTAGGAGTTCGAGTTAAGTTATTGGGGACGGGTCCAATATCTTGGATTTGCATAGGGTTTTGATTTTGAGCTAATCCTGTAATTTCGCAGTCTATTAGCCAGTTTGATGCAGTTTAAAGCGTCCGGCACCGTTGGTTCGGTGTATTTGGCATCAAAGTTGCACATCATTATTAAACTTGCACATCACGTTAGGTAACACCCGCTATTTAGATTGCTTTAGAACTTCAGAAAGTAGTTTCAAACGGTAGAGTAGTGTTAAAGTATGCACAGTGCAGTCGGCAAATTACTGCACCCAAGAGTTAGAACTCACAAGGAGTAACCTCCAGAGTTTGGTCTCGCGGTACGGCATGGAACCGGTGTTAAGCCCGTGAGTGCCTCCCGTACTTTTAAGGAGAGTAGTAAATGCTTAATCGTTACCTCGGAATGTTTCTGATCATCACTGCTGTTGCGGTGATGTTATTTCCGGTTAGTGCCTTTGCGCAGGCGTCAAGGGTTGGCTCGATCGAAGGTCGGGTTGATGATGCCGACGGCGCAGTCCTTCCCGGTGCAACGGTCACTTTGAGTTCCCCGAACTTGATCGGTGGTGACAAGGTTTCAGTCACCGGCGCTGATGGTGCTTACCGATTCCCAGCGTTGCCGCCAGGTACGTATGCGGTCGCGGTTAACATGGGCGGTTTTATTCCTCAGGCGCAGGGAGACATTGTGGTCTCCGTATCCCAGAAGCTGCAAGTTATTTTCACGATGCAGCTTGGTACAACTGACGAGGTAACGGTTCTCGGAGAGCCGCCGTTAGTGGATGTGAAGAACTCCTCAGTTGCCAACGCTGTTGTCACGGCTGATTTTGCTCAAGCGTTGCCTTCTGGCAGGAGCGCTGCGGGCTTGATCAACTACATTCCTGGTGTTGTCGGCAACACCGATGGTGGCCCGGCGGGTGGTCGTACACTCGGTTCGGGTAGGGACCATTCGGCCTTTGGCGGTACGACGCAGGGTACTCAGTTTGTCTTTGACGGCGTCGCGATGAACAGCCCCGAAGGTGGAGAGGTTGAGGTCAAGATGGACTTTGACAACCTCCAAGAGGCGAGCTTTACAGGTGTCGCCGGAGCTGCCGAGGTTGGTGGTTACAGCGGGATCGTCGTGAACCTCATTAGTAAGACGGGAACGAACGAGCTACACGCTGCCGGGAACTTCTTCTACCGCGGTGATGAATGGAACAGCCAGAACTCGACTGACCCCAATTTCCGTCAGGCGACGAGTAACAACAAGAACTATCACTTCGATCTTGGTGGCCCCCTCGTTCGTGACAAGCTTTGGGCCTACGGGTCGGTTCGACGGGAAACCTCGGAAGAGGCATCCGAAGATTTTGCGGATCAGCCAGGTTTTGACAGGAACCTTCTTTATCTCGTTAAGCTGACGACGCAAATCACGGAAGGCTCGAAACTATCTGCGCACCTCAATACGGAGAGGGATTCGGGGCAGAACCCCGGCGAGCTCTGGATCGAGCAGGCAGCAAACCTTCCTAACTACAATCGCATTCGGAGCTTCAACTTCGACTACATAAACATCTTCTCTGACAACACTTTCCTGGATGGCAAGGTCGGTGGAAACTTTGCGGCAAGGGGAGACTTTGACAGGGAAGCTCTTGATTTACCTGCGGCGCGACTAATCCTGGGTGGTGGCCCCACGGGAGATGACATCCTCACCAAGAGCCCAGGCTTTTTCTTCGACGGTTACCGTAACCGCTATCAGGTAAACCTCGCGCTGACTCACTACGCCGACGATTTCCTAGGCGGATCGCACGACTTCAAAGTCGGTTTCCAGGGTGACTGGACGATGCCTAAGACCAACATTGGCTACACCGGTGAAACAAATGGCGGCGCCGCCTATTTTGTCGATTTCGCGGTCGGCGAGCCGGGATACCGGTACGAGTGGCAAAGTCTTGAGATCGACCCGTTGGGCCAGCAGGCTTCGTTCTTTGTGCAAGATTCGTGGACGATGGCCAATGGTCAGCTGACGGTCAATGCAGGTCTCCGGGCCACAGATTACAAGGGCAATGCGAAGGCGCGTGTAGGAGCGATCACGAACTATCCCTCTTACATGGCAGATCTTGGTGATCATTTTCATCCACCGATCTCAATCGCTCCGCGATTGGGTTTTGCTTACGATGTCTTCAACGATGGTACGACCGCTGTAAAGGGCCATGTTGGCAGGTACTTCCCGCAGATGATCGCGGGTATGTACGCTGGTTTTCAGAGCTTCTCGGCGGTTGAATGGCAATTCTCGGAGTGGAACGCGGATCTCGGTGACTATGAAATCCTCGAGACAGAGTTCGCGCCGGCTGGTTTGGAGATCGACCCGAACATCTCGATGACGTACTTCCAAGAGGTGACCCTCGGGATCGAACGTCAGCTTGGGTCCGACTTTTCTATCGAGCTTTCGGGTGTGGTTCGAAATACCCAAGACTTCATGGATAAGGTTCGTATGAACGGTGAATGGGAAGCCGTCCCAGTGCAGG
>PCAP01000004.1 GCA_002731215.1 Acidobacteriota bacterium | reverse complement strand
GATGCCGCCGATCTGGATTCCGATGGACGCGAAGTTGGCAAAGCCACAGAGCGCATATGAGGCGATGAGTTCAGATTTTGGGGACAACGTTTCTTCGGCGAGCAAGACTGAAAGTTCGGTGTAGGCGACGAACTCATTGAGCATTAACTTTATGCCGAAGAGTTCCCCTACGGTTCCCGCTTCGGCCCATGGTACCCCTGTTAGGAAGGCCAGCGGAGCGAATATAGTTGCAAGGATCGGGCGCAAGCCAAAAGATATTGGGCTGGCGCCGCGGACCATGAATATGCCGACGGCCACTATTATCAGCGCCCCAGTAGTTGCTAGTACCATCTGTCGGGTCTTTGGCGGCGGTCCCCATCCAAGAGCGTAAGCTATTGCGATGCTGCCAATAATAACGAGCATCGTGAGAAAGCTCTGAACGCTAGCGAACGCGTTACCGATCAAGGCCAGTATGCCATCGATCATGTAGATGATTGCAAGGAAGGCAATCAACATTCCACCGATGTTGAGTGCGAGAGTAATCCCTTGGCCTGCACCACGGGCAGCTGAATCGATGACGTTCACGTCCGTGGGTTCCACTTCCAACATGACGTTGCCAGCGGTTTTGGATTGTTCAGTCTCGGGAATCAAAAGTTTCGCCATTACCAACGCTGCCGGCGCGGCCATAACGCTCGCCGATAGCAAGTACTCGGGGCGTATACCGAGGGCGATATATGCACCAAGCACAGCGCCCGAAACAGTTGCCATGCCGGTGGTCATTAGCGCCATGAGCTCTGATCGTGTCATGGCCGAAATGTAAGGGGCAACGATGATCGGAGCCTCAGTTTGGCCCATGAATACATTCGCCGCTGCGGCGAGTGACTCTGATCCCGAGACGCCCATCAGGCGGTGCATTGTCTTCGCCATCAACAAGACAATACGCTGCATGATGCCCATGTAGTACAAGACGCTGAATAAAGCCGATATGAAGATCACGATTGGCAAGACTCGGAAGGCAAATACGCTACCCAAGCTGCCGTTAGGGTCTGCTGCCTGACCGAAAACGAACAGGGAACCCTGATCGGCAAACACCAGCATCGCGTGGACACCATCGCCCATTGCACTAAATAGTGCCGTGCCCCAATCGGTGCGGATAATCAGCAGGCCAAGGGCAACTTGTAGGCTCAGTCCCCAGGCCACAAGGCGCAGCGAAACCGCCGAACGATTTTCAGATAAAGCGAATGCGATGCCGTACAGCAGTGCGAGTCCAAGCAGACCAATCATGGGCGGCGTTCCTTCACCAACTGGATTGCAGCGGGCTTTTCAGGGCTGATCGAAAGCGCTGCCGAAAGCTTCGTCGTTGCACGTCTAACGTCTGCGCCTGGCCCATGGTACAGGGTCGCCCACGGTTCGTCGCGGTTGATCCAATGGCCGCACTTGGCATGTAATTCAATGCCGGCTGCTGGGTCAAGTGAGTCACTACGAACTAACCGGCCAGCTCCGAGTGCTACCGCGGCGTCGCCGATCAACCGTGCGTCAAGACACATGATCCATCCTTCGCTGGGAGCAGTTACCACCGTAGTGTGAGGAGATTGCGGCAGCAGACCGATATTGTCGATGATTCGCGGGTTACCACCCTGCGCCTCGATGAGTTCGCCGAAACGTTCCAGAGCCTTGCCACTCTCTATAGCTTCTCGCGCTAGATGAAGGCCATGGCTGTGAGCTTCCGAGCGTCCGCTGAGGACAAGCATTTCAGCTGTTAGCTCCAAGGTGAGCTCTTTGAGATCAGTAGAACGTTCGGTATCTCCAGACAAAACGGCGATTGCCTCTCGTACCTCAAGAGAATTACCGACGGTGCAACCGAGGGGCTGGTCCATTTCGGTGATTAGAATGGAACATCTTAGACCTGAAAGAATAGCGATCTGATGGAGTCGGTCAGCAAGTTGACGAGCGTCTTCGAGACTCTGCATGAACGCACCGCTCCCCATCTTGACATCGAGGACTAATGATTCGGTGCCCTCGGCGATTTTCTTGCTGAGGATGCTCGCCGTAATCAGGCCAGTTTCCGCAATCGTTCCGGTGAGCGATCGGAGCTCGTAAAGCTTGCGGTCCGCCGGCACCATCTTTTTGGTCTGTGCTCCCATAGCTACGCCTATGGCCTCGAGCTGTTTGCGGAATTCATCGTGCCCTAGGTCAACCTGAAACCCAGGAATTGACTCAAGTTTGTCGAGAGTGCCTCCGGTGTGCCCGAGGCTGCGACCGGAGACCATCGGTACTATGCACCCACAAGTAGCTGCCAACGGTGCTAGCAGTAGGCTCACCTTGTCGCCGACACCGCCGGTGCTGTGCTTGTCGACCTTGGGCCCCGGCAGGTTAGAAAGGTCGAAGCGTGCTCCGGACTCGGCCATAGACTGGGTTAGCGTGGCGGTTTCGGTGTTGGTCAGGCCACGCCACATGACCGCCATAAGGAATGAAGACATCTGGTAATCCGCAATATCTCCGTCGATATACATGCCGATCATGCCGTCAATTTCGGCAGCGCTCAATTCACCGCCGTCACGTTTTTTTTCGATGAGCTCGAGAAAGACCATGACCTTTGTCCGTCGCGGCTTGCGCGGGTCGTATCACGTCGTTTGCTGGAGTATATTCGGCCGCACAGTGGATATCTCACCTTTTGCAGCGCTACGTTACTCACAGACTCGGTCCTTGGATATCGACCGGTGTATCTCGTTACCGTACGATCAGTTTGGTGACGAGGGTCGGGAAGAGCGCTACAGTCGGCACCCCCATAATGTTGTTCGTTTGATCAAACCGCGGCCTGGGAAAGAGCCTATCCAAGAGATGGCGCGGCGAACCCTGGCATCTTGGTGCCGCGAAAGAGTCCTTGTCGCAGACGAGCGCCCAGGAATCTACCCTTATCGCCAGCGCTTTGATCTTCCAGGCGTCAGCGTAGCTGAAGAACGCTGGGGCTTCATATGCAGACTGCGGTTGACTCCGTTTGAAACTGGTCCTGTAAAGGCTCACGAGCTCACCTATCCGGGAACCGTGGGCGAGCGAAGCCAGCTGCGAAAGATCGTTGACGCCGACCTCGGACTCATTCTTGTTATCTACGACGATCCGGACGGCAACATCGATCGTCTCGTTCGTGGCGCGGCAGAACGAGCTGAACTTTTCGAGGCTACTGACGAATCCGGTACTGCGAACGCATTGTGGAAATGGGACCAGCCTGATCAGGTTGAGGCGCTGTGCCAGGGTCTGGCTCCATCAGATGGTTTCATAGCTGATGGCCACCATCGTTATACGGCGGCTTTGCAACACTGGCAGGGAAATGAGACCTCTTCTGATGACCCTGAGAGGTGGGTAATGGCGGCGCTGGTATCGGCATCATCGCCGGGTTTGCGCATTTTGCCGACCCATCGAATTACCGAGCTGGCGCCGGGTGACGCACAGTTTACTGCGTGGTCTGCCGCTGGTCTTGAGATCTTGACGTTAACAGAGTCGACAGACCCCACCGTTGTTGCAGTCGCGGCATCACGTGCCCTTGCAGAAGGTTTGGCCGACCACACAATTGTCGTCGTGCATCGTTCTGAAAATGCGCTAAAAGCTGAGTTGGTGCGTGCCGATCGAGGCTCACTGGCACCTGCACTCTTATCCTGCGGAGTCCCGAAAAGCTGGAGCGACCTTGATGTTTCGGTGTTGCATAGCCTCATGCTCGACCCTTGGATGAGTGATGCTCTACGGGACCAGACTGAAGAGCATGGTGCGCTTGGATACTGCAACGAATACCTCGAATCAATCGAGATTGTCGCCCGCGGCGACCGCGGAGGGGCTTTCCTGATTAACCCTTTGCGTATTTCCGAGGTCCAGGGAGTGGTCGCGGCAGGTGACGTTTTACCTCCCAAATCAACCAATTTTTTTCCGAAGGTGGTGGCCGGCTTGACGATCAACGCGTTTAGCGATCTGGTGGATTCGTGAATACCGTTTCACTGGGTTGCCAACGCTTTGTTGTGGTCGCGGCGATGGTTTCATTAATGGTCGAGGGCGGCCGGGTGGCGTCGGTAAACGGGGTACCTGGCAAAGTGGTCGAAGAAAAGCTAACCATCGAGCAATTGCTAGAAATCTCTCACCCGGGGCCTCCCACGTGGTCTCCGCAGGGTAACCGTATCGCTTTTATGCGGGAACTCGATGGCGCTGCTGATTTGTGGTGGACGACTCAGGAACACGATGAACCTGTGCCGGTGACGAGCGAAGCTGGGAGCGATAATCCAGGTACGGTTTCTGGGTTTGTCTGGACTAAGTCAGGAGATGAGTTGTTGTATGTGTTGCGGGGAAACCTGTACAGGTATGACATTGACTCCGGCAGCCTTGAAACACTGATTTCAGACGGTTCGTTGAGTGGCGGACCAACTTTGACGACTGATGGGCTGAAGATCGCACTGGTGCGTGATGGGCGACTGTGGATTGGGTCGTTTCCTGGCCTCAATGGGAGCATCGTGGGTGATCATGAAGGTTCCTTCCGGAGTCTGGTCTGGAGTCCTGATGGACGCTTTCTTGCTGTGCTTCATAGCTCTGTCGAGACGATTGTCGAGGACACCGCAGTGTTGATGGGTGACAAGGTTGAGTTCACCCGGCATGAGACAAACCCAACTGATCTAGGGGTGATCGATGTTGCCAGTGGCAATTTGACGTGGCTTGAGCGCAGTGACGCGTACGCTAGCGAGGCAGCGTTTTCACCTGACGGGATGCTTGCCTGGCAAGAAATCGCCCACAATGCCAAACAGCGCCGGATTCTCGTAGCGTCGCCGTTGGACTGGTTGCCACGCGTGGTTGTTGATGAATATGACAAGGCGTGGTGGACACTAACCTACTTAGAAACTGGCCCGCGCTGGAGTCCCGATACTGAGAGCTTTGTGTTTCTCTCGGAGCGTGATGGTTGGACTCATGTGTATATGTTGGACGCTTCCGATCCTGCTGCCGAGCCTTTCCCATTGACCGCAGGCGAATTTGAGGTTGAGGAACCAGTTTGGTCGCCTGATGGACGCATCCTATTATTTGCTGCTAACCGAGGGTCGTTGACCGAACGCGGCTTGCATTTGCTGGACGTTCCAATGACTGAGGGGGAATTGCCCGAGCTCGAGCCGATCTCCCAATTACGTGGTACGTCAATGTTTCCCCGCTGGCGCCCAGATGGTCAAATTGTTGCCTTCTTGCACGCAGACCCGGAGAACCCGCTTGACCTTTGGGTGCAGGAGCCTAGGCCCGATGCAGCCGAACAATTGACCGATACGTGGCCGGAAGCAGCCGCAGAAGACGATCTGATCGCACCCCAGACGGTGAGATTTTCCAGCGCGGATGGTGAGCTTGTCCCGGCCCAGGTCTTTCTGCCGAGGGACTACTATGATCGCACTGATCCTGTCCCTGTAGTCGTATGGGTTCATGGTGGGGGTATCCGCCAAAATCGCTATGGGTGGCACCCAAATCGTGTGTACTCGTTGTTTTATGGGTTTCACCAATACCTGTTGCAACGTGGCTTCATGGTCGTCACGGTGGATTACCGTGGCAGCATTGGTTATGGGCGGGACTTTCGACAGGGGCAATACCTGGATCTCGGGGGTCGGGATCTAGACGATGTACTGGCGACGGTCCGCTATCTTGAGCGCGTCGATGACGTTGATATCGGCAAAGTTGGCGTGTGGGGTATTTCCTACGGCGGCTATCTGACGATGCAAGCCTTGTTGCAAGCGCCGACCGCGTTCGATGCAGGTGTCAACATCGCTGGGGTCGTTGATTGGCTTGATTGGGCGATTGACCCTGGAGGCTTGTGGATAGATGGTCGTATGGAGTCACCAGAAGACCACCCTGACCTGTACCAACAACGTAGCCCGATTTACTTCGTCGACCAGTTGACTCGGCCACTACTCATTCTGCATGGGACTGCGGATCATCCCGTACCTGCCTTACAAACTTTCAGGCTAATCGATGCGCTGGTGCGAGCCGATAAGCCGTTTGAAATGATGGTTTATCCAGGGGAACAGCATGCTTTCCTTCGCTCCCGTACTTGGCGCGATGCGTTCCGTCGGGTCGAGTCATTCTTTGACGCCACACTTCGTTAAAATAGGGCGTGAAGATATTCGGGAGAGTTTTTCAACATGTTGCTCCTGCCTATCGTAGGGCTTCTTGTTGTAACAGGGGAAAAGGTGTTGCCCGGCCAGTTTGTCGCCGTTGCCGCGCCCGTGATACGCTGGATTCTTGCTCCCCGCTCCCAACAATTAACTCAGATGTACTACTGCGCCATGTGGCTATGGAATTGGCAGAACAGTATCGGGGAGGCCCCGTGAAATCGACGCGAACACAAAGAACTTCAATAATCCTAGTTTTCGCACTGCTGTTTTCAGTTCTGGCAACAGCGCAACAGGCAGTGCGGCCAACGGTTCAGATCCGGGTCCCTGAAGAAGGCGCGTTTGTTTCGGGAACGACGGTCCTCGCGGTGGATGTTTCTGCGGCGGCGGGAACAAGCATCGCGGAGGTGAAATTCTTTGTTGATGACGTCGAAGTTGGATCCCGGACGGAGCCCCCATGGGAAGTCACCTGGGATGCTGGCCAGACGTTCGCTCGCCGCGTAATCCGCGTTTTAGTTACTGATTCCACAGGTGCGCAGAGTGAGGAAACTGTGCTTACCCGCGATCTCGAGAGTGCAGTGTTTACTGCCGAGGTCAACGTTGTGCCGCTGTATGTAAATGTTACCGATGGTCGAGGTGTCTACATTCCTGACATGCGGGTTCAGGAGTTCGAAGTTTACGAAAATGGGGAAAAACAAGAGATTCTGTTTTTCGACAGCGAGCCTCGCCCCGTGGTGATAGGCATCTTGATCGATACGTCGGGTAGCATGGAAGGCATCAAGATGGCACGAGCCAAACAAGGTGCAACTGCGTTCGTTGAGCACATCACCGATCAAGATGAAGCCTTCGTGATGGGCTTTGATGCCTTCCCCCGCCTCCTGCAGAACTTGACACCGAACCACGCGCGTCTGCGCGATGCTATCCAGGAGATGGCCCCACGTGGTGCAACATCACTGAACATGGCGATCGTTGAGGGGGCCGACATCTTAGTGGACCGTCCAGAGCGACGTGCGTTGATAATACTTTCGGATGGTTTCGATACGGTTCAATCGGTGACTGAAGGGCAGGCGATTGACTACGCGAGACTGCAAGATGTTCGTCTTTATACGATTGGCATCTTCGATATGATGAGCAACCCCATACGCAGTTCGGGTTTCGATACGTTGAACCCGGGTGAGGTTTCGATGCGGGGTTACTCGGACGGTACAGGTGGTCGCACGTTCATCCTCAATTCCTTGGGAGAGTTAGACAGGGCGTATGACGAGATTGCAGCGGAGTTGCGCAGCCAGTATTCGTTAGGTTACCGACCAGATTCGCTCGCGGCGCCTGGAGAGTGGCGTGAGATCGAGATCCGGACGAAAAGGGGAGTAGGTCGTACCAAGCCAGGCTACTACGGGCAATGAAGATGGGGTTATCTATGTTTTGTCGAGGTCCCGTTGTTTTTTTCGTGCTTGGCGCCACGTTATTCGCGGCGCCAGTTTGGGCTCAAGAGTTAGAGGGCCAGACAAGCAAACAAACGATAGAACCGGCTGAAATTGATCCGATGTATGACGCGCCGTATGACTGGTACATCAGTTTCGTTTCGATCCCTTACCTAGGTGGTGTTGTGGGTTCTAACCCTATCGGGTCAGTCGTCGACGAAGAGAATGAGAAAACCCTCACTTTTGATCTTGGCAGTGGTGGTTTCTACAGCGTGCGTACTGGCCGCCGAGTTTGGTGGCGACTGGGATTGGAGGGTGAGTTCGGCTATGGATCGCCTGGTGTTGAGCTAACCGAGACCAATCTCCAGGGCCGAAACATTACGGTCAGCGACTTTGGTGACTACTCACTTGGTTTTGTTGCCCTCAGTGCTCGACTCGACTTAACGGACTCTCGTTTCACCCCGTTTCTTCTCAGTGGAGCCGCTGTAGTGCTCAATCGCATAGACACCGATACGGGAACAACGGAAGGCAAGCTGAATCCGGGCTTCTTGTTTGGGGGTGGTATGGAAGTTGAACTTAAGGATAATTTCTATCTGCGTAGTGATTTGAGAGGATTGCGTTCCCAGGTAAACGCGCCCTTGCTATCAGGGGGAAGACTGCTACCGACAGTGGATGATCTTGGCTTCACGAAAGAAAGGGCATTGTCGACCATGTGGCTTTGGTCGATCGGTGTCACCGTAAGGTTCGACTGAAGCCGCAAAAGATCCCTAGCGGAGCAGATGTATCACTTTTGCTAGCTACCGACCGGTTCTGTCCCTAGATCAGCTGATATCCGATTGAAGATTTCTTGCTCTAGGAGTCCCGTAGATCGCAAAGCTTGGTAGCCGTACTCTTCACCCATGTATCCTTCGATGCGCGCGACGACTCGGACCTTGCATGCCCCGCCGCGAACGGTTCGGGTGGTAAGGGTCAGCTGGTAACGGCCGCCGATGAACGGCGCCCCTTGTGAGTAGGAAACTCCCCTCAGATATTGCCAATCATTTTCACCTGAGTCGGAGAATACGGCGTACCTGGTTACCAGCAAGCCGGCATTGTTCTGAGGATCAAAATCCTCTTCTTCAACCCCTGAGGTGAAGTCTGTGACTACTTTTTTCGACGTGTCCCAGCAAGTCTGGACACTGACATTGTAGTTGCGGTCGTTGTCGATTGGCACGATTGGCTTATGACGGAACGTAACGGTGCAAGCCGGTAGCGCAACCACGAGTACGACGGCGGTGACGACACGAATCGCTCCGGTAGTCAGAATTGCCACGTGAACATCCTCTGTAACACGGCCAAGAAAGATTGGGGCTCAGTGGGCTGTCGTCGTGTCCGACTCCGACGACGTTCCTTTGTTCTCCTTAGCCCCGCCTTTCATGGCGGCCTTGAAATTTTGTATTCCGGATCCAAGTCCACGTCCAATCTCAGGGATGCGGCTTGCTCCAAAGAGGACGACCACGATCAAGAAAATAAACAAAAGTTCCGTAAATCCGATGCTGCCCAGCATTTTCCCTCCTTTGGGATATTCGCAATATGATACGGGGGCAGGCTTCCTAGGGTCAATGCGTTTTCGATTTGAACTGCCTAAGGTGTTTTAGCTGATCAAATGCGCACACGCTGATCACCCTGCCGGCGGGTTACCCGTCGCTGGTCAAGGTACTCAAGCAACGGGATGGCATGTTTCCGGCTCAGCCCGGTCCAGGATTTAAAATCGGCCACCCCAAACACTACTCCGGGAGCATATCGGGTGCGCACCTCGTGTACTAAAGCGTCTAGCCGGGCTGCGCTAAAAATGAGATCTTCGCGCAAGCGGACCAGTTCCCCCTGGCGTAGCAGAAGTTGGAATACTTCCTCGCCGTCGTCCTGGGTCACCCTGAGTTGCTCCCAAGCGTTATCAATCGAGGGCGGGGACCATCCGCCTTCCTCGTACGTGGTTAGAAGAGTGGTCCGTATATGCTCCTGAGGTTCACTTAGGGTGACGTTGTGCTCGGGCAACGCGAGCGTGTTACTACCGCCACCGAGACGTTGAGCGGTGATAAGTCTATCGAGGAGAGCATCAAGGATGACCTCTGGTAGATGCCGGGGCAGGGTGGCGGCCACCGCGCTCTTGGACAGCCCAGGCATGAGAGGATGCTCGGCATGCTGCCTGCGTACCGCCTCTATAATCGTCTCCTCAAGAGTATTTACTACTTCCGAATCAAGAACGATAAGAGGCGTTTCTTGAGCTATTGCTAAACACTCGGCATCGGCCAGTGAGTTCGCCACTGACCGCAGATGCGTCGAGTTGGAGAAGGTTCGGTGTTGAAGGTGTACCTCCTCTGCGCCTCGACTACCTGAGGCTGCGGTGAGGAGAGCGACTCGATCTTTGAGTGTCCCCCCTTCGAGTCTTCTCAGAAGCTCGATAGTCGTTGAATCCCCTGGTCGGTGCTTGCTGGGCAGGTTGTCCAGCACAGTGCCACCACCAATTGTCAGCATCGGAGAATATCGACGAACAACGAATTGATCGCCTGGTGCGCAGGCGTAGGGTGTTTCGAGGCGTAGCTGGACCAATTCTGAGCTGCCTGCTCCGACCTCTTCAGACTCTAGGATTGCGACCCGGCACAAGATTTCGGTGGCGCCGTGGTGGAAACGAACGCGTTGTAACTGTTCGAGGCTGTGATCTGAGAGCATGTGGAGGCGGGCATCAATCATGTAAGTGGCTGATAGGGCGTTGGGTGTAACCAGCAAATCGCCCCGTTCAACGGCGTTAGTATCAAGGCCTTGCAAGTTCACAGCCGTGCGTTGCCCTGCGACCGCTGACTCGACGGTCTCTCCGTACACTTGCAATCCGCGCACTGTGACAGCAGTCCCTCGGGGAAGTAGCTCAAGCTTGTCACCGATGTTGATTCGACCAGACAGCAAGGTCCCCGTTACCACTGTGCCGAAACCATGAACGGTGAAGACTCGATCGACCGGCATGCGGGCAAGCCCGTCTTGGGGTCGAGAACTGAAGGACCCAAGAATTCCAGCGAGTTGATCTTTCAGTTCATCCAACCCATCGCGAGTCTCCACGCTGGTGCGCACGATAGGGACGTTTGCGAGTTCTGATCCTGCTAAGAGGTCGCGCACTTCGAGCTCCACGAGATCTGCAATTTCATCATCGACCAGGTCACACTTAGTGATTGCCACAATGCCACTGTTGATACTGAGCAACTCACAGATTGCCAAGTGCTCACGTGTCTGGGGCATGATTGACTCATCTGCGGCAACGACCAATAACACAGAGTCGATACCGCCTACCCCGGCAAGCATGTTCTTGATGAAACGCTCATGCCCAGGCACATCGATGAAACCAACCCGCGTTCCGCCATCGAGTTCAAGATGAGCAAACCCGATGTCGATCGTAATACCTCGTTCTTGTTCCTCTTGAAGGCGGTCAGGATCAATTCCGGTGAGGGTGCGTATAAGTGCACTCTTACCGTGATCGATATGCCCCGCAGTGCCTACTATGTGATAGTTCTTGTCCAAGCTAAATCCTTGACTTGCAGGGTTTTGCGGCGATTGTTAGTGTCCAGAAATGGCACCTCCGGTTATTGTTTCCGCAGTTCGGACTGCGGGGGGAAAGCTGCTTGGCTCCCTTGCCCCGCTGCGGGCTCCGGAACTCGGCGCTGTTGTCGTGCGCGCGGCAGTCGAGCGTGTTGATTATGACCCCGGCGAGGTTAACGAGGTTATCATGGGCCAGGTCATACAGGCTGGTTCTGGCCAAAATCCAGCACGTCAAGCTGCTCTCGGTGCTGGTATCCCCTCGAGCGTTGGTGCTTTTACCGTAAACAAGGTCTGTGGCTCTTCGCTGAAAGCGGTTGTACTTGCCGCCCAAGCTATTGCCCTTGGAGATGCGACGTGCATCGTAGCGGGTGGGCAGGAGAGCATGACCAACGGTCCTTATCTGTTACCAAAGGCTAGGCAAGGCTACCGCATGGGGCACGGAGAGTTGCACGATGCCACGATTCACGATGGTCTCTGGTGCGCCTTTGGTGATTTCCATATGGGCTGTACTGGTGATTTTGTTGCCAGGCGTTATGAGGTTAGCCGCAAGGAGCAAGACGCCTGGGCTCTGCGCTCGCATCAAAGGGCGGCTGCGGCGCAAGAGAGTGGTGCGTTCAATGATGAAATCGTCGCGGTTGAGGTACCACAACGCAGAGGTTCGACAGTGCTATTCGATCGTGACGAGACCATTCGTGCTGATACCAGCCCAGAGAAGTTGGCAAGTCTTGCGCCGGTGTTCAGCGCCGACGGCACGGTGACAGCGGGCAATGCTCCAGGAGTCAACGACGGTGCTTCTGCTCTGATGCTCATAGGTGAGGATGACGCCATTGCCAGGGGAATTACACCGTTGGCACGTGTGGTTGCATACGCTACGAGTGGTATCGAGCCTGAACTCGTGATGATGGCACCAGTGAAGGCGGTCAACATTGTGCTCGAAAAATCTGGATGGGATCGTAACGACGTTGATCTGTTCGAACTCAACGAAGCCTTTGCTGTGCAGTCAGTGGCGGTGGTAAAGGAACTCGGTATCGATGCCGAGAGAGTTAATGTCAACGGGGGGGCAGTGGCACTTGGTCACCCAATTGGCGCATCCGGTGCCCGGATCTTGACGACCTTGCTGCATGCACTGGCTCATCGTGATTCCCAAAAGGGAGTTGCGGCGATGTGCATGGGGGGTGGCAATGGTGTCGCGGTGGCAGTAGAGAGAATGTCATGAAGATCCAGCGGATCGGTGTTATTGGTGCAGGAACGATGGGCGCAGGTATCGTCCAAATTTGCGCCCGGGCTGGTTTCGATGTGATCGTGCGCGAGCCTGACAGGAATCTCTTGGAAATGGGATTGACGCGTCTCGATGATGGCCTCAGTCGATGGGTTAAGAAGGAAGTTATAAAGAATGACGAGGCAAAAACGATACGGAGTCGCGTAATGGGAACGACCGAATTCGCTCCTCTTTTCGGTGTCGATTTGGCAATTGAGGCAATCATCGAGGACGAAGCTGCCAAGCTCGACGTGTTTGGTGTGCTTGACAAAGGCTGCTCGACAGAGACGATTTTGTCATCGAACACATCGTCAATCTCGATTAGTCGCTTGGCTGCAGGGACGGAACGGCCGGACAAAGTCATTGGCATGCACTTTTTCAACCCTGTGCCATTGATGCCGCTCATCGAGGTTGTTCGTGGCGAGCTCACTAGTGCTGGGACCCATGAAGCTGTGGTTGGGGTAGCGAAGGCACTCGGCAAGACACCTTTGACGGTAGGGGATGCCCCGGGGTTCGTGTCCAATCGGGTGCTTATGCCTATGATCAATGAAGCTGCTTACTGTCTCTACGAAGAAGTGGCTACGGCAGAGAACGTCGACGGTGTTATGACGCTTGGAATGAGACATCCAATGGGACCGTTAGCGCTAGCTGATCTCATTGGCGTGGATGTTTGCTTGGCAATTCTGGAAGTCCTTCACAAAGGATTTGACGATCCGAAGTATCGCCCCTGCCCGTTGTTGGAGGAACTCGTTGAAGCTGGCCACCTGGGCCGCAAGACTGGAAAAGGCTTCTATACTTACTGACGCCATGCATCGTGCGACTAGATGGGCAATTGTCGCTATCGCGCTGACGGTGTGGGTTTCTGGCGTGGTCACACCGATCGTGGCCCAGCAGGAGCCTTCGCCGACCCAGCTTCGGCTCGACCTGGATCGCCTGCACGCCCAAATCAATGCTTTGCAGGCCCGGTTAACCAAAATAGGTGAACGCAGAGATAACCTGGTCGAAGAATTTGAGGCAGCCGATGTTCGGCTTGCTCTTAGCAGGCGCCAGCTTGAGTCTGTGCAGTTACGTTTGCTAGTTCTCTCTCAAGAGGCGCAGGAGCTGAACGGCGAGGTCGCGAGACTGACGGGAGAAATGGCTAAGGCTCAAAAGGGGCTTAGTGCCCGGGTCGTTGCCTTATACCGTATGGGCCCACTGTCGTATTCTCGATTTCTACTTACAGCAGGGAACTCTGACGAGTTGTTGGCCAACTATCAGCTAGTTCGTTGGCTAGCCTCGCAGAACCAACTGCTCGTAAAGTCAATTCGGACCCAAATTACTGAACAACAGGAAGCAGTTCGGGCTGCTAATGAGACCACAGTTCAGCTGACCACGATGCGTGCTGAAGAAACGCTGGCTCTCCAGGATTTGATAGCCCAGCAGGAGCTTCGGCAGGAGCTTATCAAGCAGATTGATACCGAAGCGTTGGTTGGTCGCCGATCTCTCGAAGAGCAAGCAGAAAGCGCTGCAGTACTTGAGGAGTTGCTTGGGACCGTCTTGTCGAAGCCTGTAATCGCACCGCTTGCTGGTGAACAGCCCGCTTTTACTGCCTTGCTCGGTGATCTTTCGTGGCCGACAGATGGTCAAATCACCGAGAAATTCGGGCGTAAGCAGCACGCGGTGTACAACACCTACACCTTGGTCAAGGGGATCAAGATCGCTGCCGGTGTCGGCGCCCCCGTGCACACCGTTTACCGTGGCCGCATTGTATTTGCTGATTGGTTTCAGAACTACGGTTTAATGGTGGTTGTTAGTCATGGTGATGACTTCTACACCATTTATGGTCACCTCGACACCATACTGGTGCGGATGAACGAGTGGGTCGATGACAGGCATCAAATTGGCACAGTTGGCCAGACTGGATCGCTAATTGGGCCCAGTCTCCACTTTGAGATCCGTGATGGGACGGAGGCTGTTAACCCAGAGCTATGGTTGAGGGAGCAGTAGCTGTTTCTTGAGCAGTTACTTCGGCTTTTTATTCGGCAATAGTGTGTTAATGCAGAAAAACTAGGCAACTAAGGTATTTTGGCTCCAAGAGAGACTGATCCAAGGCCGACGAAACTCGCGAAAATCCTTATCCAGGAGTTAAGCGAGCATGGCCCTATGACGTTCCGGGACTTTATGGAACGGGCACTTTACGATCCCGTCGAGGGCTATTACAGGAGTTCTCAAACCGTTTGGAAAGAGCGCCCTGACTATGTTACGGCGCCGCAAGTTGACTCCGGGTTTGGTGCGGCTGTGGCCAGGTTAATGCAGGAATGTGACGTTGCCCTCGGCTGTCCGACCAGGTTTGATTTAGTAGATTTCGGTGGCGGCGATGGCACGCTGCTCGTAGACATTTGCACTGCCTTACAGGATGAGGCTCCCAATTTGTACGCACGTTTACGTGGATGTTGTGTGGAGCGTGGAGCGGGCGCCCGTCACCAGCAACAACAACGGCTCGCGGCGCACGCTGATCATTTCACTTGGTTGCCAAATATCGATGACATGCCAAGGGATTCCTTGCGCGGCTTAGTAGTCAGCAATGAGCTTCTCGATGCATTTTCGGTGCATAGGGTTGTTTGCCGTAACGACTCGTTGTGTGAAGTCTACGTTGACGTTGATGACGGCATGTTGGTCGAGCGTGAGGGCCCGCCCTCAACGGAAGAGCTTGCCAGCTACATCGCGGCCAACGAGATCAAGCTGGTTGAAGGCCAGACGGCAGAGATTTGTTTGGAGGTAGCTACCTGGGTCGACATGGTTTCCCGGGTGCTGCTAGAGGGATTCGTTTTGACCGTTGATTATGGTGCTGAGACCTCGGCACTATACGATCCTGAGCGTGTACGGGAATCCCTCGTCTGTCAGCATCGGTACCAATTGAACTCAGATCCCCTTACGAGGGTTGGGGGGCAGGACATCACAGCGCATGTCGATTTTGGCAACCTGCGACGCTGTGGAAAGTTGGCCAACTTCGGTGTGATTGGGGATGTTAGCTTGGCGGTGTTCCTTGTTGGGTTTGGAGCGGTAGAAGATTTGTCCCGGGATCCCTTAGGGGCTCATGACTTGCGTCGCTACTTAGGACTTCGCCACCTTCTGTTCACCGAGATTGGTGACGCACATCGCGTCATTCTTCAGTGTAAAGGAGTGAGCCCGATTCCCTTTAGCCTTGACCGGCTAGGATAAGACTCTCCGTCACGAGATCCATCTAGCCCTTTTTTTATAGTTATTTAGGGCTATATCTGTGCCCATATAGGTCTTCCACTTTTCCAGGAACCTTGTTTTTTTCCTTGACTTTGAACCCGTCGGGGTGCCGCTCACAGCGGGGGCCACCAGTAGGCAAATCGGTTTCCTGCAGGTTCGAGCCCCCCCATGCAAATCCGACCGCGTGCGTATATGTAACGTTCTCGTTCCCGGCTATGGCCTATTTTTATAAAAACCTAATTCAGCCACCCCATCTTGTTGATCACGCGGCAAATAAGCAAACCAATCCATATCCCCGTGACCATCCAGCCTAGATGTCTTTTCAAAACGGGTTAATCTCAAAACCGAGAATCCAAGCTATAACCAAGGTCAACACAAACCCGGCAACTATCGACAGAATCAATCTTTTTGTCACGAGCGTTTCCTTTCCGTCCCGGAGTTTAGCTAACCGTCTTGGCAACTGTCCCGGTGTGGCTAGGACAATAATTGGTGCGGAGAACTATCCGGTTCATGTCAGTGTGCCGCTATAACTTTCAGCGGAGCCTGCTAGGCTTGCTCCCATTCCACTTGCGATGTCGATGGAGACAGTCATGAAAATAAGATTCAAGCTATTCGCAACTGCTCTGCTGCCGTTCGTTTTATTCGCTGCCTGTTCGCTGGTTCCTCAACCAGAGGGGGATGGGACAGTCTCCTCTACTGGCCGAGAGCTAGGAAGCGTTGGGCAGATTGCTGTTGGATCGAGTGGTGCCGTTGCGAGCGTTGACGGTTTCGCTACTCAGGTTGGTATTGAAGTCTTGAAGGATGGGGGGAATGCTATGGACGCGGCCATTGCAGTTGGCTTCGCTCTGGCAGTGACTCACCCCGCGGCCGGCAATATCGGGGGTGGTGGGTTCATGACGATCTATGTTTCCGATGAAGATCGTTACACGACATTTGATTTTCGGGAGAAGGCACCCCTGGCTGCCACCGCTGATTTGTACTTGCTGGAGGATGGGACTGAAGACCGTAGGGGAGGGCACGTGGGATGGCCGGCGATTGGAGTGCCGGGCACTGTAGCTGGTTTTGCGAAAGTTCATGAGGAGCTAGGTTCTTTACCATGGCAGCGTCTGGTACGTCCTGCTATACAGCTCGCCCGTGATGGCATCGTCTTGGGCCCCTACCTAGCTCGATCATTGGAAGGTGCGGCACGTAGTTTTGAACCGTATCCGGCGTCCCAAAAAGCTTTTATGCGAGCCAACGGGACTCCGTACGCAGCAGGAGAAAAATTGATCCAGCCAGACTTGGCGTGGTCGCTGGAACAGATTGCGGATAAGGGGGCCCCAGCTTTTTACGAAGGGGAAATTGCAGATCGCCTGGTTGCGGCAATGGTGGAGAACGGTGGATTAATTACGCTTGAAGACCTGGCTGCTTATGAAGCGAAAGAGCGCCAGCCAATTCGTGGAACTTACCGAGGATTTGACATCATCTCGATGGGTCCACCGAGCTCCGGTGGTGTGGCGCTCGTCGAGATGCTCAATATTCTCGAAAACTTTGATTTCGAAGGCTACGAGGCTAATGATACCGAGGTGGCTCACTTAATGATCGAGGCGATGCGCCAGGGTTATCTTGATCGCGCCACGTATCTCGGGGACATGGATTTCATTGAAGTTCCCATCGATAGGTTGACGTCGAAGGATTACGCTGCCGAGAAGGCTACCTTGGTCTCCCTTGGTGTGGTCCGCAATAGTGAGGAGCTGGGGGAGGCTATTATTACGCACCCAGAATCTCCCGAAACGACCCACTATTCTGTTGTTGACGCGGCTGGCAACGTTGTCTCGACGACGTACACGATTGAGCAAGGTTATGGGTCGAAAGCAATGGCCCCTGGCACTGGGTTCTTACTTAATAACGAGATGGGCGATTTCAACACCTGGCCTGGAGTGACACGGGGAAGCAGTATTGGCACGGAGCCGAATCTCATTGCACCTGGAAAGCGTATGTTGTCATCGATGACACCGACCCTTGTTGCCCGCAATGGGGAGCCCATAATGGCTATCGGGAGCCCCGGTGGAAAAACAATAATCAACACGGTGTTACGTATTGTGGTGAATGTCATTGACTTTGAAATGGGCCTTGAAGATGCGATAGCGGCACCGCGCTTTCACCACCAGTGGCTACCCGACCGAACCAGTTTCGAGCGAAATTTTCCTCAGCAGTCTTTTGATGCGCTGATCAAGATGGGCCACGTGTTGTCCGATCGGCGGGGCATCCAGGGTGACGCACACTCGGTGTTCATATTCTCAGATGGGGCACGGATGGCTGTTGCAGACCCACGGCGCAATGGGGCGGCAGCGGCTTATTGATAGCATTTACATACAAAAAGCGGTCGCCATGTTGTTACAATGACGACCGCGTCGCGCTTTTCAACCGAAACATACAAAGAAAAGCGGGCCGGTCGGCGCAGCCCTCAACCGACGGCGGGAGGCAGCCATCGGCCCCGGCCGGCCCGCTAAAT
>PCAP01000027.1 GCA_002731215.1 Acidobacteriota bacterium | reverse complement strand
GCTGAACTTCTCCTCGATTTCGATCAGGTGATGGCTGCGACTTTCGATGGAAATGGCCGGATTGCTCGGTTTGCTAACCGGCGTCGTGATATGGGTTGGTTTCTTGAGAGTGGCCAAAATTTACGCTCGCCGGCAATTCCATTGGATGCGGTTCCGGCGTGGGCACCAGGCAACCGTGACGTCGCCTGGATCCGCCCTCCTGGTAACAGGATCGTACTGGGAGAGCCTCCCGATGACCGGTGGCATAACATCGGCGAGCGTGTATTAGGATTGGCGTGGGACCCTACAGGCGCAGCCGCCTACGGGCTGGCCATGTCAGAAAACGGATCAGCGTCGGTTCTCCGCATACGGCCCTTGGGTGGCGAGGTAGAGATCATCCGGGAAGGGCTAGATGCCTCGGCACTGCCAAATGGCCTAGCAGTTGCCCCCGATGGACAGTCACTCTTTATCTCGCTTGCCACGGAAGACGAACCGGATGCTGATGCACGGCACGAGACGCGCGTGAACCGAGATCTCGATATTTACGAACTCGAGATCAAATCGGGAACCCTCCGCCTAGTAAGTAATATTGAGGGAGATGACTTTTGGCCGTGGGTCGCGGGTGATTATCTGTACTGGACGCATAATGAATACGACGCTTCTGTGATGCTGATACCGCTTGACAATCCTGGCGCCAAGCCACTCTTCGATGTTGTTGGGGAGAGAGGTGGAAGATTTGCTACCCAGCTACCGCGCTGGAACCCCAGCGGTGAATTACTTGCCTACACGGTTGGTAGCTGGAGGCTTGCGGACTGGGGGCTCAACCTCGACACGGAAGTTGTTGCCATAGGGCCGGATGGGGACAGAGGATCGCCGGCGGCGCTGGTCACCGGGTATCATGCCGACTACACGCCCTCATGGTCGCCCGATGGTCGTTGGCTGGCTTACCGGTCGCGTCGTTCACCACGGCCGGTGCCTTATTATGCGGGCCCCGATGTCACCGACGACATCTTCTTGCGTCGGGCCGAAGATCCAGACGCCGACGAAATTAGGCTCACTGATCTTGGCTGGGAGGTTGGTGACCCCAATTGGTCGACCGATGGTAGTCGGCTGTTGTTCGATAGCTGGGACCGCGTCCCTGGTGTTTCAAAGCCTTGGGTCGCAACCATCGATCCTGAACATGGTGATCTGCTCGACGTCGTGCCCTTGAAGTTGCCCGACGAGATTTCTGGCTCAGTCTCAGGGGTTTACTCTCCTGTCTCAGATGACGTGCTATTTATCGAGCGTCTGAACCCAGAAACTCAAAGGCTTTGGGTCATGCTGGCTGCAGGTGAAGTCAGGAAAGTCATCGAGTTCACGTCTTACACTCGAGGTGGGGCTGCGTGGACACCAGATGGAGAGAACATCGTCTATTCGGCGTTGGTGGGCGAGAAGATGCAGTTATTTTTGATCCCTCGATTCGGCGGTGAGCCCCAACAGTTAACTGAGGAGCCAGCTAATGTTTTGCATGGGCAGATTTCTCCCGATGGTCTTTGGGTTGCTGCGACGAGACTGTCCCAGAAGAAAGAAATCCGTCGCTTGCCACTGCGTTAGTTGGAGGTTTGGCGCAACCTAATTCCTGCCCTTTTAAAGCACTCGCGGCCTTTTTTGTGGCGTGCTTGTCGGCGGCGAATGGAATATTCTCGTGCACATGGGAAAGACACTTTCGATCGGAGTCCTTTTCGTATTGCTTGTAGCTCCTGCATGTTCGGGAGGCAACATAGATACGGTGTGGGACACACAATTTGACTTTGCTGGGATCAACACTTTCGATTGGGCGGCCAAAGAACCTGAGACAGGCGCTGATTTGCAGTATGGGGCGCTTGACACGGCCATTAGGACGGTTGTGGATGACCACATGCGTGCGGTTGGTTTTCGTCGCTCGAGCAACAATCCTTCATTCCTAGTCACCTACTACGTTGGTAGCGAAGAAGTCGCGCGGCTTCAGGAAAGCTACTACGGGCCAGGCTGGAGCGGTTACTGGGGCTGGGGCTGGTATGGCCCTGCTGGTCTCAATGTTTCCCAGTACGACGCGGGCACGATTACCATCGACATGCTATCTCCCGATCCCGCCGTCGGCTTGATATGGCGTGGTATTGCCCGGGCTGAACTCCTGCCATCTTCACAGAATTCTGGGAAAATCGATGACGCCATTGGCAAAATCTTCGAGAACTTTCCTCCAGAGGATGACAGCTAGTTACACTTCGTTTCTTGCGCCCATTTGACGGCTGACGTTGGGATTTCCTTGAACCCAGAATCGTAGCGGCTTCTGTTGCCACTCTTCAGCGTAGCTGACACCGACGCGGGGCCCACAACCGATCGATGAGGTTGGCAAGGATCGCTTGCGGATCTCTTCGATGAAAAGCGTCTTGCCACCCACAAGGTCCTCCCCGTCGCTGGCGAGGGTAATATCAAGTGCTTGACATAATTTGCCGGGTCCGGAGCAGAGATCAATCGAATGTCGAGCTGCGGCGCGGCGCGTGAACATCACATCAGTCCCACCGTCTGGTTCCAGGGCACGTAGCAAAACTGCCACGGGCTCCTCTGGATCGCCGGCTACCACGTTGACACAATGGTGCATCCCGTAAACGAAGTACACGTAAGCGTTCCCCCCAGGACCCCACATTGTTTCGTTGCGGGCCGTGCGACATCCATGGTAGGTGTGGGCTGCTTTATCGATTGTTCCGAGATAGGCCTCGGTCTCGACAATGATCCCGGAGACACGGGAATCATCGACCTGGCTGACAAGTCGTTGACCAAGCAGGCCACGGGCGACCGCAATGACATTCCGATGATAGAAAGAAGAAGGCAGACGCGTTGACTGATTGTGCTGGTTGGCGCTGCTCATGGTTGCGCGAGGATATACTGATGGAAATGGTCTCGCCGTTTGAATGAGGGGATAGATGACAGAGCAAGACGACCCGACACTCAATACTCCACCTATTTTGGCAGGGAAGAAGGGTTTAGTCGTAGGGGTGGCCAACGAACGATCGATCGCCTGGGGCCTGGCTCGTAGAGCAGCGTCAGCTGGGGCGGAGCTGGCGTTCACGTACCAGGGGGAAGCTCTTCTTAAGCGTGTTCAACCGCTAGCGGAATCGGTTGGTAGCAACCTGCTTGTGCCGATGGACGTGACTGACGAGGCACAAGTAGATGCTGCCTTCGATGCTGTGGGTAAAGCATTTGGCTCGCTCGATTTTCTGGTCCACTCGATTGCATTTGCTGGCCGTGAAGATCTCAAGGGCCGCACCCTAGATACGTCGCGCGACGGTTTCTTGATGGCGATGGAGATTAGTGTGTACTCATTGTTGCATCTTGTTCGGAAGGTAGAGCCGATGATGAATGAGGGTGGCAGCATCGTCACCATGACCTACTACGGTTCTATGAAAACGGTGCCAAACTACAACGTGATGGGAATTGCAAAGGCTTCCCTGGAAGCAAGTGTTCGTTATCTTGCCGGTGACTTGGGCGAGAAAAACATCCGCATCAATGCTATTTCGGCCGGCCCGATCAAGACACTCGCTGCCTCGGGAGTTTCGGGTTTACGTTCGATGTTTTCGCAGCTTGCTGAGCGTTCGCCATTGCGCCGCAACGTCGACATCGATGACGTTGGCTCTGCCGGTTTGTATTTACTATCAGAATTGTCGAAGGGTGTTACTGGAGAAGTCCATTATGTTGACGCGGGTTTCAGCACGACGGCAATCTGAACCAGATGAGATGGCTAGCGAAGCCCCATTCTTAAGCTGATATCCAGTGGCTAAATGGGCTCGCCAAAACGCCGTTCTTGGGGCACCATAAGGTTGGCTGTAGCCCTTTAGTGGTTATGGCCCTTTTCTCGGGTTCTTGACGGTTGACTTTGTCGGGTGGTCAGTTGTCGATCGACTTCCGGCAGGTAATACGAGGAACTTGCAAACTAGTGAATACAAATCGGATTATTTGTCGATATAACCATGCTTGCGCGCCGACTTTCCGGGGTGGGCTGATGAGGAGGACCTCAAATGTCATTTGTCGATGACATCATGGCCAATGTGAAGGCTAAGAACGCTGCTGAGCCTGAATTCCATCAGGCAGTGGAGGAGGTAGTAGAGTCACTCGAGCTTGTGCTCGAGCGGCGGCCCGAGTACAGAAAGGCCAAAATCGTCGAGCGCGTTATCGAACCTGAGCGTGTCATCATGTTCCGCGTGCCGTGGGTTGATGACAACGGGGATATTCATGTCAACCGTGGTTTCCGGATTGAGATGAACAGTGCAATCGGCCCTTACAAAGGTGGGTTGCGTTTCCATCCGTCAGTCAATCTCGGCATCCTTAAGTTCCTCGCCTTCGAACAGGTCTTTAAGAACTCGCTCACGACATTACCGCTAGGTGGTGGTAAGGGTGGCTCAGACTTTGACCCAAAGGGCAAGAGTGATAACGAGGTTATGCGCTTCTGTCAGAGTTTTATGAGCGAACTTTGTCGCCATATCGGCCCAGACACAGACGTCCCAGCTGGTGATATCGGTGTTGGTGGCCGCGAGATCGGTTTCCTTTTTGGCCAGTACAAGAGGCTACGCAACGAATTTACCGGCGTACTTACGGGCAAGGCCCTCAACTGGGGAGGCTCACTGATTCGTCCGGAGGCTACAGGCTACGGTGCCGTATATTTTGCTGCCGAGATGCTCGCTACCCGCAGCGAGAACCTTGAGGGCAAGACTTGTCTTGTGTCAGGGAGTGGCAATGTAGCGCAGTACACGTGCGAAAAACTCCTGGATTTAGGAGGTAAGCCAGTCACCTTGTCAGATTCTGGCGGTTACATCTATGACGAAGAAGGTATCGATCGTGACAAGCTAGGCTTCGTTATGGATCTGAAGAACGTGCGCCGTGGCCGGATCAAAGAGTACGCAGAAAAATACAGCAGTGCCGCGTACATGGAGATCGACCCTAACGCTGGCCACAATGCTATCTGGGACCATAATGCTGACTGTGCGTTTCCGAGCGCAACACAGAATGAGATCAACGCGAAGGACGCTGCGAACTTGCTCGAGAACGGCGTCTATGTTGTTTCCGAGGGGGCCAACATACCGACGGTCATCGAGGGCGTCAACTTGTTTATTGATGCTGGCATTCTTTATGGTCCCGGCAAGGCAGCGAATGCGGGAGGTGTCGCGACTTCTGGGCTTGAGATGTCGCAGAATAGCCTGCGCATGAGCTGGACTCGTGAGGAAGTTGACGCCAAGCTTCATGGCATTATGAAATCGATCCATACCGCGGCCAAGGAAACCGCTGAGGAGTACGGTTCCCCAGGCAATTACGTCAACGGTGCAAACATCGCCGGCTTTATAAAAATCGCCGATTCGATGATGGACCAGGGTATCGTTTAGCGATTTAGACGTTCCAAGATTTATTCGGTCCTGCTAATAATTGCAAAGCTCTAGGCGCGGTCCTCGGACCACCCCATTCCGTTGTTTTTCTTGGTTTGTGTTCGCTAAGTTTCCTTGTCTGTAGAATCAACCTGAAGCCAGAAGGATCTCGAATGAGAATTTACAGGCTGTGCCAGAGGTTTCAGGTCAGCGGAACGGTCCCCGTCCCGGCTGTGTGATCTCGAAACCCTCACGGTCTTTGGCTGCTCGCACGATCGCACGGACGTCGCCGAGCAGACGCTGCGCGTCGAAGATGATGCCGTCCTTGATGGTGTACTTAATCCCGCCGACCCGGACGACCTTGTTATCAAGAGTTAGCTTCACGGCACCGATGCCATAAAGCACTTTAAGGTTCTCGAGAGGATTTTCGTCGACGATGACGAAGTCTGCCATCTTCCCAACCTCAACGGTTCCAACTTGATCGGCGACCCCAAGCGCCTCAGCGCCTTTGAGCGTGGCCGACTGAATCACCTCGAGCGGGTGGAATCCAGACTCTCGCAGAAGCTCCATTTCACGGACGAAAGAGAATCCATAGAGATTGTATGAATAGCCTGAATCGGTGCCCACCGCCACACGGCCCCCACGGTTTTTGTACTCGTTAATGAAGGTCATCCAGAGGCGATAATTTTCCTTCCAGTCGACCTCTTCTTCAGTACCCCAGTAAAACCAATATGAAGCGTGAGCAATGCGGTTAGGCTCGTAGAAACGCCACAAAGAGGGAAGAGTATGCTCTTCATGCCACTCGGCGCGCGCCATACGCATGAAGTCTCGTGTCGTCTCGTAGGCGTGGAATGTTGGCACCATGGTGAAGTCGATCTCAAGGAGTTCTTCCATCACGGCGTTCCAATGGTCCGAGTATGGCGCCGCTGCTTGCTTCCAAAGGCGACCAGCCTCTGAAAAACGATCTTGCTCATCATTGTAGTTATAGTCGAGCGGGTAGTTTTGCAATTGTCTATCAGTGAACAATGCCTCTGGCAATCCGTACCAGTGCTGCATCGAAGTCAGGCCGAGGCGTGCTGAATCGAGAACGTCCATCCAAGCAACGTTCAGCTGCGCATGGTGCATCGTGGTGTAAAGATCGCGCTCTTCAGCTTGCTCAAGTGCTGCTTTCATGATGTCGGGGCGAAGGCCGAAGAACTTGATGCCATGGGCGTTGATGTCGGCAATCTCGTTGACCCAGTCGCGTGCTTGCTGTGGCGTAAAAATGGGCTCGTCCCATCCCTGGCCGAATGTCGCCGAAGGTAGCAGGCGTGGCGATGTGATCTCATTGGCTTCCGAGCGCCGCCTGTGCTCGAGCATCCAGCCAATACCGTTGCCACTGCCCGGATCCGCGCTGGTCGTTATGCCGTGACCCATCCACAGCTTTAACACATACTCCGCCGGTGTGCCTTGCTCCCTGCCCCCGAGGTGGCCATGCAGATCGATGAATCCAGGCAGGACAAAATGTCCCTCCAAGTCGAGAACACGATCACCAGGGAGCACTTCCGGGCGCCGGTTTGGATTGATTGCTACATCGGGGGCACCTACGCTGACGATGTTCACAATGCGGTCGTCTTCAACAACGATATCGACTGGCCCGAACGGGGGAGCCCCGGTGCCGTCGATGAGAGTTGCGCCGCGTAGGATCAACCGTTCGAATGGACCTTCTCCCTCTCCAGCAGGCCGATTCGGGGCCTCCTGAACTTGTGCCATCCCAAACGCTGGGGCGAATGAAGCGATGCTAAGAACTGCTGCGACGACCAGAAACGTCGAGATAAAGTGAGTCCGATGCATGGTTAATTCTCCTGTGGGGTGTGGACTGGAGTAAGGTTGTCGAGCAAATTGGCTAGAGTGCATTTTTGGCATCGATTTCCAAGTACAACCGGACCCGAATCGTGCTCCCCTGTTAGGGGCAAGATTTTCAAGGATTCGCTGAGTTTGGTGTCTACCACAACATCACCATTGGTTTGCTCGGATGGGATGATACTCGTTTATTTACTGGAATACGGTGTGTCACGAATCAACATTCATCGCCTGGGTTGACGGTGACGCCGCCGGACGTCACGCTTCGATTTCATTTCAATAAGATCCTCAATATCTGTCAAATACGAGAGGGAAGATGGGAAAAGCCCTGAAAGGTGTCCGCATTCTCGACATGACGCATGTCCAGTCGGGACCGACGTGCACGCAAATTCTCGCGTGGTTCGGTGCCGATGTCATCAAAATCGAGCGGCCTGGCGCCGGTGACGCGACGCGCAGCCAGTTACGCGACATTCCGGATGTGGACAGCCTGTATTTCACAATGCTGAATGCCAACAAACGCAGCATCACGCTCAATCCTAAGACTGAGGTGGGTAACAAGATCTTTGCCAAGTTGATCGAGGAATGTGACGTGATGGTGGAAAACTTTGCTCCTGGCG
>PCAP01000026.1 GCA_002731215.1 Acidobacteriota bacterium | reverse complement strand
ATGCGCGAATATGAATCCAAGATACCTATTCCCCTCTGGCAATGGTCGCACGCGCTGGCCAGGGTTGATCGTCAGAGTGACCTCACTGATTGCTTGGCATCCACGGGCCGCATTGACTCCATGGGCACGGCGGAATACGCCGGCTGTGGGGATTGGGAGCATCATTATGCCACCGGCCCGATGGTTTTGCGGCGATAGATCGCAGGTCATGCTAAGCGCGTGACGCAAAATAAGCTCCTCAAGAGATACACTGTTGTCGAATTTCAGAACTCGTGGGCACAGGCCACCCATGGCCCGCGCGGCCAGGTCAATGATATGAACACCGTCCTGGTTGACACGCACCTCGGCGTGCATCGGACCTTCCCGAAGGCCGAGTGCAGCAACAGCTTTTTCAACCGTAGTGACGATTTCTCGTTGTGCCTCCATGCAAGCACGCGACGGGGTCACATAGATGGTTTCTTCGAAATAAGGTCCCTCGAGAGGGTCGGGCTTGTCGAAAATCGCCACCGGATGCACGGAACCTTTCGTGATTATGGCCTCGATCGCATACTCGACCCCAGGCACATAATCCTCTACGAGGATCAAATGCGATTCGTTAGAACCACCACCAGCTGCAGATTCTTCGTGGAGGATATCGGCGATACGCCGGGCAGCTTGACGGAAGCTGCCCGTATCATCGACGCGTATTACGCCCCGGCTGGCGGACAAAAACGTTGGTTTCAGAACGCAGGGGAAAGATATGCCATCGACAGAGTTAGCTGTGCACTTGAGTGCCTCCTGCACCGCGGTACCCAAACGTGAAATACGTTCTTCTTTGCACTGTGACGTAAATCCCGGCGCCAGGTCGATGACTTGGTACCCTGGAGAAGGCAGTCTTGCATCGTAGAGCGCTCTTCGCAGGGTTAGTTTGCTGCGGGTAGGGAGCACGGCTTCTACAGGATTGTGTGCTAGGCCCAGTGCTTCACCCACCGCTGCGGCAAGCACGGTCGTCTCATCATCGGTAGCGACCACGGCGTCAATAGGGAAGCGGCGGTGAAATTCCTCAACTCTGTCGCAGGCCCCAACAAGGTCCTTGAAATCAAGCGTAATCGTTGATTCTGGCGCAATTTTTTGAAGCGCTTGTTGGCCATCGGTGCCCACCGTAATGGTCACGCTGAGCCGCGCGGCCGCTTGCACGAAGTCCGACGCGTGGTACGTCGTCGACGGCATCAATATGAGAACCCTTGGGACTTGACTCAGCGGTTCGTCTCGAGCCAGTTCTTAGCGGCAGGATGCAAAAGTATAGGAGCATCTTCCATCGAAGCAAGATCGATCTGGGCGGCGATCTTGTTCACACGTATCAGTGACTCTCTATGTTCGCGGAGCACATCGAGGAGACTTGTTACGGACGTTGGATCGAGGCTCTCAAGTCCCACCATCCAATTCATAACCGCCACCGTGGCGATGTTGGTCTCTAGGCCGGCATAGGTGCCGACAGGTATCTCTGTATCGGTGTAAAAGGGATACAGTGCCCGCAGCCTCTCGACCGGTTCCCCTGAGACCGGCAGTAAGGTAACAGCGGCGTTTGTCGTGGCCTCGAGAACCGCGGCGGCCGGATAGCCAACCGAGAAGATTGCCCCATCTATGGCTCCGTCGCGCAGTGCTGCCGAAGATTCGGAAAACGAAAGATAACGCTCATCAATTGACTCATAGTCGAGGGCATACGCTGCTAGCAAATGGCGTGCAAACTGCTCAGTCCCGCTGCCTGCGGCCCCTACTGAAACTGCTTTGCCGCCGAGATCAGCAACCGACATAACACCCGAGCCATCGCGAACGAGTACATGCGCTACGTTGGGGTACAACGGGGCGATGATTCGCAGCTCTGGAGTCGAGTCTGGGTTGCCATTTTTGCTAAATGCTTCAGCGATCGAAGTTCCGATTGCGAAACCGAGATCAATTTGACCGTTGGCAATACGAGTAATGTTCTCCACTGATCCACCGGTGACCTCCGCTGTGTACGTGTGCTCTTGATCGTTACTTGAAAGCAACGAGGCAATTGCGCCACCGAGTGGGTAGTAGATTCCTCCAGTGCCGCCGGTGCCAATACTCAAGAATTGAACCTGGCTCCTTTCACCGGAACAAGCGAAACCGGAGACGAAAAGCAAGAGTAAAGTGCCAACGGTTAAGCAAGTGAACGTGGTGCTTTGGCTAGGTTGCCGCATAAGCCTTCGGGGGAACTGGACATGAGGTTGAAACCCAGGCCCAGTTTGTTTGGGAAAGGAGAGGACTTCACCATCGATGACGCTAATTGCTCAGTGTATCTGTTGCGCTGACCCCAGCTTACCCTTGGGTTTGCGCCAGAACCACAAGGCGGTGGCGAAAATCGCTATGCCCAACCCGTCACTGAGCCACCCGGGACCCAGCAACGCGATTCCGGTGACAATCAGTATGGCGCGGCCGGATGTGGATACCGGGCGCCCTATGTAACCAATTATCCCAGCAGCAAGTGAAGTTACCCCGATGGCTGCTCCTAGCGTTGTGGCAAGAATTTCGAAAACCGTGCCCGATAACAATAAGGAGGGATCGTAAATGAATGCGAACGGGACAAGGAAGCCGCCGACTGCCAAGCCCATTGCAGTGGCTCCCGTGCGCAGCGGGGACGAACCAGCTAGGCCAGCCGCCGCGTAAGCGGCGAGTGCGACAGGTGGCGTCACGTTCGAAAGGCAACCGTAGTAGAAAATGAACAAGTGGGCCGCTAGTAGAGGCACGCCGAGCTCGGTTAAGGCAGGTGCACCGAGCGCGGCAAGGACGACGTAGGCTGCTGTGGTTGGCAATCCCATGCCGAGAACAATCGACCCTAATGCTGTAAGCAACAGGGCAACGGGAAGATGGCCCTGGGCAACGGTAATGATCATCTCCGACATTCGGAGGCCGATCCCGGTTAGCGACGCCACACCGACTACGATTCCAGCGGTTGCGCACGCCGCCGCTACTTGAACCGTGCCGGCGGACCCAGCAATCAGTGTCTTTCGCCACTCAGCGCGGTCCATCCGAGTAGCCGACCGGGCGGTGGCTACTAAGGCTGCGGTAATTGCACCCCAGAAAGCAGCTCGCATCGGGGAACGGCCAAGTGCCAGGAATACGACGATCACAAAGATTGGTACCAACAGGTGGAGACGTTGGGCTAGCGCTCCGGGTTGTGTGGATTCCTGAGCGGTCTCCAGGTTTTCTTTTGCAGCCCCAAAATGGATTGCCATGTAAAGCCCTGTGTAGTACAGAACTGCAGGGATTAGCGCTGCGGAGGCGACCTGCAGGTAGGGAATATTCGTCCAGGTAGCAAGAATGAACGCACCGGCGCCCATCACCGGCGGCATCAACTGCCCGCCAGTACTTGCTGCTGCTTCGATGGCAGCTGCCATTCGTGGCCGGAATCCCGAGCCTTTCATCATAGGGATAGTCAGTGCTCCGGTGGTGGCAACGTTTGCCACCGCACTGCCGGACAGTGAACCCATTAAGGCACTGGATACTGACGCCGTTTTGGCTGGGCCCCCAAGGCTACGGCTGGAAATGCGTCCGGCCAGCCCGATCAAAAGTTTTCCACCGCCACTGGCTTCAAGAATTCCCCCGAACAGAACGAACAGATACACGAAATTCGCCGAAACCCCGAGTGGGATTCCCCAAATGCCTTCGGTTGAGAGATAGAGATGTTCGATGAGCCGTTGTGCACCGTAGCCTCGATGGGCGAGAAAACCCGGCAGATAGGGCCCAGAAAAAGCATAGGCGAGCGCTGTTAGAGCCACTATGACAAGTCCCCAGCCAGCTGTTCGGCGGGCGAGTTCAAGCACGAGGACAATAACCACGGCGCCAGCGGCTAAATCGAGCTTGGTAGCGGCACCAACGCGGCCAACGAGAGCCGCTTGTTGACCGACTATGTACAAACACCCGAGCAGCACCGCTGCGATCAAGACAACAGTTTCAGCTCGGTTGCAACGACCCTTATTTCGTACCCCGACACCGAGAAACCCAAGCGTTGCCATCAACGCTAGGTGAATCGGGCGTTGAACGAGTGCCGTGAATGGCGAGATCCCGGCAGCGAAAAGATGAAACGCTGCTGCAGTAAGTGCAATACCGATAATTAGATGGCGTCGCATGGACGGCTACCTTACCGTGTTATCTTGCTTTACGAGGTGTCTAAATAAACGCCCCCCACTTGTTGGGCGGTGTTTATGCTGGGAGACGCACAGTTGCGTTGCTCCCGAGAAGGTTTTGAATGATTGACCGAAACATGCAGCGAACTAAGCTCATTCTCGCTGCCGTGGTAGTGCTGTTAGCTGGTTTAATCGGTTGCGGTAGCGGCCCATCGTTCACGCCGGAGGATGCCACAGCGCTCATCTTAGAGCAGTATCCAGACTCAGATTTACAGATACAGAACGTAAGCATCGATGAAAATGACCGGGGCATCGCGTCCGCACTCTTCAACGACGATATATGGACTTTTTATTTTCGTCTGCAAGAAAATGGTGTGGATAGTTGGGTTCTCGATGCTGTCGAAACCGATGGCAGGCATTACTATCTAAAGGATCTTGAAAGGATCTCGGTCACATTTGGCCTGATGGCCGAGGTTGCAAGTGCATTGGAGACCTACAAGGCAGCTAACGGCTCCTACCCTGAGGGCGAGAATGCCGCCGCCTTGTCGGTGATGGCCCCTGATTTCAATGATGCCGGGGGCGCGTCATTCACTGATGCCTGGGACGGGATGCTTAGCTACGAGTCGGACGGGGAGAACTACACGATGATCTCGAATGGTGCCGACAAGATAGCCGGTACCGGTGACGACATTATTCTCCACGACGGCCAATTCATTAGTGTCGAGTCCAGCGGGAGTCAAGGCTCGACACCCTGACCGTGAAAGTGGCCGTCGCAACCTAAGTCACTATTCAACGGGTGGCACGCTAGCGCGTAGCGTCTTGAAGAATTCCGTCAGAAGTGCACTGCACGTGTCAGCCATGATGCCACCCTGTACCGACTTCAAGTGCGGCGCAATTTTTGGATCAAAAAGGTTCATAGCTGAGCCACAGGCACCGAGGCGATGATCCGAAGCTCCGTAAATGACGCGTTCCACTCGGGCTATCGCAATTGCCCCCATGCACATGACGCACGGTTCGAGGGTGACAACCATAGTAGATCCCTCAAGGCGCCAGTCCCCGAAAGCTTCACCGGCGACCCTCAAGGCATTGATTTCGGCATGGGCGCTAGGATTGTCGCTAGCCTGAGTGGTGTTGTGCCCTGAACCAATGATATTGCCGTCGAGAACAACGACCGCACCCACGGGAACTTCGCCAGCTACGCCAGCAATCTCTGCTTCTTCCAAGGCAGCAGCCATCCAGAAATCTTCGTCAGTGACCGTTGCGGAAGCGTGCATCTAGTAAATCGTCAGCAGAGAAACAGAAAACGCGCCCTGGAGGACTCGAACCCCCAGCCTCCTGGTCCGTAGCCAGACGCTCTATCCAATTGAGCTAAGGGCGCAGGCAGGCGCCGGACGGCACCTGAATGAAACATCAGAATATCACCGGTTTCCGCGCTCTACCAATCGTGATCATGAGGTAGGGCCTGGACTCGGGCTGCCATTGGGCGTTACGCTGATATCAGTTAACGTCCCCTTTTCAGTTCGTCACTGGTCCATCGCGTCGGAACCTCGATCGCCGCGGCAGGGGCCCACGTTCTTTCTTGAGCGTGTAACCCTTCCGGATCAAAGCGAGGGCAGTTCAATGAACACCCAGATGAAGTGTTGCGCACAATTTATCGCGATAATATTAGCTGTTTGCTTGGGTGCCCAACCGGCGTTTGCCCAATCTTCTGCCCAGCTGACCGAACAAGGCCGACTCGCGCTTGTTAACCGCCAGTTCGATATAGCGCTCTCGGACCTTAATAGGGCCATTGAGGCAGATGCTTTGAACCCTATTGCCCATTATTACCGGGGCCAGGTGTTGGGCAACCTCGGGCGTGAGCAAGAGGCACTCGATGCTTTTTTGAAGGCTGCTGAACTTAATCCGGGGTGGGGTGAAGCTCACCGCATGGCGACAGTGGCTGCGCTTAACACTAGCAACCTTCCGGTTGCGTGGGAGCAGGCAGTAAAAGCGTACCAAGCAGGTGCCGATGTCAGTGATTCAATCAACCATCTGCTGGCGCTTGAAAAGGCGCCGGGTGATTTGGACGAACAGCTTGCAGCGGCACGCATTTTCGTCATGCCGGTGGACACAGAAAAACTTGAAGCGCGTCAGGACAACCCGTTTGGCGGAGGAAACGTTGTGGGCGCTGCCCTTGATCGAGGTGGCATTGCCAGCGCTGGTAGCAGCAATGAAATTGGCAACCCGTCGGGTAGCACTTCGACATCCCGCCAAACCAATGTCGGTGGCCAACAGGCCGCCCAAGCACAGGCTCATTTCCACAGCCTTTTAATGCAACTTCGTCTCTCGCTGACCAACTCACGACATTTCGGTGTTGTCGCGGGCCAAGATATGGCGCAATACCTAATGTTGGTTGAAATTGCTGAAATGGGGGGGGCGAGCGGAAACGCGGTTAAGGGACACCTTAAGCTCGTCGATCCGCGCAGTGGCGAAGAGGCTTATCGGCGCGTGCTCGAGCTCAAGAACATTTCCTCGCTTGCCGAGCTTAACTCCGAGATAGAACGTATCGTCAACTTGCTGGAGGAATGGCTGCTAGATCGCTCAGGTTGACGTCCCAAAACGAACCCGGTACATCGCTAGAAACTCAATTTGGAGGCTGTCATGTTCTCTTTTTCGTTGCGCCGCTCGCTGGCGCTCGTTCTTTGCTTTTCAATCATGGCCCTGGCATCTGTTGGTTTGGCGCAGGAACAGCAAGCCGAATGGATGGAGATTGTTCGTGCCGCCGAGCAGCTGGCGCAGCAGGGACAACCCGAGCAAGCGCTTGCCGAGCTACAGAAGGTTTTCAGCCAGACCGAGGAGTTTGCTCCAGCGTACTTTGTTGCAGGCATGGTGCATGCAAGCACGGGAGACATGGCCAAGGCCTATGAGAACATGGTCCAGGCGACTGTGCACGACCCTTCCATGGGTATGGCGCACCGTATGGCGTCGCAGGGTGCCGGCGCCATGGGGAACTTCGACGCTTCTTGGGAGCATGCGATCAAGGCACACCAGGCAGGAACTGACATGGCTGATGCATTTGCCGCCCTCTCCTCTATGGCAGAAGCCCCCGCCGGTTTGGAAGCAGCGATGGCTGCGCCACGTGTGTGGGTAGGTCCATTCGATACCTCAAACTGGGAGGCGACGGAGGCAACAGCAGGGGGCAGCGCCAGTGGTAGGGCCTCGGACGCCGCCAGCACCGCGCGCGTCTTGAGCGAAGCCGCTCCTGATATTGCACGTTGGGGCAGGGCGGCCAAGAAAGCGTTCGCGAATTCGCCAGCGTTCGGTCTTGTCGCACGGCCCGAGCAAGCGAAGTACATCCTGCAGCTTGAGGTCGACGACATGGCCGACAACACTCGTCGTAGAACGCGTGGTTACCTGAAGCTGGTCGACGTCCAGAGCGGCGAGGAAGACTACCGCCGCCGTGTCACGTTCTCGGACATCGGTTCAGATGGTGATTTAATCCGTGACTTCGACCGCATCCTGAGCATCATGGAAGAGTGGGCTGCGGAACAACTTCGCTAAATTTATGAGGTTGTCGCAGCCAGGGGCGTCCTTGGGCAGGATCGGTTTGTTTGTGTTTGTTTTCGTCGCGCCGGTCCTTGCATTTCCGCTCGTTTCTCAGCAGCAAGTGACGGAGCCTCACTTGCTGAGCATGGCGACGGCGGAACAACTCCTCCGTGAAGGCAAGTCCACCGAGGCACTCGCCGAGATTGAGCGAGTGATCGTCGTGGACGAAAACGTGGCAGACGCTTGGTACTTCGGTGGCGTTGCCCTTGGGCAGCTGAAGCGGTTTGCTGAAGCCCGCGACTATTTTGTCCGAGCCAGCGAGCTCAATCCGGGCTGGGGCGAGGCTCATCGCTATGCTTCGATGGCGTCGGCCGACATTGGTGACCTGGAGGCCTCTTGGGAGCACGCTATCAAGGCTCACCAGGCAGGCCTTGACATGAGCGATGCGTTTGCTGGCCTCCGGAATATGTCGAGGGCGCCCGATGACCTTGACGATCAACTGGGTGCGGCGCGTGTCTTTGTTGGCGGATTCGATACTTCTGTATTCGACCGCGACGGAAGCCGCATGGGCGCCAAGGCGATTCTCGCCCAGGCGGCCGCTGATCTGTTTAGTTTTCAACAGATAGCGCGAGAAACGCTGTCGGAGTCTGCCGCGTTCGGTCTGGTGCAACGTCAGGAATCAGCCCAGTACATCATGATGTTCGAAATCGAAACTCTTACCGATACTCTGAACGGATCGCGTCGGCGGTTAAGTGGGGTGTTGAGGTTGGTCGATGCGCGAAGCGGCGAGACAGCCAATCGGCGGCGTATCGATTTCGCCGATATCAATTCACTCAGTTATTTGAACCGCGAATGGCGTCGAATTATCGGGCTTATGGAAGAATGGGCTGCCGAGCGTGGCGGCTAGTAAGGGATCGTCGGGCCCTGGAAAGTCTTTAGCCTTTACTATCGGTACCAGGCCGTGTGCGAGGTTCCGGCTGGCTGGTTGGCCCGAAGGTGATCGGCAGCGATGCGGAGAAACTCGACGGTTCTGAGGTCTTCGCCGTCGCGTTCAGGGCTGTAACCGATCCAGCAGTGTGGCTTTCGTCGGCCGTACTCGAAGCTTGCTTCGGCCGGGGGGTTGTCGACGGTCGTCAGAAATTCCTCAAGCAAGTAGACGGCTTCTTCGAGGTAGTAGGTGTCCATCTCGCCCGTGGCAACGTGAATCTTGCCGCGTAGCAATTGGCCGACGCTCGACCAGTTCTCCCGCAGATAGTTGTGCAGGTCGAAGTTCTCCAGCCAGTAGTTTGCCACCGCGGGATTGATCTCACCGGTCAGCGGATCCCAGATACGAGCCGGGTAACCGTTGTTGCCCAGCGGTCCGTAGACCGCCTCCCAGATTGCCCACTGGCCGCCGGAGCGGCTATCAGGCCCGACGGCAAATTCGTAGAGGTTCTCCATGCGAACCGTCGAACGTACGTTGCCGTCGGGTCGCCGCGAGTTAGGCCGCTCTACCTTCAACCAGTCGTACTCGGTGAAGTACGCGTTGGTGTCCTCGTACACGTTGACGATCTGGTAGTAGTTGAAATCCACTGGATCAGGACACCATCCCCAGGTGCCGCCGTAGACGTCGGGATAGAAGATCTGCATGGCGAGAGCCTCCCAACCTCCTGTCGAACCACCCGACAGGACGCGCGCCCAGGTTTCGGGGATCATCCGAAATTGTTCCTCGAGGTAGGGGATCAGTTCATTGTGGATTGCGTCCCCGTAGGGGCCGACGTTCACTGAGTTTACTGAGTACGAGGTGTCGTAGTAAGGATTGGCATCGCGGATGCTGACCGCGAGCATACGCGGCGTTTCTTCAGAGACCCAAAAATCGCGGACGCCAGCGGAGCGGCCAACATCGCTTTCTGGATCATCATCAAGCTCCCGGTATCCGAACGGCGCACCCCGCCCTGGAAAGTGTCCCTGGGAATAGATGGTCGGGTAGTAGGTTTCGGTATTTGTTTCGTAGCCTTCCGGCAGCAAGACATTGGCTCCTATGTACATATCACGCCCCCAGAATTGGCTCAGTACACTGGAACGGATCTTTACGAACTTT
>PCAP01000025.1 GCA_002731215.1 Acidobacteriota bacterium | reverse complement strand
CTGACCGCAAAGGGCTACCTCGGGGTGGAGTGGAAGGAGCGCTACGATAGCTGGACGCCGGCGCGTGCCTACGCGCACTATCACGGCGGCTCGCGCATTCTTACTGAGGTGGCGTCCTCCCGCTACGCGGATGATTTAGAAATCCCCACCGAGCTCATTGGCGAGGACTATCAGCGCGCTCGCTGGAACTTCCCCATGCCGTGGCCGGGGGGCACCTGGACGTTCAAAGAGGTTGTCGATTATCACTATCAGTCGTCAGTGGCAGCGATGCTCGCTGCCGCTGATCTCGGCGAACAGCTACGGCGTGGGATGTACGTTGCTCAGCAACGGTCGGTTGAACCGCCCGAAGGTTCGCCGTTTGCCTTTGTTTTTCCCCTTGAGCAAGTCGATCCGCCAACGGCGCACGAGCTGTTCCAGGTGTTGGAAATGGCTGATGTGGAGATAGAGAAGTCGACAGCCGACTTCATCGCCGGCGGGCGTAAATACGTGGCCGGCAGCCACGTCGTGCTCTTCGCGCAGCCGGCTGGCCGCTTTGCTAAGACCTTGCTCGAACGCCAGGACTACCCACAGATCTATCTCTATGAGGGCGGCCCGCTTGATCCACCATACGATGTTACAGCGCATACGCTGCCGCTATTGATGAACGTAGCTGTGGATTTCATTGACGAGCCGTTCGATGCTGATCTGGCTGCTGTCGAGAAAATTTCGTTGCCAACAGGTGCAGTGGTAACTGGAGTTGCCGACGATACGGACGTTACGGCGCCGACCACATACATTCTCGATGCGCGTGTAAACCGCAGCTATTCGGTGGCAGCAGAGATTTGGGACGAGGGACTAATGCGTGCCACCGAGAGTTTCGAAGCAGCCGGCCGTACTTGGCCAGCGGGTACATTCGTGGTGCCGGGCTCAGGATCGGTTCCCGGGACTCTCGAGACCGGCCGGGAGATGGAGGAATTAGCCAAGCGCTTCGGCATTGAGATTGTCGCCGCAGTCGAACCTGTCGAGGCAGCATTAGCGCTGGTGGGACAGCCTCGTATTGCTATCTACCAGAGCTATTCACCGAGCATGCCAGAGGGCTGGTTTCGTTGGGCGTTGGATCATTACGAAATCCCCTTTGACATCCTCCACTACGACGACATCGAATCCAGCGTGCTGGAGCGCTACAGTGTGCTATTCCTGCCACCTGGCGGTAGTTCGCCGCGGCAGATGGTTGAGGGTCGTGGTGCCACCGATGGCCGTGGTGGCGGGCCGGTGCCTCCCGAATACGCTGGTGGCATAGGTGACGACGGCGTGCTGGCGATTCAGGATTTCGTCGAAGAGGGAGGGGTGTTGTTCACCTGGTCGAATGCTTGGACCTTCCTGGCTGAGTACATGGACGTCGATGTTGAAGCCGTCAACCGCGGGTTACCGCAAACCGAGTTCAACATCCCAGGTTCGATCCTTCGAGTCGACGTAGACACGGACAATCCCCTCGGATACGGCCTTCCGGAAGAGGCGGCTATCTTCTTTCGCAACGACGATGCATGGTCGCCCGAGACGCCAGGTTCGAACGTCGTTGCCCTCTACCCCTCCGAGGATCTCCTTTTGAGCGGCTGGATCCAGGGCGAGCAATACCTGGTTAATCAGGCGGCCATGCTGGAGATCCCACGCGGCAAGGGCCGCATGGTGATGGCTGGTTTTTACCCGGAGTACCGTGCCCAAGCGCGCCTGACTTACAAGATGATGTTCAATGCCATCTTCTACCCTCGTGGTGAGGCGAGCCGTTGACCCGTCCCACTGGGTTTGGGATCGGGCAAGCTCAGAAACCATAGGCTCGGTTACCTGACATGCTTAGATGTTCACACGTAAAAACTTTTCAGCATTGTTTCCCATCTTTGGCCGGAAACCGATGCCTTATCTGACGGCTCATGTTCTGGATCGTGTTAACGAGTGGTTTGTACGCGCCCGCCTTTCAGGACGCATGTCGTCGCACTGCGGGACCTCGATGGTTGAACACATGAAGGGACTGGGAGAAGCGATTCATCCGTCACCTCAGATACTTGGAGGGTTTGAACCTGAACAGGTATCCAAACTGCTTTGGAAGACGTCGTCGCCTTGGCCCGGGGCCGACGGAAACAACAAAACCTGGTACGCGGAACGATTCGTGCCGCGGTCGAGGACTTCTTCTAGCGATTTCGACCAAACACTCGCGGCAGGTGGTAAAGAGCATTCCCCGGCCCTCATTTTGCTACACGGGTGGTTGATCGATCGCCCGCAGCTGCCGATCTACCGATCGTGGGCCCGCCATGCAGCGAGGAGAGGCATCGAGGTCTGGATGCCGTTTCTCCCATTCCACATGCAGCGGTCTGAACCGGGAGAGATTTCGGGCCAGAGGGCACTTTCGCCGAACCTCTCGGGCAACTTGGACATGGTGCGCCAGGGGGTTGCCGAGGCGCGATTGCTCGCACGCTGGCTTCGAGGCCGGACTTCTCGTGTTGGGATCTGGGGGATGAGTCTGGGTGGCTTGGTGGCGGCATTGACCACGACGCTCGATGACGATTGGGACGCTGTTGCCTTATGGGCACCTGTAGCTGAACCTGACGAAGTGCTTTTCAACAGTGGCTTGGTCGAGTTTCTGCGTGAGGCCGTCATTCAAAGTGGGGTCTCAAAGGACGACTTCGCTGCTCCCGAGATTGCCTCGATGATGCCGAATCGTTCCGACACCAAGATAGATCCCTCTAAGATGTTGGTTGTTGCTGGCGACTACGACCAGGTGGTTTCACCGGGCTCAGTGGAACGGTTAAGCCGCCGCTGGGGTATTGAAGTCCACTGGGTGAGGCACGGCCACATTAGCCTGATGCTGTCACGGGCTCCGGTGCGGTATACGGCGAACTTCCTCGAACACACTCTTTTCGCGTAACTGGATCTTGTAGGTTGCCCGAGCTTCCCGAGGTAGAGACAGTACGCCGTGGCCTGCGACCGCTCGAGGGTGCGACGCTGGAACGGATCATCGTGCGCAAGTGTCAGCTTCGTCGCCGGGTAAGTGTCGCTGCTCTCCACAATCTTGCTGGAGGTGTTGTCGCACCTTTGGGCCGCCGAGCCAAGTATCTGCTGATACCAATGGTCAATGGCGGAGGTATGATTATTCACCTCGGGATGAGCGGCCGGTTGTTTATGGCGAATCCTGGCGATGCGTTGGACCCGCATGATCATCTCTCATGGTGGCTCAAGCAACGCGGAGCGACAATAGAATTGCGATTTCGCGATCCGCGCCGTTTTGGGTCGGTCACTGTTTTACAGCAGGGAGATCTTCGTAAGCATCCACTCCTTGCGAATCTTGGGCCAGAGCCATTGGGTAACGAGTTTACTGCTGACTACGCATTCGCAAGATCCAAACGATCTCGCCGACCCATAAAAAATGCGTTGATGGATGCTCGTTTCGTCGTTGGTATCGGCAATATCTACGCTAGCGAAGCGTTATGGCGTGCGCAGATCAATCCGAAAACGGCTATTTGTCGAATCTCGAGACGGCGCTGGGGGAAGTTAGTATGGGCAGTCCAAGATGTCCTTGGCCGGGCAGTTTCTGACGGCGGCACGACGCTAAATGACTTCTATGGTGCTAGCGGTGATCCAGGCTACTTCCAGACCCGACTAAGAGCCTACGGACAGCGAGGAGAGCCATGCCATCGGTGCGGTTCGCTGATACGACGAATCAGTCAAGCTGGCCGAGCAACCTACTATTGCGTATCTTGCCAGCATTGAGAAGTACATACGATGTGATGCTATCGTCGTGTCTCAGCTTAGCAACAATCGGGCCGATTGTTTCACATGCGTTCCCGCACCTCTTTCTCAATTGTGAGGTTCTCTGGGAACTCGCCTGTGGAAAGCTTTGAGTAGATCATCTCTTCGTTAATCATGATCTCAAAACGACCGCCATCAGAGGGCAATAGCGTTAACTCCCCTATATTTTGCTTGAATTGTCTTACGAGATGGTCCGCCAAACTGACGGCCTGAGTCTCGTAGTTTCAAGCGGCGCAATATTGGATGCTGATTCGCATTCTTATCCTCCGGTCTGGCAGACTTCAATCGATTGGACGGATGTTGTATAGCGGACCGTCAAGTTAAATGAGAACAGATAGAATTATAGCTATGCTCTTGATCACCTGCCTGTCATCGTACTGGGGTCGCTCTGTTGCCTATTTGCGCATCGCTTGCTTTGCCATGCTTGCTCTGTTGTTGGTGGGTCTGGCGTGCGGCGGATATTCGGGCCCGCCCCCCATTGACGAGGCTCGCGAAGGTCTGAGGCCTGAGTACCACATCCTCTATGAAGGAGAGGAGGGTAAGACAGTTCTCGAACTTCTGGAAGTCACCGCTGAGCCAGTAGTTACAAAGGGACAGGGGGACGACCTGCTCGTTACCACGATCAATAGTATTGAGAGTGGTCTCGAAGGGCGTTACTGGCTTTACTACGTCAACGGAGAAGCGGGGTTGATCTCTGCTAGCCGTATGAACACTGTCGAGGGAGACTCGGTCGAATGGCTGTTTGTCCGTTGAAGCGTTGAACTGGCGTCTCACCTCAGTGGACTTATTGCTAGTCGCGACCTGCATCTTCTGGGGAACTAACTTCGTTGTCATCAAGTCAGCGCTGGCCGACTTTCATCCTTTGGCATTTACTGGATTGCGGTTTGCGATCGGTGCCACGCTGTTACTTTGGTTGCAGTGGTGGCGTGAGGGGCTGCATGTATTACGCCCTATGCTGCCTCAGCTTATCGTCCTTGGCTTAATTGGCAATGTTGCCTACCAGCCGCTGTTCGTCTACGGCCTCGCACAGACCGAAGCCTCACAGGCCAGCATGTTTGTCGCGACCACACCCCTCTGGATTCTGGTTTTGGCAAGATTCACCGGTCATGACAAGTTCAGTGGAAGGGTAATCGCCGGGGTATTGATGGGTTTGGTTGGAGTAATTCTGTTACTTTGGGAGAGCGTTAACGGCGTTGGATCAGAGGGAAGATTTTGGGTAGGAAACCTTCTGTTATTAGGCGCGACGGTTAGTTGGGCAATTTATACGGTCTATTCGCAACCACTGCTCCTGAAGCTACGGCCGCTTGCTCTCACTTCAGCCACGATGGCAGCTGGTGCACTCCCATTGGTTTTAGTTGGCTTGCCTGAAATAGTTTCAATACGTGTCAATGAGGTGAGCTTCGCAAGCTGGCTTGGTTTGCTCTATTCGTCTCTCTTGGCGTTGGTGTTCGGCTATTTTTTTTGGGCTTATGCAATACAGACCATTGGCTCGACGCGTACATCCTTATATGTGAACTTGGTTCCGGTTATCGCCACATTCAGTGCTTGGTTTTGGTTGGGTGAACGACTGTCACCCCTTCAATTGTTGGGAGCAATTGCGGTAATCACTGGAATCACTTTGAGCCGCCTAAATTTACGTTCTGAACAGTAACTTGGCTTGATTACAAGATGCCCTGTTTCACAAGTTGAAAGGGAAGTAACGGATGTTGTCGGGGCGGGCATGGAGCACTGTAAGAATTGCTTAGAAGTATCAGGAATAGAAACGTTGCCGACAGTCACCCTCTGGTCGCGCTATTGTGATGGTACTAGCAGCGCTTTACACAGAGTGAATGACAGTTAAGGAGGGTCGCCATGGGGTGGTTCGACAACGAGCAAGATCAGCACAAATCGAACGCCATGGTGCCGCAGCCGGAACCTCGGCCCCGGACAGCCACAGCAGCGCCTCCGGAATCTGAATCAACGATGGGGCGTCAGATCCAAGTTGATGGCACCATTGTTTGCGAGGAAGACCTGACCATCCTCGGGCGTGTCCATGGCAAAATCCACGCCCAAGGCACACTGGTGATCGCCAAAGAAGCTGATGTGCACGCCACGATCGATGGCCAACGGGTCCTTGTACACGGCAACGTTGACGGAGATGTACACGGTTCTGAGCGTGTGGTACTTGGGCAGACAGCCCGGCTAAAAGGCAACATCGAGGCCACAACACTTGAGATTAATGAGGGTGCTTATTTCAATGGAAATGTAGAAATGCATTTGCCAAAGTCTGGTATCTCCTCGGGGAAGGCATCTTCTGGCCAGGATGAACCAGATAACAGTCCCACTGACGATGTCGAAACCTCCGGCCTGAAGTCAGTAGGCGATTCTTCCACCGATGAAACCTCTGCTGCCCAAGAGCAGGCAACATCCTGACGGTCGGACCGGGATCGGATAGTTTGGAATGGCCAGGCAAGCAACGAGTCAGATAGGCAGCACTGCTCCCGAGCAAGCGGAATACGCTTCGACCTTATTCAGCAAGTTCTGCAGCGACATCAAGGCCATGGAGGGGGCGGCACCGCTTTTGGATCTAGGGCCCAGTACAACAAGAAACGTGATGTATTGGCTCCGCGAAGCTCATCCGGTCAGCGCGTTTGACATTATGGTTCATGAAATGGCGGACCGGATCAGCTTGGACTACGAGGACTGTGCTTTTGGGGGTGTGCTGGGTTGGACGGTCCTTTCGCATCTGGGGCCAGAGCATGCAAGGCAGCTGATGCGGGAGATTGGCCGTGTTCTACGACCCCGGGGCTGTCTATTTGCGATATTTGATGGCGATGGGCGTAGGACCCCAGATGCTCAAAGGTATCAAATCATTGATGCAAAAAACCTAGAGTTCGAGCCGATTGAAGGGCGAGGGACCCCGCGTCCTGTCCTAACCCGTGAGGTCGAGACACTTTTTCAACCATTCAGGGAGACCCGGATCATGGTCATGCGGCATGGGTCGCGTGAGGTCCTCGGGAAGCAACCCTAAAAGATCTTTGAGTGCAATCGGGTTCGCAAGATGGCTGAGCGTGCAGATGCAACGCTCCCAGGCGCGGGGCAAATGACAATCTTTCCCCTTAAATGGCCTTGATTTCTACCGAGGCCATTCCCCAACAGGCCTGCAACGCGCAGAGAAGTTACAGGCAGTGCACTGTCAACCTGACCTGTCGATGATACTAAATCAATGGATGACGCTGAGCGCTACTGCACTCATAACGATCGAACACAGCACCGCGAATTCCAGAAGGAGATAGGTCAAGGAACAGACAGATCTCCTCGAACCACGGGCTGTTGAAGAAATTCTCAGGGGCCTCGAGCTCGTAGATGCGATGCAGCTTCTCGCGCTCGCTCGCGGTCAGAGCTCGCTGGCCACGCTTCTGTGAAGAGTAGGCCACGTCTTTAATGGCCTTTTGAATGACGGCGACCCATAGGCTTCGACAAGCTTCATTGTCCTTGTCTTTGCCGTCGAACAGCTTGAAAGGGACTACCGTCCCTTGTACAACGCCAGACGAATTGTCTGCCATCCGAGCCTCCCTCCGGTTGGCGAGACCATCATTTTATCAAAGGCCTTCAGCAAGTCTATCCCTCCGGCCATGAAGTTGGCCGTTGTTGGGTAAGATTGATCTTTATTACTCTCGCTTAACCAAGTTGTTAGACAGAGGAGATCCGGTCCATGCCATTGACTGGCTTGCGTGTCATCGATCTGACTCGAATCTTGGCCGGCCCGTTTGCCACCATGATGCTGGGTGACATGGGCGCCGAAGTTTTGAAAATTGAACGACCGGGAACTGGTGATGATGCTCGTAACTGGGGCCCCCCGTTCATCGATGGCATTAGCACGTACTTTCTGTCGGTTAACCGAAACAAACACAGCGTGACGCTCGACCTCAAATCAGAAGTTGGCAAAGGTGTACTTTGGGAGCTCATCGAAACAGCTGATGTTGTGATCTCCAATTTTCGTGTTGGGGTAATGGATTCCTTGGGGTTTTCCTTTGAAGAAGTTGCCGAACGCGCCCCGCGCTGTGTGTATGGTCTGATCAATGGCTATGGCCAATCGGGGGAGCGCGCCCAAAGGCCGTCATTTGATGTCGTCGTGCAAGCTGAGTCTGGTCTTATGGACCTGACTGGCTACGCAGATGGGAAGCCTACAAAGGTTGGAGTCTCAATCGCCGATGAGATCGCCGGCCTTTACATGGTTCAAGGAATTCTTTTGGCGCTGCTTGAGCGGCAACAAACAGAACGAGGGCAACTCGTGGAGGTGGCCTTGCACGACGCGTTATTGTCGATGTTCACCTTTCAAGCTCAGCGTTACTTGTCCGCCGGATTACAGCCACAGCGTATGGGCAATCGTCACCCCAGCATTGTTCCTTATGAGACGTTTGAAGCTGCGGACGGTACGATTGTTGTAGCCGTTGGCACCGAGGGAATTTGGGAGCGCTTTTGCACTGTGCTTGGCGTACAGCACCTCCTTGGGAACGAGAAATTTACTCGGAATCCGGACCGGGTTGCCAACCGTGAACAACTGGGAAAGGAGTTGGCACCAGTGTTTCTTCGGCACCCTGTTGCTTACTGGGAGGAGCAATTAAGTGCCTCTGGAGTACCTTGCGGCCGCGTTCGCGCTTTGAACGAGGCAATTGAGAGCGAACGTCGTACTGGTCGAGATATGGTGGTTGAGATCGACGGCCTTGAGTTGCTCGGCGTACCGATCAAACTCTCTCGCTCACCTGCGCAAGTGAAAGGCAGACCGCCTCAGCTCGGCGAGCATACAGAGGCAGTACTTACTTCGTTAGGTCATACTGTTGAGGAGATTTCTGAGTGGCGCGATGCTGGAGTAATTTAACTCGCCATGTTGAAAACCCAAGCGCTGGCGAGATTAGAGGTGGCAAGATGAGCTACAAAAAGGCCAGTGTTCTGATCGCTTCGTTGCTTTTTGCCACAACCTTGATTCACGCTCCTCTTCGCGCAAGTTTCCAGCAGGCTGCCTTTGTCGAGTCAGAGTTCCTGGTTCGTCTGACGATGGAGCTTCCAGTCGAGGTAGAAGTCATGTTTGATGCCTGGACGACCGCCGACCAATTCGTTCAGTGGTTTCCAGGCTGGGCCGAAATGACGGTTACCGAGGGCGGTGAATACCGCTTTGGGTGGGACGGCTGGGAAGAAGAGTGGGTAGGTAACTACATAGAGGTGGATCGTCCGACGAAGCTGGTGTTTACCTGGTTTCCGCCGGTCGCTGTGTTCCCCATTGGTGCCTATGAAACAACGGTCACGCTGTCCTTTGAGGATCTACAAGGCACCACTCGGATGACCCTGGAACACAGTGGCTTCCAGGCTGGGCCGGAGATGGAGAGCCATAAGGAGGCTTGGAGTGGCTATCTTTACAACCTCCGGGCTTATCTCCTGCAGCGCTAATCTGACCTGAGCGATGGACATTCTGAAGCGTTACCTCTTTTTGTATACACGCCACCGGGGACCCTATTTCCTGGGGGCCGTCTTTCTAATTGCCACCAATGCCATTGCTTTAGCGATTCCTCGTGTCTTTGGCTGGGCCATTGATGACCTTGAGGCCGGAGCGACTCGCGGACTCATCTTGTCCTACGCAGGCGCCATTGTTGTGTTAGCGGTTTTCCAAACGGTAATGCGAGTCGGGTCACGCATCTTTGTTTTGAGTGTCTCTCGCCGGATCGATTATGAGATGAAGGGGATGCTGCACAAGCGTCTGATTCATCTCGCCCCATCTTTTTTCGCGGCGACGAATACTGGCGACTTGATGTCCCGTATGACGAACGATGTCATGTTGGTGCGCGCCCTTGGCGGTCCTGGCGTGCTTTATTTTTTCAATGCCTTTGTCATGTATGCGCTTGGACTTGCCTATATGGTCTCGATTAGCTGGCGCCTAACACTTGTTGTTTTCCTGCCGCTGCCGATCGTGGCCGTGCTCGTCCGAATTCTCGTGCATAGGGTGCGCGACTACGTTACTAGAGCGCGCATCGCTTTGAGTGACCTCAACACAATCGTTCAGGAGAATCTCTCCGGTGTGATGGTGGTTAAGTCGTTTGCTCTTGAGGAAGCGCAAAACCTCAGGTTTGAGAATCAATCAGCAACCTACATGGATTTCGGTCTCCGCGAAGCCTGGACACGAGCCCAGATGATCCCTGTGGTTGGTCTCGGTGGTGGCCTGGCCGCGGTCGTTGTCATTGGGTTCGGTGGCCGCATGGTTTCAGCAGGGGACCTTTCGATTGGTGACTTGGTTGCGGTGATGAGCTATGTGGGAGTAATGGTCATGCCCACAGTGGCTCTGGGTTGGATTTTGAGCTTGGTGCAACGGGGTGCGGCAGCTCTTGAACGACTCGATGAGGTTCTTGTGGCACCGGTCACCATCAGCTCCCCAGATTCAGCACGCCCAATTGGCGATGGACCGCTCTCGGTGGTGATCAAAGGTCTTAACTTTCGTTATGACGATCACCTAAGAAATTACGGTGGCATTCTGAAGCTCGACGAAACTTTTGAGAGCGGTCGTCGGCATGCACTGCATAAAATTGATTTTGTTGCGAAAGAAGGTGGCTATGTTGCCATCGTTGGCAGGGTTGGGTCTGGGAAAAGCACGCTCTTAAAAGCTATTCAGCATCTCATCGAGGTACCAGAAGGATCCGTGTTCCTGGGCGGTGTTGACGTGGTAGAGGTTGAACTCGACGAACTGCGACAAAGAGTTGGGTTCGTGCCGCAGGACGACTTTCTTTTTTCGACGACCGTATTTGACAACATTGCCTACGGACAGCCCGATGCCAGCCGGGGCGAGGTTGACACAGCAGCTCAAATTGCAGGCCTTTTGGTTGATTTGGAATGCCTTCCAGACGGCCTCGACACGGTCGTCGGTGAACGGGGAGCGACGCTTTCCGGTGGACAGCGGCAGAGGGTAGCAGTGGCCCGCGCCATCCTCATCGATTCTCCCATCCTGCTGCTGGATAATGCTTTGTCGAATGTCGACGCAGAGACCGAGCGCAAGATCTTGGACGGCCTACGGGCTAATGCTGCAAGTAATGCAGGGCGGACTTTGGTGGTGGTGAGTAACCGTATTGGAGCCATTCAGGATGCTGATCACATATACGTTATGGACGAAGGTCGCGTCGTTAATCACGGGTCGCACGCCCAGCTAATTCAGCGCCCTGGATTGTATGCCGACATGTTCGAACAACAGCGGTTAAGCGCTGAGTTGGAGAAACTTTAGAATGCCTGAGGGACGCGACCTTACTGTTTTGCGCCGCCTCGTGCCTTTTATTCGGGTACATAGCAGCATTGTGGTTGCTTCGGCTTTGTTATTGCCGGCACTGGCTGCGAGCCAGTTGGTGCAGCCTTACCTGATTCGTATTGCAATTGACGGCTACCTGACACCGGCGTCCAGGGGAGTTCCGGGTGCACTTTCCGGTTTGACTGGGTTGGTCTTGTTATTTGTCGCGGTGCTGTTCGGCGAGATGATTGTTCGGTTTGCTCAGATTTATCTAATGCAACTCGCTGGGCAACGCATAATGCACGACCTTCGCTGCACCGTGTTTCGCCATGTGCAGCGATTATCGATGTCATTTTTCGATCGCTACCCTGTTGGACAAACTATGACTCGTGTCACCAGCGACGTTGAAGCATTGAACGATTTAGTTTCTCAGGGGATCGTTTCGATCGCCCGTGATCTAACCATGGTAGTTGGCATCATCGGAGTGATGTTGTGGGTCGACTGGCGGTTGACGCTTGCATCGTTTGTTGTCGTACCCTTATTACTTGGCATCCTAGCGTTCCTACGTACTCGCCTACGAGCTGCCTACGATCGTGTGCGCAGTTTGGTGGCTCGGCAGAATGCTTTCTTACAAGAAACTATTTCCGGGATAGAAGTCGTACAGGCTTTTGTCCAGGAGCGCCGCAACCAAAAAGATTTCGCAAAGGTGAGAGGCGACATCCTAGAGATCGAGTTACACAGCGTCCGTCTGTCATCCTGGCTGTCGGCATTGGTACAGGCTGCGACCACTGTGTCAACGGCGTTGGTGCTGTCGTACGGTGGCTTCGGAATCATCGAGTCGACAGTGACGTTGGGCATCCTGGTGCAGTTCATGATGTACCTGCAGCGTTTTTATCAGCCGCTCGAAGATCTTTCCGACAAGTACGACACGTTGCAACGCGCTGCCGCAGCTACCACCAAAATCTTTGGACTTCTCGACGTTGAATCCGAGGTCCGTGAGGCGTCCAACATGGTATCGATGCCCCATTTCCGGGATCGTATCGAGTTCAAGTCAGTGACTTTCGCCTATCCATCTGTTTCCGAGGCTGCTGCCGCTGCCAAGCTTGATGAAGCTAACATTGCGATCTCGACTGCTGCGCCAGTCCTCGAAAACTTTAATTTGACAATTCATAAGGGTGAGAAAGTTGCGATTGTTGGCGCAACAGGGTCAGGCAAGTCAACAGTTATCAAACTGCTGCTCCGCCATTACGATGTCCAGAAGGGGTCGATCACCGTTGACGGCATCGATATCCGGGGAATGGATCAGCAGTCATTGCGGCGGGCGTTTGGGACGGTTCCGCAAGATGTGTTCATGTTTACTGATACGATCGCTGCCAATGTTGGACTAGGGGTCTTCGATCGCGAATCGATCAAAGATGCTGCCCGTGTTGTCGAGGCCGACCGCTTTATTATGACGCTTCCCGACAGTTACGATACGCGCCTCGGTGAACGTGGGGCGAACCTGTCTTTCGGTGAACGGCAGTTGTTGGCGTTTGCACGTGCACTCGCTGGTGGTCCTGCGGTTCTGGTTCTCGATGAGGCCACCTCAAGCGTTGATTCAGAGACCGAAGCTCAGATACAGCGTGCTCTCGACAGGTTGATTGAAGATCGCACGGCGGTAATTATTGCTCACCGACTGTCGACGATTCGTAACGTGGATCGTATCGTCGTGTTGCATCATGGTGTAATCCGAGAAGTTGGCACTCATCGTGAACTACTTGACCTTGATGGAATCTACGCTCGCCTGCATCGCCTGCAGCTCCAAGAGATGGTGGGAGCCGACGGGGTTACCTGATGGTCCATTTTGCGCCGGTTGACTGCACGATGCCCTGGCAATCCTTGAGCTTGCGAGGTCTGGCACGTTGACTTGGCGAAAGGGTTTGGGCGCCTTTACGACGGGCGGTTTGACTCTTTGCAGATGGACACGCAAGCTTGGCGTGACCCGATGGGAACTAAACCAAGTCTGATTCTTCAGGGGAGCTTTCATGTCCACTAACGTGCCCCCAGTAGCACAGGACCTCGACACTCTGTGCGTCAATACTATTCGTACGCTGGCAGCGGATGCCGTACAAGAGGCCAACTCCGGCCATCCTGGGATGCCGATGGGTGCGGCGCCGATGGCCTACGCACTATGGATACGATTCCTACGCTTTAATCCAGAGGACCCTACGTGGCCGAACCGTGACCGTTTCGTGCTTTCGGCTGGGCATGGATCAATGCTTTTGTACGCCTTGTTGCACCTCACTGGCCACGATTTGTCGCTCCAGGACATCAAACAATTCCGGCAGTGGGGGAGTGTTACACCGGGCCATCCCGAGTTCGGCCACACTCCGGGTGTTGAGACGACCACTGGGCCGCTAGGGCAGGGATTCGGCAATGCTGTCGGGATGGCACTCGCTGAGGCTCGTTTGGGAGCCGAGTTCAACCGCCCTGGTCACGACATCATCGACCATCGAACTTACGTCATCGCCAGCGACGGCGACATAATGGAAGGTGTCCAGTCGGAGGCAGCGTCGATCGCTGGCCATCTGGGACTTCACAAGCTCACGGTTCTCTACGACGACAACTTGATAACTATTGATGGTTCCACCGATCTTACCTTCAGTGAAGATGTTGAGAAGCGTTATGAATCCTATGGTTGGCACGTGCAGTTTGTTGAGGATGGCAATGACGTCGCTGCTCTGACTGACGCCCTGGCTTTAACCGAAGCTGAAGACGACCGACCGTCATTGATTAGAGTGCGCACTAACATTGGCTATGGCAGCCCAAACCGACAGGACACGTCGAAGTCCCACGGTGAACCGCTGGGCGAAGAAGAAGTTCGACTGACAAAAGAAAATCTCGATTGGCCAGCCAACGCCAGGTTTGAGATACCAGCCGAGGTAACCGCTCATTTTAGGGCGGCGGGTGGGCGCGGCGGTTCTTTGCAGAAGCAATGGCAGGAACTGTGGGACTCGTATCGCCTTACCCAGAAGTCAGAAGCTGATGAATTAAAGCGTCGACTCGATGGTCGCCTCGCCGATGGTTGGGACGAAGATCTGCCCCTGTTTGTTGCCGAGGATGATCCGATTGCGACGCGAGCCGCCTCGGGGAAAGCGCTTAATGCTCTTGCCGCCCGGTTACCTGAATTGATGGGAGGGTCGGCTGACCTGGCAGGTTCTAACAAGACTGACATCGTCGGTGAAGCGGACTTCAACAACGGAGTCTACGATGCCCGCAATATCCGGTTCGGGGTCCGCGAACATGGCATGGGAGCAATTCTCAATGGTATGGCACTGCACCGTGGTTTTATCCCGTACGGTGGTACGTTCCTGATATTTTCAGATTACATGCGTCCTTCGATTCGGCTAGCGGCGCTCATGGGGCAGCGGGTCATTTACGTGTACACGCATGACAGCATAGGGGTTGGAGAAGACGGGCCGACGCACCAGCCGATTGAGCATCTGGCCTCGTTGCGATCCGTACCAGGCTTAGTGGTCATACGACCGGCCGATGCTAATGAGACAAGCGAGGCCTGGCGGGTGGCGGTGCAGTGCCCCGACGTTCCTACAGCTTTAGTACTGACGCGTCAGAAGCTTCCTATTTTGTCGAGCATCGCTGAAGACATTGCTACTGCAACCAATCTTGCCCAAGGCGCCTATATCTTGGCTGAGAATCAATCTGGTGAGCCAGATATCATCTTGCTGGGATCCGGGTCAGAGGTCCATATCGTGCTCCAAGTGTGGCAGCGGCTGATTGCTTCGGGCATCAGTGCTCGTGTTGTCTCGATGCCGTCGTGGGAACTGTTCGAGGAACAGGATGAGTCTTATCGCGACAAGGTACTTCCGCCGAATGTCGAGAAACGGTTGGCAGTTGAGGCTGGTTCATCTTTTGGCTGGAGTCGCTACATCGGTCTTTCTGGGGAAGTAATCAGCATTGATCGTTACGGCGCTTCTGCTCCTGGGGGGACCAATATGGAGAAGTTCGGGTTTACTCCGGATAACGTCGAGAAGCGTGCCCGCGCGCTCCTAGCGACCTGATTACGACATTGCTCCCCCGACAACGGTGGGCTGATGGATGACAATTCTTTGTGGGGTTTGCGTGGGCGCGGCCAAGGTGTTTGGTTATGTGGCCTGCGGCGGTTGCTGACTGAAGCCGATTCACTTGCAGGGCTCGCGGTTTCGTATGGAATAAGCGGGATCGAGACCGATCTTTTAATGCTGGCTGGAGCGGTTGAACGTGGGCCCGAGTACCATGATTCACTCGTCAGTTGGGCCAATGGCGTATCGGTTGCAAGACCGGTTGAAGCACTTTTGATCGAAGAGGCATCGATCGGGGCACGTTTGCTTGCCCCTGTCTATGAGGAGACCGAGGGTCGCGATGGATACGTCAGTGTTGACGTTGACCCTTCCCTGGCCAACGATGCCGAAGAGATGTCGATGGCGATTCGACGGCTGCATTCGGCAATTGACAAGCCTAACGTTATCCCACGGTTGCCACCCACGAAGTCAGGGTGTGCGGTGCTTGAGGCCTTTACCGCAGAAGGGTTCAGTGTACACGTGGGCCCAATTTTTTCAGTGGCTGCGGTTGAGCGTGTTACTGAAGCGTTTGCCCGCGGTGCGCTACGACTTCCGAAGGAGATCGAGAAGGCACGTGGTTTGGCGTCAGTGGTTTCGTTTGGTCTGGCATCTCTGGATGAGGCCATTGACGAGCCTGTAAAAGGATGGATTCGCACTGCCGATCGGGACGTGAGTGGTGCCGAATCACTGCTGGGCAGTGTGGCAACGGCGATCGCCAAGGTGGCGTGTCGGCACCAGCGCGACCTGCTGTTCCAGAAACTTCCTGGTAGTTTGCGTGAATCGGGCCCGCGGTCACTGCGGCTGATGTGGACTGACTTGGCTACCGGCGATCCTCGTCGCCATCGACTCCGGTACATTCGCCGGCTTATTGGCCCCGACACAATTGCGTCGATGCCGCTTGGTTTGATGCGTGATTGCGCTTGTGCTCCTTTGGCTGAATCGGCTCTTGGGCAGCGTGTTGATGAAGCAGAAGAAATTCTTAAAGAGGTCGAGAGCCTTGGGATCGATCTCGATGCGATTGGTACCGAACTCCAAGAGCGATACATCGCACGCCGCAGGCTGCAATACGGTGAGCTTGACAACGTTATCTTGGCGGCGACTGCGAAGAACATTGGAGGCAAAAGACAAGCAGGTGAAGTGGCCGGTATCGTTGCGCCGTTGTCCACTTCGGAACTGGAAGCCCCTTCCGCGCTTATAGAAGCTAAGAACATCGACGACCAGTTCCCGACCCGGCTATGGCTTAAGGATAGCTCGTTGTGGAGTGACGATCCGATTGCCCAGGATTCCATCCGTAACCGGCTTGGGTGGCTCGACCTTGTCGAGTCGACACCGGCAGCAAGCGCTTCCAGCCGTGGTTTTGTCAAACGAATGGGCGATGGCGACGTGGACCAAGTTGTTTTGCTTGGAATGGGTGGCAGCAGTTTGTGTGCAGAGGTTTGTCGTCAGGTATTCTCCGTCGAAGATGTTTGGATTGTCGACAGCACGATTCCGACGACCGTTGCCGCCGTTGCGGCCAGCGTTGATTTGGCGCGCACCTTAGTAGTCGTTTCTAGCAAGTCGGGTACGACAATAGAGATACAGGCGCTACTTGATTTTTTCCACGCGCGCTGCACGCCAATGCTCGATCAACCTGGCCACCGGTTTATCGCGATTACCGACCCCGGCACACCGCTTGAGCAGATTGCTTATGAGAGAGGCTTTCGGTCCTTGTGGCTTGCTCCAACCGATGTTGGCGGGCGCTTTTCGGCGCTTTCGGTGTTTGGCATCTTGCCAATGGAACTAATGGGAATCGACTCGGGGGCGATCTGGACCTCGGCTAGGCGGATGGCCGCGAGCTGTGCCGCCGGTACTAGCACCCTTGACAACCCGGGAACTCGCCTCGGGGCAGCGATCTTCAATGCCTATGAAGCAGGCCGCGACAAAGTGACCTTTGTATGCTCGCCTTCACTTACGGCTTTTGGTATGTGGGCTGAGCAATTGATCGCGGAAAGCACTGGCAAGGAGGGTGTTGGGTTGGTTCCGATCGTTGGGGAGCCAGCCGGGGAAGCTGCCCAATATGGGGATGACCGAATTTTTGTGGCCCTGGAACTCGCTGGTGAAGATGACTCCGGACGTGACATATGGCTCGATGCTTTGCGCCAAGAAGGACATCCTGTGATGAAGTTTGTCCTGGATAATCGGCACCAAATTGGCGCCGAATTCATCCGCTGGCAGATTGCTGTAGCTACCGTAGCTTTCTTGATGGGGATCAACCCATTTGATCAGCCGGATGTTCAAGGAAGCAAAAATCGTACGAAGGTGATTCTTGACTCCTACAAGGCTGGAACTGGCATGCCGGACCGGGCGCCAATTGCGACGGACTCTGGATGGGTTGTGTTCGCGGACTTGGAGCGTGACGAGGAGCTTGCGAGGCGACAGAATGGTGACGGATTGGACAGCTGGCTAGGTGCTCACTTAGGCCGCGCTCAGGTTCCAGACTATGTTGCTCTACAGGCTTTTGTTTCCTGTGAGCCGCGGACCCTTAGCGCCTTTCAGGAAATCAGGCGTCTGCTGTATGAGCGGCGTGGTGTTGCTACGACTCTCGGTTGGGGGCCAGCGTTTCTGCACTCGACTGGTCAGCTTCACAAAGGCGGTCCCGACAACGGCATTTTTTTGCAGATCACAGCTGATGACAGCGAAGACATCGAGATTCCGGGTGCTGGCTACTCCTTCGGGCGGTTGGTGGGGGCGCAATCATTGGGGGATCTAACGGCCCTGGAAGAACGTGGGCGCAGGGTTCTTCGTGTCCACCTGCGCGATGTGGCCAGCGGTGCTGAAGCTCTGCTAGAAGCTGCTGATCGCGGCCTTGCCTAGAATGTTGCGTTTAGATTCTAGCTGTCCGTGGGTGGTGCTACCCGAATCTTCGAAGCAGCACGGAAACCCAGGCTGACGCGGTTTCCACCGAGTGGTCGAACCTCGACTGTATCGGCTTGCTCGTCACGAGCTACGACTTCGACTGGCACTCCAGGCAAAAGACCATAGCTCTCCATCAGCCGCAGAAAATCGCTAGTCTGGTCGGTGACCTGTACTAACATGAGCGTCGCCTCAACCGGGCATGTGACTAGGTTAGCGTAATCCGCGGTCGCTACTTCACCTCCTGCGGTCGGGATCGGATCGCCATGTGGGTCTACTTGGGGTCCTCCAAGCATTGTGTCAATCCGTCTAAGAAGGCGCTCGGATACAGCATGCTCCAGTAGCTCCGCCTCACTGTGAACCTCGCTCCAATCCATGCCCATGACTTCGACGAGGAACAGTTCAACCAACCTGTGACGGCGTAGCACGTGAGAGGCGAGTTTCTCACCGGCAGAGGTTAGGCAGACACCGCTGTAGGGTTCATATTCAACGAGGCCTGCTTCAGCCAAGGTCTTGACCATAGCGGTGGCAGTGCCGGGTGCGACCTCGAGTGCCGAGGCGACCTGGCCTGTAGGAACCAGTGAGCCCGGGGACGTCAGCTGCGCCTGATAAATCTGTTTTAAATAGTCTTCGACGGTGCTCGTAGCCATAGCATTTTATTGGAAAGACAGGATTCTACACTTCCTTGACGGGCAACCCTGCAACTTCTACGGTCTCGCCCGTTTTCGCAAACTTCCGAGGGGTTATGTTATAGGCGCTTGTATTGGACTGTGATTGCAGCTTGCTTGTCTGTCTAGATCAGGGGCACATGCACAAATGCAACAAGCGCAAGGCGTATCGATCACGGTGTCTTCGACGAGAGCTGCCTAGATCGTAATTCGAAAAAACAAAGCGTTGTATAAGTGGTGTAGTAGATGATTCAACAACCGGATGTTGGCGATGATAGGCTGAGGCAGCGATGAGTTGGAAGAACGATTTCGATCTTGGCGGTACCACATACCTTAATGGGGCTAACCACGGCCCCTTGCCACGGGTTGCAATCGATGCTGTCAACGAGGCGCTTGAATGGAAGCGTGACCCTTCGTCGATCGACGATAGTATCTATTTCACCTTGCCCAACCGGGTACGGCAAGCGGCTGCACCTTTCTTTAACTGCCATCCTGAGGATTTGGCGGTGACCACCGGCGCCTCTGCTGGAATGTCATTACTTGCTGGAGGTCTTGAGTGGAAACCGAAAGACCACGTTGTAATCCCTGCCGGAGAGTTCCCAGCCGTTTACCTTCCATGGGTTGCGCTCCGTTCGTCTGGAGTCGAGGTCACGGTATTGCCAACCGATGGTGGGTTGACAACTGGGCAGATCGTTGACGCGTTACGCTCCACTACCCGGGTGGTTGCTGTAGGGCACGTCAACTTCGCAACTGGGTACCGTCTTGATGTCGAGACTATTGGTCGAATTTGTCGCGATCGTGGGATCGCGTTTGTCATCGACGCGACCCAATCAGTCGGCTCTGTGCCTTTCGACGTTCGCACTGCTGGAGCCTCTGTAGTGGCAGCAGCGGGCTATAAATGGATGCTATCGCCCTACGGGACAGGGGTTTTCTATGTCGATCCGGAATGGGTCAATCGACTTCGAGTCCCATTCGTCAACTGGGCAACAGTCAATGGGTCTGAGAACTTCAACAAGATGACGGAACTGGATATCGACTTTCGCGCCGGCGCGGCGCGCTGGGATGCACCAGAGACCGCATCGTTTCTCAACTGCAACCCGATGGCTGCTGCGCTTGAGTTTCTCGGGCAGATTGGTGTTGAAAAGGTTTTCGCTTACACCCGATCCTTAATAGACCGCCTCGTCGACGGTTTGCCCACGGGTTTCCGTGTCGAGAGCTCTCTGGCGGATGAACACCGGTCTTCGATCTGCCGTCTCGTTGGCGACGACCAGGAACTCACTCGGGCTGCCTACCAGCGATGCCTTCAGGCCCATATCTCAGTCAGCATGCGAGAGAGTGGGCTCCGTGTATCACCTGGCGTGTGGAACTCTGAAGGAGATATTGACCGTTTGCTTCAGCAACTTAATAGTCAATGAATGGGCCAAATTCGTGGACGCGGGCCGGAGGCAGATTCCTCAGCACTAGCATCGAGCTCCGACCGCACCTCGTTAGCCACTGTGATTTCTCTGACTGAGCTTCACGCAACTGCGTTCGGAGGACCCCCTGTGCGAAAGTTCGCCGGAGTGCCGGAAAGAAGATGTATTCGAAAAGTGTCGCCGTTCCTTGCCCAGTTACAGCAGCGAGCATGGGCTCGAGGATCGCATGGATGGTAGCTGCATCGAAATTGTTGAGTGGTGCGCTGCAGATGGCGAAATCGAACCGATCCCCCTTTGCCAGTTCTTGTGCGGGAGCATGGTGGATACAGATTTGCTCGGCAACTGGTGCCAGGACCTCATCCTTTTGGATAGCGCCAACCAAGTATCGGACAAATTCTTCGTTGATCTCGTAACAGTCAAGTTCGTCCTGCGGCCCCATGCAGGTGCATATAGCACGGGTAATAGCACCAGTACCGGGACCGATTTCCAGGATGCGAACTGGGGTAATAGCATCAGTAATGCGGAATCGTCGTAACGGTTCTGCCATAGCTTCCGCTAGGTACCGGGATGATGGCTGTATGCCTCCCGTTTCTTCAAAATTACCGCGCACTTGGGAAAAAAAAGCGAAACGTTCGGAGATGCTCATATCGAAATAGCCTATCTTGAGCGATACTCGATAGCAGCCTGGCCCTTTGGGGCTATTGACTTTTGATGTTGTGAGCGAGATAAGGGATCACGTAGAGAGGTTCTGTTTCACAGGAGGGGTGGGAAACCTGGATGGCAAAGCGAAAGGCTACACGAAAAAAGAAACCCGAATCTTCGCGCAAGAAAACAAAGAAGGGTGCAACTAGAAACAAAAAGGTAAAAAAGACACGAAGTGTTTCGCCATCGGGTGGTAAAGCTTCGAAGAAGAAGGCTGTTAAGAAGAAGCCATCGAAGAAGAAAGTTGCCAAGGTGTTGACATCCGGGAAAAAAGCCAAAAAAAAGAGGAGGGCTAGGTCGAAGGAGCCTGGTTTGCCACTCAAAGAAGTACGAGCGCGCCTTGGCCTGATCGCTCCTCAACTCACGGAGTTGAGCTGGCTCGATGGT
>PCAP01000024.1 GCA_002731215.1 Acidobacteriota bacterium | reverse complement strand
CGCAAGGCAGGAGCCGCTCTGGTTTGGTATGACGAACTCGCCTCGATCATGCTTGCCTGGTTGACTTACTACGGTGCCTGCCTTGCTGCTATGAAGCACGCACATATCGGCTTCCCAAAGTTCACAGCGGGCGCGTCTCCGAAGCTCCGAGCTTCCCTCGTTGTGGTGCGCGAGGTGCTGGTGGTTGGGTTTTTCTTGTCCGTGGCATGGGCTGGTTGGCAGGTACAACAAATCCTGTGGGGTACCTACCTGGTAAGCATGCCGTCAATACCGACTGCAGTGGCGCATTCTGTGATTCCTTTGGGTGCCCTGTTATTTGTTGTCTCTGAATTGAGCGTTCTAGCAGAGAAATTGGGGAACGACCCTTGACTCTGTTAATGATGTTCCTCGCCCTCATCGCGCTAGTGCTCATCAACGTTCCAATCGCTGTCGCGCTTGGCATTGTGGCACTAGTGGCGATGGTCGCCACCTCCGGCCCCGCTGTTATGCCCAATCTCGCATTGGTTCTTTTCGATGGGGCCACCAAGTTTTCGCTTATTGCCATTCCGCTTTTCATTCTCGCTGGTGCGATAATGAACTCATCGGGAATCTCGAGGCGCTTGATCGCTTTTGCTTCCGCATTATTCGGTTTCATCCGTGGCGGTCTAGCAATGGTGAGTATTGGGACCTCGCTGTTCTTCGCCGAAATTTCTGGTTCTGCTGTCGCCGATGTCGCGGCCCTCGGCTCGGTCCTGATACCAGCAATGGAACGCAAAGGGTATTCGAAGGAATTTGCTGCAGCTGTGACCTCGTCGTCAGCAACACTGGCAGTAATTATCCCTCCTTCAATTCCAATGATTCTCTATGCCGTCATGTCCGGCAGTTCTGTAGTCGAAGTTTTCGTCGCCGGTATTATTCCGGGAGTCGTGGGCGGCGTACTCATGATGGCAGTCGCCTACAAGTTTGCGGTGCGCCACAACTACCCAGTGGAGCAAACTTTTCAGCTCAGCCGACTCTGGCAAACGTTTAAAGATGCATCCTGGTCACTGCTGCTCCCCGTAATAATTCTCGGCGGGATTTTTACCGGCTGGGTAACCGCTACCGAGGGGGCCGGCCTAGCGGTCGTCGCCGCGACCCTGATCGGGGGGCTTATTTATCGGGAGCTCGACCTGAAACACTTGCGTTCGTCCATGCTCGACGGCGGCGTGCAAACAGCAGTCGTCATGCTGCTAGTAGCCACGTCGGCATTGCTTGCGACCTATTTGACCGAAACCCAGGTGCCACAAAAGTTGGCTCAAAGCATGATCGAGCTAACCACGAATCGGTACCTGATCCTGGCCATGCTGAACTTTTTTTTCCTGGCGATCGGTCTTTTTCTTCACTCGGTAGCCGCCATTATCTTAGTTGTCCCGATCGTAATGCCATTGGTTTATGCGGTCGGTATCGACCCGGTTCACTTCGGCCTAGTGGTAACTTTGAACCTGGGGATCGGACAGCAGACGCCCCCAGTTGCCAGTGTTCTCGTAACAGCTTGTTCAGTCGCCAAGGCTGACATTTGGGAGGTCAGTAAGGTTAACGTTAGGTTCGTTGCCGTTTTGCTGGCGGTGCTTCTTTTGGTGACATACGCTCCGGCCATCCCGCTTAGCTTAGTCAACCTGTTCTACCGCTGATGGCTAGTTTTGATCACATACTTGTTTCTAGCGACGACAATATCTCTACGGTTACCCTCAACCGACCAGGCAAACTCAATGCCTTAAACCGTTTAGCCTGGGAGGAATTGGCGGGCGTATTCACCGAATTGAACGCCCTTGGCTCGGTGCGCTGCATTATCGTAAGGGGCGCCGGAGGCAAAGCATTCTCGGCCGGGGCCGACATATCTGAGTTCTGTGACGAGCGCAGCAACGTCGTGCAAGCTACGGCCTACGGCGGCATCGTAGAGGCAGCGATTAACGCTATTGCTGAGGGGCCACATCCTACAATCGCCTTGGTTGAAGGAGCTTGCGTCGGTGGCGGACTGGAGATCGCGTGCGCCTGTGACATCAGGATCTGCAGTGAGTCCAGCCGTTTCGGCATCCCAGTTAGCCGTCTTGGTCTGACAATGGCTTATCCGGAGCTCCAAGCGTTGCTCTCGGTCGTAGCTTCCCCGGTGGCGAAGGAGATTCTTTTTTCCGGTGAACTGTTCGGTGCCCAACGTGCTGCTGCAGTTGGTCTTGTGAATCGTGTCGTTGCCGATGATCTGGTCCAACAGGAAGCTTATGCTCTAGCCACACGCGTAGCGAAAGGTGCCCCGCTGGTGAATCGCTGGCATAAAAAATTCATTCGCCGCCTCGCCGACTCGAAGCCACTGACCAACGAAGAGGTTCGTGAAAGCTACGAGGCCTTTGGCACGAAAGATTTTCGCCGTGGCTACCGCGCCTTTTTAGGGAAAACCGACCCGGACTTCAAGGGAGGCTGATGATGCTTTCAGGCCGCTGGATGTATTGCCGAGAGACCCTGGCATGAGCGGAGCTGGCTTCGCTCCTTTGGAAGGCATCAAGGTCCTGGAACTCGGCCACATTATGGCCGGCCCAGTCTGCGGCCGAATGCTTGCCGACATGGGTGCTGATGTGGTCAAGGTCGAGCGTGTCCCCAACGGAGACCCTTCTCGCTCATTCGTGCCCCCTGAGATTGATGGCGAGTCAGCTGCGTTCATGATGCTGAACCGGAACAAGCGCGGCATCGCCATCGACATAAAGCGCCCCGAGGGGGTGACCTTGGTACGCCGGTTGATCCGTGGGGCCGACGTGGTGATAGAGAATTACCGCACTGGAACGCTTGACCAACTAGGCATCGGTTACGACAGCGTCAAAAGCGGCAACCCAGGCTTGGTTTGGTGCGAGATCTCAGGCTTCGGACGTACCGGGCCGTACGCCGGCATTGGCGGCTTTGACCTGATTGCTCAAGGGTACAGTGGTCTGATGAGCCTCACCGGCGAAAGTGACGGGCGGACACCAGTTAAATGTGGCGTTCCAGTAACCGATATCACCGCGGGAATTCTCGGCGCAATGGGTGTGGTAGCGGCAATACTCCATCGCTTGCTAACAGGCGAGGGTCAACGCGTGGACACCTCTTTGTACGAGGCTGGTATCACCCACACATACTGGCAATCCGCCATCGCCTTGGCGACAGGTGAATCTCCCGGCCCGTTGGGGTCAGCTCACCCTCTCAACGCTCCTTATCAAGCTTTTGAGACCTCGGATGGCTGGATCAACTTAGGGGCGTCGACCCAAGAAAGTTGGGAGAAAGTCCCCGAAATTGTCGGGCAACCAAGGCTCGTCGAAAACGAACTCTTTTGCGACAACGCAGCCCGGATGGAGAACCTCGACGAATTAGTCGCGGTACTGATACCGCTCTTCAAACAGCACTCCACCGAGGAATGGTTGCGACGATTCGAGGCTGCCGGAGTTCCTGCGGGGCCAGTGGCAAGCCTTCAGGAGATGCTCAATCATTCGCAGACCATTGAGCGGGAGATGGTCACTGAGGTTCAGCATTCGACACTCGGTCCGGTGAAAACTCTCGGCTTTCCGGTCAAGCTTGGGGCTAGTCACGCTGCGATCGAGCGCGGCGCGCCAATACTGGGAGAACACACCCTGGAAGTCCTGCTGGAAAACGGCTACACAAAAACGAGCGTGGCTGAATTGCAACGATCTTCGATAATCATCTGCGCCTAACGCCTAATCGGGTTCTTCCCACAATGGTCACCTGAGAAGATCCAGGTTCTAAGTTACATATAAGATTGGACAATGGAGGCGAATATGTTCCCTTGGCTTTTGATCGTTTTGATGTCGGTATTTATGGAGTCACAAGCTATAACGCAGGACACTGATGCCGAGCTCGCGGGAGCGCGAGCATACTTGCGTATTTCAGAACGCTTAGCGACAGCAGGCCAGATCACTTACGATGAAATCGGCGCGGTCAAGAAAGCCGGCTTCGATATCGTCATCAATCTTGCGCCAGCAGATGAAGAACGAAACCAGCTAGAAGGCTACCTCGTCACGGAACAAGGGATGGCATACATCCAGATCCCAGTGTCATGGGAGGAACCGAGCCAGCGTGATCTCCAGCTTTTCTTCGATGTAATGAAGGTCAATAAAGATCGCCAAGTTTTTGTGCACTGTTTCGCGAACATGCGTGTATCGGCCTTTGTATACCTGTACCGCACACTTCTCCTCGGGGAATCGGAGGACATAGCGCGGGCAGATCTAGCCAAAATCTGGGACCCGGCAACCCGGCCTCAGTGGGCGGCGTTTATCGAGGAAGCGCGGAAGGCTGCTGGTCCGCGTTGACGCCAGGGAAGAGTCGCGTGACCTTGCTAGCTATTGATTCCGATGGAAACCGCCATCGATTTCTGCGCGGCATGATTACACACGACCTCGTCCAACGTGGGGTTGCCTTTGAAGAAGCTTACGCAGCAGCCCGAGCCATTCGCGATCAGTTCGGTGACCGGGGAGAGGTAACGACCGCAGAAATCCGTGAAGCAATCACGGGCCAGCTACACAAAATGTACGGCGACTCTGTACCGTCAAGCTTCCTTGATCCACAGGTCACAACACCGCCTCTTCAAGTCATTTATCACGGCCAGGAGCAGCCATTTTCCCGTGGCCTTTTGGCTCGCAGTATGCAAGCTGCGGGAGTCGACCTCGACCGCGCATACGATCTCGTAACGATGCTTGAGCTCAGCCTCGCCGCCGACAAACTCGAAGTGGTTTCAAGCGCAGAGATCGCCCGTCGGGTGGACGAATTTCTCGAGAAGGAGGTTGGGACACGATCAGCTCAGCGTTATCGGCTTTTGCGGCGCATTCGGACTTTGCCTCGGCCGCTGGTCATCTACGTCGGTGGAGCTAGCGGAAGCGGCAAATCGTCGCTTTCCCTGGAGCTCGCCCCGTTGTTGCGCATCTACCGAATCAATGCGACTGACACAATCCGGCAGGTCATGCGGATGGTCTTTACCCCAAAGATAATGCCGGCATTACATAGCTCGAGTTTTGAAATCGTCGAACATCTTGAAACGCCACCGAGCGAAGAACCAGCAGGGGCCGCGGTTGATATCGACCACCCCGACCGTGTAATTGCTTCGTTCGAGGAGCAAGCACGTAGGGTTTGCGTCGGGGTACGCGCTGTCGTTGAACGTGCCATCGCCGAGAACATGAGCATCCTGGTTGAAGGTGTGCATCTGGTTCCCGGCCTCGTGCCATTCCCTGACCTTGAAGGCATGGTGTATCAAGTCCCATTGGTACTCACGACACCTGACGAAGAAGTCCATCGAGCACGGTTCCTGGCCCGCTCCCGGGTCAGCGCACGCCGTGCAGAGCGGTACCTGGAAAACTTTGAAGACATTCGTACGATCCACAATTACGTCCTTCAACAAGCCGCGGTTCATGAAGTTCAGGAGCTGGAAACATCTCATGGCGACCCTCCGGTCGTGCCTACGCTGGAGCTAGTCACCGGGGTACTGCAACATCGGTTACCTTCCCTGTCGGCCAGCTCTGATGCGAGGCTGGAGTCGCCACCCACGATTCTGCTGATCATCGACGGCCTTACCGATCGTCCTGTCCGTGAACTCGGTAACCGCACTCCACTACAAGCCGCGAAGACTCCAGTGCTTGACCGGCTGGCTGCCGAGGGTCTATGCGGTCTCGCCGATCCGGTGGCGGCGGGTGTTGTCCCGGATACCGCCGCGGGAAGTTTGGCGCTGTTCGGCCAATCCCCACTGGCTCTGAAACGTGGGCCTGTGGAAGCGCTGGGGGCAGGGTTAACGCTATCAGCTGGCGACGTTGCTTTGCGCGGCAACTTCGCAACTATTGAAAGTAACGGCACCGTCGTCGATCGCCGGGCCGGACGGATTAGGGACAAGGCCGAGGAACTTGCCAAAGCGATCGATCGCGTATCGCTTCCCAAGGATATTTCCAGCGAGGTGGACGTACGGGTCAAGGTTGGCACAGAACACAGGCTCGCAGTTGTGCTCAGTGGGGATGGGCTGTCCGCAGACATCAACGGCAGTGACCCTGGTGAGGGTACGCTTCCCTCGAAAGCTCTTACTCCACGCCCTGTCGATCCCAATAACGACCGCGCAATATACACGGCCCAGGTCCTTGCTATGTTCGAGAAGGCGGCCCGTGACATTCTTGTGGATCACCCAATTAACAAGGCGCTTGAGAAACAACGGCTGCGTCCGGCAAATGCACTGCTCACCCGTGGTGCAGGACGTATCCACCAGCTCATCCCTCTCGAGGAAGCCGGCCTGCCGCTTCGCCTTGTTTGTATCGGTGGGGACCGGACGCTACTAGGGCTCGCCTCTTGGCTCGGGGCAAAGACAGTTTCCACTGACAAAATGACCGCAAATCTCGACACAGACCTTGGCGCTAAATTCGATGCAGCCGCGGAAGCGCTCCAGCACAATGACCTGGTTATTGTCCACGTCAAAGGAGCCGACATAGCGGCACACGACCGCCGGCCGGATCTCAAAGCCGAATTTATTGAAAAAGTCGACGCTGCGCTAGGGCGTTTGATTGAAACCCACGATGGTGAACTTCACGTTGCCGTTGCATCGGACCACGCCACCCTCTCCGAAAGCGGTCAGCACGCTGCCGACCCGCTACCCGTTGTGATCTGGGGTACCGGAATCGAAGGAGATGGGGTTCAGAGGTTCGACGAACAAGCTGCCGCAACCGGAGCTCTTGAGAGATTTCCTCTTCAGATGCTGCTGAGTCGCTTGTTCGATCTCTCGTAGAAAAATGGTGTGCTGCCGTAACGACAACCTTGATACCAGCTTCCGTCGGCTATGAAGAAACTTCTTTTGTTCGACATTGATGGCACCCTTCTAACCACGGACGGGGCCAGCGGACGAGCGTTCGAGTCTGCTCTCATAGATGTCTACGGTACCGCCGGACCAATCGGTGAGGTGTCATTCGCTGGCAAGACAGATCCTCAAATCGCTTACGAGCTGCTGGAGCATGCTGAAATTCCGCGATCTGTGGTGAAGGCCGGGTTGGAGGATCTCTGGAACCGCTACCTGAAACACTTTGACAACGAATTGCTTTCGCACATCGTGCGACCGTTTCCGGGAGTTGTAGAGTGCCTGAACCACATCGAATCGAAAACTGGTCAGGCCTTACTGGGATTGCTTACCGGAAACATCGAACCCGGCGCACAACGAAAACTGGATGCCTCTGGCCTAGGGTTCTCCCGTTTCCAGGTCGGTGCCTTCGGATCTGACAGCGAAAATCGCGACGAGTTACCCATGATTGCCGCTGCAAGGGCAAAAGCGCTTGTTGGTGAGCACCCTGAATGCGAGACCTTGGTTATTGTGGGCGATACCCCAGCGGATATCTCCTGTGGCAAAGTCGTAGGGGCACGAACCATTGCAGTAGCAACCGGCGTGTACTCCCGATTTCAGCTCGAAGAATGCTGTCCCGATTTTCTTTTTGACTCGCTTGAGAACACGGACTTGGTTTGGGACGCAATGATTCGCTAATCGTTTCGAGGTTCTCTTGCTCTAGGGGCCCGCGATGTCGGTCGAGTAGTGGCCCAGGCACGACAACGCGGACAGACCTAGGGAAGACTCGACGTGGTCGTCCAGTAGGGTATTCTAGGAAACTTCGCTGACCGAATCTTAAGGATGTGAGCAAGCCTAGATCGCGGCTCGCCACTCTGTACGCCGCCTTCTCTCTTGTCGGTGCGCTCTTGCAGGGAGGGAAGGGCAAAACACACGAATCCGCTGCGGTGAAGTGCGCCTCGCACGGGCCACTGGTCGAAGGATTCGGCCCCACCGATGTGTACACGGCAGCGGGCGGCCCACAAGCGCGGGTCGCGGTGTTGATGATGCACGGCCTTACCAAGGACGGAATTAAAGACCACCGTATTCCAACCTTCGCTTCAACGATCGCGCGAGGGGGCATGCCCGTGATTCTTCCTGAGTTTCCGCGGATGAAACGGCGATTAATGAGCTTTCAGGATCCGGAAGATGTCTTACGGGTGGCTCGCGCAATCCCACAGGCAACTGGCATAGACAAAGTTGTGCTGCTCGCTTTGTCTTACGCGGCTGGACCTACCTGTCTCGCTGGATCAAAAATGAGCGACGAAGAACTCGCCGGCATACTTACGATCGGTGCTTATTACGACGTCGAGCATCTATCCGAATTTACCGCCACCGGTGGAGTGGCTAGTTATGGTGACAAGCAACCCACGGCTCATGACGCCGCTAAACAGCTAGAAGGACGCTGGGTTTTTCTCTCCAGCTTGGCCCGCTGGTTGCCCGACAAGAGGGATGGCGAGGTCTTCTCAATAGGAGCGGAAGCGTGGAAGGAAGGCCACGCGCCACCCTGGGGCGAAGTCCGCGAGAAATTGTCTCCTGAGGGCCGTAACCTGCTTGATTACATGACCCTTACGGACCCTGAGGCACACGCAGAAGCGCGGCACAACCTAGTGCCCGGGGTGTTGGAAGCATTCGACAAACTTACCCTGCGAGGCAAGCTCGGCAACCTGACTGCTCCGGTCGTGCTCATACACGGTCGTTACGACGTACGTATACCCTTCCGCGAAAGCATTCTGTTGCGTGAGGAGCTCTCCAGTTCTGCTAACGTCAACCTCGCCATTCTTGACGCATTTGTACACGCGGAACGCGCTTACGGCTGGAAGAAATTCTGGCGCGTCGCCGGGGACGGCATCAAGCTTAGCCGCTGTGGAGTCGAAATCCTTGGCTGGTCCGTATAACAGCTAGGCGCATTAGTGTTTCCCGACATCTGTTAACTCTAGCCTCCAAGGCGGAAACGAGTTATCACCTCAAGCCGCCAGGCTGCTACCACGCCCGATACTGGTTGTGCCCCGTTGGCCAACTCCCGGGCAATCAAAAGAGCGCGGTTCGGCTCAAGGGCTAGCAATGTGGCAGCCACGTGCTTACATAGGCAGAGCTTGCGCGCCTGCCCTTGAAAGTCCCGGCAACCGTGCTGAATCCGACGATTTTCTACGTCTACAACTACATTGTAGTTGGCAACCGCAGCGATGATGAGCTCGTCTTCGGCGACTTGGCATGTAACTTTGGCAGCCAGTTTTTGCGCACGCGCAAGTCGCCCTTCCTCGGTACACTCGGCAAGTAACTCCAACACTTGTCCAAGAGCTTGGACCTCTTGGTCGCGTGGTTCGTCGGTACGGCTAGTCACAGCGACATCATCAAACGAGGCATTTACGACACGTTCCGGTGCACTGCTAGCAGGTCAGCAATCACCCCGTGACCAGTGGCACGACGACCAGCCCCTGGGCCTGTAATTGTTACCTCGCCCAAAGCTTCGGTGTCGAAAATTAGGAGATTTTCCGGGCCAGTTAAGGAACCCTCCGGGTCCGCACGATTGACTTCTTCTGGGCCAACCTTAGCTTCCCATCCGTTTTCTCCCTGACTAATACGGGCAATAAGACGCCACGTCTTTCCCGCCATGCGCGCTGTCTGAATATCTTCGGCTGTCAACTCGCTAATACCAGTGCGGTTCACGTCCTCAAGCTTCAGGTTTGCGTCCAAGACACTGTTCGCCAAAATCAGAACCTTAGCCGCAGCGTCAAGGCCCTCGACGTCACCGCTGGGGTCTGCTTCCGCGTACCCAAGATGCTGCGCCTTAGATAAAGCTGTGGCATAGCTAGTCCCGCCCTCCATCTCCGTGAGAATGAAGTTGCAGGTGCCGTTCACGACCCCTCGGATCTCACGGATCCCGGCACCAGCCAGCCCCGCTTCACAGAGGTTCAAGACTGGAGTCCCGGAGAGCACAGTCCCTTCGAAACGTAGTTGGAGACCCGCTTTGTGTGCCGTGGTTCTCAACTCATGATAAGCCAGAGCTATTGGTCCTTTGTTGGTCGTCACAACATGCAACCCGGCTTTTAAGGCAGCACGTACATGGCCCAGCCCAGGCTCCCCGGTGTGAAGATCAGTGGGCGTCAGCTCGACGAGAACGTCGCCTCCTGCTACCTCCAACACTTCCTTGAGGCCGGCAACCGTCTCGGCTCCCGGGCAAGTGGCAAGAGGCTCCCCTGTGTCGGCTAGCCTGAGCAAGGTTCCAAGATCCAAGCCACCTTCACGCCTCACACTACCAACGACAGGATCAACAACTGCAACAACACGCGGTTCGGCACCCGCAACCGACAGTTCAGGTTCAGATGCCAACAAACTCTCAGCAACACCCCGCCCCACGGTGCCAAAGCCGACGAGGATCAAGCGCATGGTGCGCACACAAAGGAGCCCAGGCAATCTCCACGATCGCCTCCCGCGAAGTTGTTTATATCCACGCGGGGCCTCCGACAGCTTCGCTCAATCGAGGATTTCACCTGGGCATCGCCCACACTAGCAGCCACTGCACATGTGTCAACAACTTTCAGTGCGTAGCCAAAAAAAGTTGATTGCAATCTGCAAAAACAGGCCATATTTTTCGGGATTTTGTCAACGGCCGAATGGCATTCTCATTTTCGTGTAGCCCTCTGGGGGTTCCCAGGTGGCTGTGTCAAAGGTGACATCCTGATCGATCGCCTTCAGCGTACTGGTCCGTTCCATGCCGTCGGCACTGGAAATGATCTGTACCGGAAACCCATCAGGCATGTCGACAGTTTCGAGCTGTGCCTCGATTTCATCAAACAATCCAGGGTCGCTGCCACCTGCCATGCTAATCATACTCATTATTGGACTGTTCAATAACGAGGCCATTGATGTCAGGATTTGCTCGGCAAGGGTACGGAAGTCAGCCCCCAAGTCCTGAGAAAACCACATGAACATTCCCCCGTCTTCGCCGGGATTCCGGGCAAGCACTTCGTAGGCAGCCCATTCCCCAACCTGTTTAGTGTTGCCAGTGCGCGTTAAGGTCGGCTGGGTATCCTCGACTAACTCTTCTGCAGTCCCCGGCTGCATCTGGCCCAACATTCCGGCCATGTTTGCCATCATCGCGGCAGCAAATTCCATATAGGTTTTCTGCTGGTGCATAACCATCAGTAACTTGCCTTCATCTCCGCCGATCGAAATAACTGATACCCCACCTTGGGTGTCAGCATCAATACGTATGGCGTTATGACTGAGCCAGATTCTAATGTTGGTCACCTCGCCGGCGGTCTCTGTCTCGATTTCCAGATACGTTTCGCCTTCTGACGCTGGAGCGATTGCCTGCACCGGTAGCACGAGGATTAACAGTAATGCGGCCAAGCTCCCACTGGTACGTAAATTCTTCGAAATCAGCATGGTTTGTCTCCGTCGTCGGCCTTCACCCCGGGGAGATGGTTGGTCTCTGAACGTATTCGAGTCTACTTCACCACCGCCCAAAGCATGTTTCCGGCCTCAGTTTAGCGACGATACGCACAGCTATACCCTCTGTTTAGATTGCTTCGGCCAATAGTCTATGAACTGAGCCCGCGACTCAATGCATCTTGCTCCCCTTCGCCCGCACCGGTACGATTCAGAGGTTCTGAACGGAATCAACTTTGAGCCTGTGGCTCCGCTGAAACGGAAATCGACTATGAATTATTTGCTAATCCCTGTTGGCGTGATCGCCAGGTTGCTACCTCATATTCCTAACTTCACGCCGATTGGCGGAATGGCCCTTTTCGGTGCGGCACACGGTTCCCGACGCAGCGCCTTCATCGCACCGCTCGTAGCATTGGCAGTTAGTGACTTCTTTATCGGTCATCACGTAACGATGCCCTTTGTATACGCTTCGTTCATTCTCATCGCTATGGCGGGCAGGGGTTTGTTCCGCAACGGGGTTACCACAACACGAGTGGTTGCCGGTTCACTAGCTTCGTCGATGATTCTGTTTGTCGTCTCAAACTTTGGCGAATGGGCGATGGGAACCCTCTACGCACCCACTTTGCAAGGCCTTGTCCTCTGCTACACAATGGCGCTGCCGTACTTGTTCAACACAATGGCTGGCGATCTGTTCTACGCTGGCGTTTTCTTCGGAGGGTACGCTCTCGCCAATCATTGCGGCAGAATCACGGCGCAGGCAACACCGTAGCTAGAATACCCACCCAAGCTCTTACGCTACATAAACGCGCCGCGTGCCCGTGGGGCGGCATCGTGGAGAGGTGTCCGAGAGGCCGAAGGAGCGCGCTTGGAAAGCGCGTGTACGGGTAATCCCCGTACCGTGGGTTCGAATCCCACCCT
>PCAP01000023.1 GCA_002731215.1 Acidobacteriota bacterium | reverse complement strand
ACTCTACATCGCGATGAAGCTGGCGCGCGAGGGGGTTCGGGTTCGTGTCTATGAGGTCGCCACGGCCATAGATCCGGCCCGTCGCACGCTCATCGTTACCGACAAATTTCGCGAGCAGATGGGTTTGTTTGCTGACGATGCGATCGTAAACGAGATTCGCGTATTCGAATTGTTTGCTAACGGGAGTCAAGCTTCGGTAGAGCTTGACCGGCCTGATCTGATTATCGAGCGGGCCGATCTGATCAAGGTTCTCGCTAAGGAAGCGATGGCCGAAGGAGCTGAGATTATAACGGGTCGTCGACTTGTGGATCTGAAGGCGCATACATTGGATACAGACCGATCACCCCCATCAGCATATTCAAGCGAACAAGATGGTGCAGATGCACGCACAAGGGGCGCCATCCAACTGACGTTTAAAGGATCGAATCCTGCCGAGACTTTCGTAACGATGGCGGACACTGTAATCGGAGCAGATGGTGCCTTCAGCGTTGTGGCCCAATGTGCTGGTTGGCCTCGGCAACCCACCGTTTCGCTAATGCAAGCTATCGTTGAACTTCCAGACGACATGTCACCCGAGTCCACGCGTGTTTGGTTCGAGCTCGAGGACACTCCTTATTTCTACTGGTTAATCCCGGAAGGTTCCGGCAGGGGAGGGCTCGGCCTCATTGCCGACGAGAAACCAGACGGTAAGAATCCTCAAGAAGCACTCAAAAGTTTTATGGAGAAACAGGGTCTTAAGGCTATGGAGTTCCAAGCAGCCAAAATCCCTTTGTATTTGAAATGGATCCCTGTCCATCGACGGGTTGGAGCCGGTGATGTCTATCTTGTGGGTGATGCTGCGGGGCAGGTGAAGGTAAGCACGGTCGGTGGAATCGTTACTGGATTTCGGGGAGCGCAGGGAGTTGCGGATGAGCTGTTACATTCAAATGGGGCTCGCAGTGGCCAAACTGAAGTGGGTCGGTCCGGGTCCTTCTTGACATCGAGAGCAAGCATACTCGCCGATAATGCTGGGAGTAATGCTGAAATCCGGGCGCTGCGGCGAGAATTGGATCTCCATCTCGGTATTCGGCGAGCTATGCATGACTTCAACAGTGCTGATTACGGTCGTTTGCTTGGCCTCCTCAGTAACTCCGCCAAATCACAACTTGGGCGTTTTCATCGCGATGAAGCTTGGCGATTGATGACACACCTTGTTTTGCGACAACCTCGCCTCCTCTCGTTGGGAATCAGAAATTTTCTGTTTGGAGGGGGCTTTGGTGACAGTGTTAAATGATTCTCAACTCGGGGCTTCTACCGAATGTATGACTAAGCTTGGCATAAGTGATCTGGCTAAGACCCGCCGCACCGTTGCGACAGCCGAGGGGATTTTGACCGAACAATTCCACCTAAGTGATTCGCTGGATGTTCTGACTTCGACTAGTGCATCCACATATATATATAGAATGTACCCATGCAATATTCGCCATCGCGTTTGACCAACACACAATGCCGGGAGGCTGGATTAGCTTTGACGCTCATCCTTTTGTTGGTTGGATACATCAACATGCAGTCGAGTTTTATTCTGCCGGCGATTTTGGTCATGGTGTTGGCAATGTTGGCGCCCGGTTTGTTCCGGCCCTGGGCGATTCTTTGGTGGGGGTTGGCACGAATCCTCGCTGCCTTTGGTTCCCGTATCCTTTTGACGATCTTGTTTGCCATGATCGTGACACCCGTCGGGTTGTTCCGACGGATGATGGGTGCCGACGCAATGCGCAATAAGGAGTGGCGAGGCGAGGGCAGTGTCTTCGTCGAACGTGATGCTACTTCGACTGTTTCGAATCTTGAGACACCGTACTAAGTGGATTGCCGGAAAGGGTTGATTATGGAGTTTTTGGCTGATTTGTTGGGATTTCTTCGAGCCCGGAAGAAGTACTGGTTGTTGCCGATCATCCTTCTTCTTCTGATAGTTGGTGCCCTTCTGCTATTGACGGCAGGCACAGCCCTTTCACCATTTATCTACACCCTCTTCTAGGTAGTGAAGTCCGCAATCCTTGGTATATCTGCTTACTACCATGACAGCGCCGCTGCGTTGCTGGTCGATGGTGAGATTGTTGCTGCGGTTCACGAGGAGCGATTCAGCCGCAAGAAGCATGATGCCCGGTTTCCGGCTAACGCGACGCGCTATGTGCTGTCGGAGGCTGGCTTCACGATTCCCGACCTTAAGGGGATTGCTTTCTATGACAAGCCGTATCTTAAGCTCGAACGGCTCCTAGAGACCTATCATGCTTTTGCACCACGTGGACTGACAAGCTTTCTCCATGCGATGCCTGTGTGGATGAAGGAGAAGCTCTTCATGAAGCGGATGCTGTGGGAAGAGCTTGCCAAGGTTCAAGCGGGGTTGACGGGTGAACTTGCTGTGGACACTGAAGCGAACATAATTCTTCCACAGCGTGAACGCCCGCCGCTGCTTTTCCCAGAGCACCATGTCTCTCATGCGGCAAGTGCGTTTTATCCCTCGCCATTTGAAGAAGCAGCCATACTGACGATGGACGGCGTTGGCGAGTGGGCTACGACGACGATCGGAAAGGCTGAGGGGAAAGAGCTACAGATTCTCAGAGATCTCCATTTCCCTCATTCAATCGGGCTGCTGTACTCCGCATTCACCTACTACTGTGGCTTCAGGGTCAACAGTGGTGAATACAAGCTGATGGGGCTTGCTCCCTACGGGGAGANAAATTCCGACGAAGTTAAACGGTTCCGNNAGNTCATTCTCGACGAACTCGTCGATCTCCGCGACGATGGTTCGTTGCTTCTGAACATGAAGCAATTCGACTTNGCTACNGGCTTAAGAATGTGTGCCAATGANAAGTGGNNGAANCTGTTCGGTATCCCTAGGAGGGAGCCGGAGACGAACATCACACAGCCGTACATGAATCTGGCGCTCGCGATTCAACANGTCACNGAGGAGATCGTTCTNCNCCTTGCCAAGACAACNCGTGAATTGACGAACTCGCCTAACCTGGTNATGGCTGGTGGTGTAGCNCTTAACTGNGTNGCCAACGGCAAGTTATTACGTGAGCGAATCTTTGATCGAATATGGATCCAACCCGCGGCTGGTGATGCTGGAGGGGCTTTAGGTGCAGCCTACGCAGCNCACTACATCTGGGATGGGCAGGAACGAAAGCTTTGCTCGGCCACGGATAGCATGAAGGGATCNCTTCTNGGGCCAGCATTCAGCGATGGCGATATCGAGCGCGTGATTCGGAAGTATGATGCGCCATGCANGNATTTTGACGACTTCGACGAACTGTCAATGTACGTCGCCGAGTTGCTCGACCAAGGTGACGTTGTGGGTTGGTTTCAGGGTCGGCTGGAATGGGGCCCGCGCGCCCTGGGCAATCGCAGCATTCTGGGTGATCCGCGGCGTCCTGATACACAGAAGACCCTAAATTTGAAGATCAAGTACCGTGAGGGGTTTCGGCCTTTTGCGCCGTCGGTGTTGACAGAGGAATGCAGCACGTACTTCGAACTGGAAGAAGATTCGCCGTACATGCTCTTAGTTGCGCCGGTCGTAGAGTCACGACGTGAGCCTCTATCGATGGATCAAAACCAAGGGATGTTCGAGCGCCTTTACCAGCCTCGCTCCGACATTCCAGCGATTACTCATGTTGACTACTCCGCCCGCATTCAAACTGTCCATCGTGAGACCAACGAGCGCTATTGGAAGTTGATTAATGCTTTCAAGGACCGGACCGGGTACGGTCTCCTTGTGAACACGAGTTTCAACGTTCGTGGTGAGCCGATTGTGTGTACACCCGAGGATGCTTACCGCTGTTTCATGCGTACTGAGATGGATTTTTTGGTGCTCGGTGATTGGATTTTCGCGAAGACTGAACAACCAGAATGGTCCGCGACTGACGACTGGGTAAACGAGTTTACTTTAGACTGAAGAAGATCCTACGTTGCCCTCGATGTTCAATGCCTTTCCTGACCAGGAATAGAAGTGTTTGAGCCAACATGCGAAACTGCCGCCCGCAATGAGTGATTCTCGACGTTTTCTCGTTACCGGGGGTGCTGGTTTTATCGGTTCACATCTTGTGACCGCACTGTTGGCGCGTGGGCACGAAGTTGTCGTGCTTGATGACCTGTCAACTGGCCGGCGTGAGAATCTCGAAATGGCAGTAGCCGAAGCAGTGGCTGCGCCGATTGCTACCAGCGGGGATGCTGGTGAAACCGTAGCCAGTGACTCAAGTGTGGGGCCTCTCCCAGATCAGCTCCGCTTCATCAAAGCGTCACTATTGGAATATGACGCTCTCGAAGAAGCTGTTATCGGTGTGGAAGCCGTTTTTCACCAGGCAGCGGTACCCTCGGTGCCGCGCTCGTTCGCTGACCCCGTAGCCACGATGCGAGCTAACGTAGAAGGGACAATCGCGCTTCTGGAGGCCTGTCAGAAGGCAGGCGTGCGTCGCATTGCGATGGCTTCGTCATCATCGGTCTACGGTGACACGCCTACGTTGCCTAAAGAAGAGTCGATGCCGCCAAGCCCTATGTCGCCTTATGCGCTTAGCAAGCTTACTGCGGAAGAAGCAGGCGGTATCTTTGCCCGTACTTACGGTCTCGACATTTTCGCACTGCGCTACTTCAATGTTTTTGGCCCACGCCAGGATCCGGCGTCGCAGTACTCAGCGGTAATTCCCAAGTTTATTACCCGCATGCAGAGCGGCGAGAAACCAACGATATACGGGGATGGGCTTCAATCACGTGACTTCACGTTTATTGACAACGTGGTTTACGCGAACCTGCTGGCTGTTGGTATTGACAAGTCAGAGGCAGATTCTGACGCAATGGGCCGTGCCGGAGTCGACACGGACAATAGGGCCTCCGGTACTTGCGATGTCCTCAACATTGGCTGCGGTGATCGCTATACGTTGCTTGACCTTATCAAGTTCTTGAATGAAATCATGGGTACGAACTCTGAACCGGAACATGCCGATGCTCGCCCCGGAGATGTTCGCCACTCTCACGCTGACATCGACCGTGCCCGTGACGTAATCGGCTACGTGCCGAAAATAGATTTCAAGGACGGCCTGCGCCGAACCACCGTGTTTTATACTTCATAAGGGCATTTGAGGAGCCAACTGGCTTCTAGGTTGGCACCATTAGTCTGCGCCGACTGTTATCCTTCCGCATGCCCACCAATCAATCTGTCCAGCGGGCGGAGCTGGGAAACCACCTTGTCGTCACCACCGAGTGCGTGCCCACTGTGCGCTCCGCTAGCCTCGGCATTTGGGTGAAAATGGGCTCGCGCTTTGAAGCACCTGACCAAGCGGGCATCTCCCACTTCATTGAGCACATGTTGTTCAAGGGAACGGCGAATCGATCAGCCAAAGATATTGCCTACAAAAGCGATGCCATGGGGGGGCAGCTCGATGCGTTTACCACTAAAGAGCACGCCTGTTACTTTGCCAATGTCCTAGCTGTTCACGTCGAAGACGCCTTCGAATTGGTCTCGGACATCGTGCTGAACCCGTTGTTCGAGCAGCACCAAATGGAGCTTGAGAGGGCGGTGATCCTCGAAGAGTTAGCTGCCGTTGAAGATTCTCCTGAAGAGTTTCTCTGGGAGGAATTCAGTCGCACATTTTGGCTCGACCACCCTCTCGGGACGCCGATTCTCGGCACTCGTGAAACGATTAAGTCGCTCAGTTGCGATGACCTTAGCGTGTTTTTTCGTCGAGCCTATGAGCCGGCGAACGTTGTCGTCGCTGCCGCGGGCCGACTCGATCACAAAGAGATTCTGGGGCTCGTCGAAGACAAGTTCGGTGGCCTTTCCAATCACAGCGAACCTCTGGATTTCTCTGCACCGAGGGCCTTTCAACACTTCCGAATTCTCAGCAAGGAGGAACTTGAACAGGTTCACATCGCAGTTGGTTGCCCAGGCCCCTCGGTCAATGAAAAAGAACGCTACGCTGCCTTCTTACTCAACGCGGTGCTCGGTGGTAGCGTTTCATCGAGGCTATTTCAGTGCATTCGTGAGGAACACGGTCTTGCTTATAGTGTTTATTCTGCGCTCGAGACCTACGCTGATGCGGGGTGTTTCTGGATCTACGCAGGTACCCGACCAGACGCGGCGGCCACGGTTCTCGACCTTATCATTGAAGAACTCAGCGTTTTGCGGGAGGTGCCAGTCTCGCCCAAAGAACTTTCCCGCATGAAGGAAAACCTGAAAGGCAGTGTGATGCTCGGGCTTGAGAGCACTGTTGGTCGTATGAGCACCCTCGCCCAGCAGGAAATGTATTTCGGCCAAACTTTTGACATGGACGAAATTCTGCTAGGTATTGACGGAGTGGAAGCCGAGCAAATCCAGGAGATGGCACGACGTGTTTTTGCTGACGACGGCATTGCGGTCGATGTATTGGCTCAACGATCGGTGGCTGACAAGTTGAACACGCGTTTCGCCGACGGGCTTACCCTTCCTGCCGGCGGCCGGCTAGTTTTGGCCTAGTCGATTACACAAGTCGCGGCCGACAAGTTTGGTCGACCTGAACTACCGGGATAGAATTAGCTTTCTGGATCGTTGTCTGTATCCACCTTTGGCGACGTATCGTGCCTGAAAACTTTTCCGAGCCTTCGCGATGATCAGCCGTTACACGCGTCCCGAAATGAGCAGCATCTGGGATGAAGCGGCTCAATACGCTACCTGGCTTGAGGTAGAGCTCGCAGCTGCCGAAGCGATGGCGGAGCTCGGGAACATTCCCGCTGAAGCGCTCGAGAATGTGCGTCGTGCAGTTCCGCCCGATCCTGAACGAGTGTTGGAGATCGAGCGACGAACGAGCCATGACGTTATTGCATTTCTCGAGGCCATCGAAGAACAGATCGGCGCCGATGCTCGTTATCTGCACCTCGGACTGACATCTTCTGATGTGCTGGACACATCGTTAGCGCTCCGTTGTGTGCGTGCCGCTGACCTTTTAATCGCTGGTTGCGATGATCTCGTCGCATTGTTCATGGCAAAAGCACTTGAGTACCGAGACCAACCGATGGTTGGTCGCACCCACGGAATCCACGCTGAACCCATCACCCTCGGTCTCAAGTTCTTGCGCTACTACGAGGAATTCCGTCGTGCCGCTGACCGATTGCGACGAGCGCGAGAAGTCATTCGCTTCGGCCAGATTTCGGGGGCAGTGGGTAGCTATGGAACACTCGATCCCGCCGTCGAGCCGCGAACATGCGCCAAGCTTGGGCTCAACGTTGAGCCCGTTTCGTCGCAGGTCGTACCACGTGATCGGCACGCTGAGTTTCTCTCACACCTTGCTGTCGTCGCGGCATCGATTGAAAACGTTGCTCTTGAGATTCGCGGCTTGCAGCGCACCGAGGTTCTTGAGGCAGCCGAGCCCTTCGGGAAGGGCCAGAAAGGCTCGTCCGTAATGCCCCACAAGCGTAATCCGATCAAGTGCGAGAACCTTGTTGGTTTGGCGCGGTTGGTACGAGCTTACGCCGTGACTGGCTTCGAGAACGTTGCTTTGTGGCACGAACGTGACATCTCGCACTCGTCAGTTGAGCGAGTTGCTATCGCCGACGCTTGTATCGCGCTTGATTTTATGCAGCATCGCTTAAAGGGTGTCATTGATGGCCTTGATGTCTACCCAGAGGCGATGGAACAGAACCTGAACCTGACGAACGGGCTCGTTTTTTCGAGCCGAGTCCTCGAAGTGCTTCTGCAGGCGGGCTTGGCTCGGACCGATGCCTATCGACTTGTACAGAGAGCGGCGATGAATTGTTGGGACACTGGGGAGCCCCTCAGAGAACTGCTTGCAGTGGATGACGAAGTTATGGAGTGGTTGTCGGAGAAGGATCTCGACGAGGCCTTTGACATTAAGGCGGCGCTTTCTGGGGTCGAAGCGGTCTACGAAAGAATCATTGGAGCCGTTGATGCTGCGACTGGCAGCGTTCACGGTGAGCACGATCGTCGTTCTGCGACACGGCGAAGAGCAGAAGAATGAAACCTTCGGGGGCCTTATGGCGCAAAGCCTGAACCACTGCTGTGGAGTTTTTGGAATTATCGGGCACAGCGAGGCCGCAAGGCTAGCGTATTTAGGACTCTATGCCCTGCAGCATCGAGGCCAGGAGAGTAGTGGCATTGCAACCGCCAACCTCGGTGCGATGTTTGTTGAAAGGGGCATGGGTGAAGTCGCAGAGGTGTTTGATAGCGAGCGACTTGACAGGCTGCCGGGACGGGCTTCGATTGGTCACGTGCGTTACTCCACAGCTGGGGCGAGCAACCTTGCCAACGCACAGCCAGTGCGAATCGAGTCACCCTGTGGATCGATTGCGCTAGGACACAACGGGAACCTGGTCAATGCTGACCAGATTCGAACCCATCTTGAGCAAGAAGGTTCGATATTTACATCGAGTAGCGATACCGAGGCCCTCTTGCACCTGTTCGCACGTAGCAAGTGTGACACGATCGCTGATGCTTTAACGGAAGCCCTCGGGCAGGCAGAGGGGGCGTTCACCATGACGGTATTGGCCAACGATTTATTGATTGGTGTCCGCGACCCTCTCGGCTTCCGACCGCTTTCGATCGGTCATATTGATGGTGCCTTTGTTTTTGCTTCGGAGACTTGTGCATTCGATTTGATCGGGGCTCAGTACATCCGCGACGTGCAGCCTGGAGAGATGATCGAAATCGGCGAGAAGGCGGCTGGCTCAAAGGTGGCGCTCGAAGCCGCCATTGCTGGACCATGTGCGGAAGCGCCTGGTTTCCGATCGATTCAGCCTTGGAGCCAGCAGACAGAGCGACGCTGTATCTTTGAACATGTCTATTTTGCGCGTCCCGACAGCCGATTGTTCGGTGCTGGCGTCATGGATGCGCGGAAGCGGATGGGCAATATCCTTGCTCAAGAATCTCCGGCTGATGCCGATCTGATCGTGCCGGTTCCCGACGGCGGGACTTTTGCCGCTCTGGGATATTCGTCTGAGTCGGGATTACCCTTCGAGCCCGCGCTGATTCGCAACCATTACGTTGGCCGTACGTTCATCGAGCCGCGACAGTCGATCCGCCATTTTGGCGTCAAGGTGAAACTGAATCCGGTGGAAAGCGTAACTAATGGGAAGCGCATAGTGTTGATCGATGATTCAATCGTAAGGGGAACAACTAGTGCCAAAATCGTGGAGATGATGCGCACCGCCGGTGCCCGCGAGGTTCACGTTAGAGTGTCATCGCCACCGTACATCTCGCCATGCTTTTACGGTATTGACACACCGCATCGCGAGGATCTTGTAGCGGCGAATCATTCGGTTGAAGAGATCCGTGAGCAGATCGGCGCCGACTCGCTGGCTTATCTTTCTCACGCTGGCCTGCAACGGTCGCTTCCTGATGGTGACGTATCCTATTGCTCCGCGTGTTTTACCGGGGAATATCCGACTCCGCTCGGTAGCGATCTTGAATCGCAAATGAAACTTTTTGAGCCTGTTGGAGCTGGACCAGCAAAGATCAACAGTAGTTAGTCACTTGGGGCCATGATTCGGGTCACCACGGGGATGCAAGATAAGACAGTGTCAGGACCACCACAAAAGCCAAAACTTACTTATAGTGACGCGGGGGTTGATCGTGTAGCCGCTGCGGCGGCCAAGAAGCGGATTAGGGCTCTCGTGCGCAGTACGTTCACAGAGAATGTAGTGGGTGATATCGGTAGTTTTGGCGGTGGCTTTCGCTTGACAGGGGGTGGCTCAAACGCAGTGCTCGTTGCTTCAGCGGACGGCGTTGGTACTAAGGTGAAGATCGCGGTGATGGCTGGTGATTATGAAGGTGTCGGATACGACATCGTGGCACATTGCGCCGACGACATTCTCACGCAGGGTGCGGTGCCATTGTTCTTCCTTGACTACATTGCTCTGGGGAAAATGGAAGAGTCTGTGGTCGAGTCGATTCTCCGAGGGTTGGCAACCGCTTGTCGTGATGTTGGTGCGGCACTAATTGGAGGCGAGACGGCTGAGATGCCTGATATTTACCGGCCTGGCGAATTCGACCTTGCTGGTTTCATTGTCGGAGAGTCAATAGGTGCTGAACTGCTCGACGGTTCAGCGATTCGATCGGGCGACCATCTCCTTGGCTTAGCCTCGAACGGTCTGCATACCAACGGCTACTCACTAGTGCGCAAGATCGTTTTTGAACACCAGGGCTTGGAGGTTGACGACTTGGTCGACGAGTGGGGCTGTACCGTGGGACAAGAGTTGCTGCGGCCCCACCGGGCTTACGTTGCAGCATTACGCGCGCCAATCACGAAAGGTGAAATCCACGGATTAGCCCATATAACCGGGGGTGGTTTGCACGAAAACGTTCCACGGATGTTGCCCAAGGATTGTGGTGCAGTGATTGATCCGGAAGCCTGGTCAGTCCCAGAAGTATTTCGAAGCCTACAGGCATGGGGAGGGATTGCGGAAGACGAGATGTGGCACACATTCAACATGGGGGTCGGGATGGTCGTGGCTGTTCCGATGGAACGTAGCCGGGAGTTGCTTAAAGAGCTTAGTTTGGCTGGAGATGAAGCGTTTCTGATTGGCGCCGTGGTCAAAGGTGATGGCCTGCGCCTCGAACCAGGCTTTACGGCACCCGAATGAGCAGGCTCAAGGTTGGCGTGCTGATTTCAGGCCGAGGTTCCAATATGGAAGCATTAGTGGAAGCCTGCTGTGCTGGTGACCACCCGGCAGAGATCAGCGTCGTCATTTCAAATCGACCAGCCGCCGCTGGACTTAAGCGGGCGGCATGTCTTGGCATTAGGACAGAGGTTGTTGATCATACGGAGTTTGCTGACAAAGCTTCCTTTGAAGCGCAGTTGATTCGTGTGCTTGAGGATAACGAAGTCGAGTTGATCTGTTTAGCTGGGTTCATGAGGGTGCTTTCGGAAGACTTCGTTGCTTCTTTTCCGCACAAGATCATCAACATCCATCCATCATTGCTCCCGGCCTTCCCGGGCTTGCAGGTACAGCAAAAAGCAATTGAGTACGGAGTGAGGCACACGGGGTGTACCGTTCACTTTGTGGTGCCTGAGGTTGATGCAGGGCCGATCATTCTTCAAGCTGTTGTGCCGATTGAGCAGGACGACACCGCAGAAACCCTGGCGGCCCGGATTCTCGAACAAGAGCACCTAGTTTATCCAAGGGCGGTGGAGCTTTTTGCCCAGGGTCGTTTGAGTATTAACGGTCGCCGGGTCCTGATCTCAGAGGAAGGAAAGAATCATGCCTAGCATTGGATGGGAGCTAGGAATCGAAGACTCGAATGAGTGATTTCCCCGCCGTAAAAGAACAAATCGAACTCATTCGGAACGGTGCTGTTGATTTAATCAGTGAAGAAGAACTAGAGAAGAAACTCGAGCGATCGCAAACGACTGGGAAACCGCTCATCGTGAAGGTCGGGTTCGATCCGTCGGCGCCCGACATTCATCTCGGCCACACGGTCGTGATCCGCAAGATGAAGCAGTTTCAGGATCTAGGCCACCAAATCGTTTTCGTAGTCGGCGATTTTACCGCCATGATCGGCGACCCATCAGGAAAGTCAGCAACGCGCCCTCAGCTGACGCGCGAGGAAGTACGTGAGAACGCTGAGACTTATCGCCAGCAGGCCTTCAAGATCCTAAGCTCTGACAAGAGTCGTCTCGAATTTAACTCGACTTGGCTCGAGGATCTCGGTGCTGGCGGGTTTATTGAGTTGGCAGGTAAATACACTGTTGCTCGTATGCTCGAGCGTGACGATTTCGAGAAACGTTTCAATAACAACCAACCAATCGGTGTGCACGAATTTCTCTACCCACTGGCTCAGGCTTACGACTCGGTGGTGCTCAAGGCCGATGTTGAAATGGGTGGTACTGACCAGCTGTTCAATCTTCTCGTAGGTCGTTCCATCATGCGTGAGTACGGCCAGGAGCCACAGGCCGTTCTCACACTACCGTTGCTGGTTGGTACGGACGGCGTAGAGAAGATGAGCAAGTCCCTTGGTAACTATATTGCCGTTGAGGACACACCCAAGGAGATATTTGGCAAGGTCATGTCAATCTCCGACGAGCTGATGTGGAGCTACTACGAGTTGTGTACAAGCTTGCCTACTGAGCAGATCGAGTTGATCAGGTCACAGGTCGCCTCCGGAGATCTCCATCCAAAGGCGGCCAAGCAACGACTCTCTCATATTATTGTCGCAGAGTTTCACGGCGAAGCAGCAGCAGCAGGCGCTTTGGAAGAGTTTGATAATATTTTTCGAGAGGGCGGATTGCCGGACGACATTACTGAGCATGGTTTCGATGGTGCCGAACCTGCTTGGATCATCCACGTGATGCGCGAATGTGGCTTCGTGAACTCCAATGGAGAGGCTCGTCGGCTGCTTGCGCAGGGAGCGGTAAGTCTCGACGGAGAGCGCCTCACTAGCGATGAAGCTACGGTTCCAAACGACGGTAATGAGCGAGTTCTCAGGGTCGGGAAGCGCCGCTTTGCAAAGGTAAGAGTTGGGTAGTTTCGTCTTGCCTCCAGCCCCGAGTTCCGTGGTGCCAGCAGGCAGTCTTTCAGTCATTTGTGATTGACGACTCTTGGACCCGTCCGCTACAATCCCTGCTGCTGTAGGGCGCGTCTGTCTTGCAGTCACCTGAGCCGCGAGGTTTGTGGCGCCTTTGTCTCTTGATGGAAAGGCACCCGGAGCACTTCCTGAAGCTGGGGATTTGTGTTGCCGTGTTCGGGCAATTTGTCTGCTCTTTGAAAACTGAATAGTGCGTTATTTGACTCGTCAATTCGGATGGAAGTTGAGGTTCAAACTGGAGAGTTTGATCCTGGCTCA
>PCAP01000003.1 GCA_002731215.1 Acidobacteriota bacterium | reverse complement strand
GTCCTCGGACGCAAACACGGTCATCCCGACGGCACGCGCAACACCACGGTACATCGGATAGGCAGCAACAGCGGCGGGCTTAACACCGTACAGCTCGGCGAACGAAGGCAATGGAACGTACTTATCAAAACCCCGCAAGAGAACACCGTTCGCAACCTCCTCGTCTGAGAGCAATTCCCCTGCTTTGAGGACGAACTCACTTGCCAAAGCAGCAGTTGTGTCAGCAACTGCGTCTAGCGCCTTCGGCGCCAGCGGCTCGACGCCAGTGTCTTGCGGGTCCGTGTCGGCAACGTTCCCCTCAAGGCTCTCGCCGCGGAACACAACGCAGGCGCGATACTCTTTTACGTGGCGCACGATGCAATCGATCCCAAAACCGAGATCGATGCCGTCGAGACGTTCTGAAAGCAATGCCCCGACTTCGGACCCAATCCGGCCAGCGCGACGATCAGTAACCCTGCCGTCAGTATCAAGAGTGCAGAAATTAATCCGAGCTGCGATGTCACCTGGCTTCAGGTCAAAGTCGACACCCAAGGCCGCGAGCACTCCTCGACCGACGCTGGTTTGGAGCGGGTCAAAACCGAAAAGCGCAAGATGTGCAGGCCCTGAACCTGGGGCAATACCAGGAGCCACGGGTGTCACTAGACCAGTCGAGCCTTCGTTCGCTAAACGATCGAACGTCGGAGTTGTGGCCATCTCTAGCTCAGTCTTACCACCCGGGCTGCGTGGGAGGCCACCAATGCCATCAGCAATAAAATAGAGGACGCGGGTATCGGCCGGCCGCGCCAGGCTACGATACAGGCTAAATCGATCCATTTTCTCTTCGGCGCTCCTGCTGCTTAGGAAAAACCTTCAACACAATAATTGTCCAGATAATCAGCACTCCTGCCAACACCGTGGCTTTGACGCTACCGCTTATTTTGGACCGGCCTATCCGACGACGATACCGAACATCAACCTCGGCAACCTTAAGTCCCCGTCGCACCGCCTTAACCTGCATCTCGGCGTTCCAGCCGTAGGTAGGATCGCACATTTCGAGCTGCCTGAGTGCCTCCCAGCGAATCGCCCGAAATGGTCCCATGTCGGTATAGGCGAAGCCATGCAATAGACGAATCAGAAAAGTCGCCAGAGCGTTGCCGTAGCGTACCTGTGGTGCGAGAGCCCCGACTTCAGCAAGCTCCACTCGGCTGCCACAAACCATGTCAATGTCACCAGTCAGGATAGGCTGCAAAAGCGCGCCACAATCTTCGGGGTAATCGCTATAATCCGCGTCCAGAAAAACCACAATATCGGGGGCCCTCAACTTCAAGTGGGCCATACCTGCTAGACAAGCCCGCCCGTAACCATGCCGAGGCTGCGAGACGACTTCGGCGCCAGCCTGAAGCGCCACGCTGCCAGTAGCGTCGTTGCTACCGTTGTCAACAACAACAATCCGCTGACAAACCCCATCAGGAATTGCCGAGAGGACGCTGGGTAGCGCCTCTTCCTCGTTCAAGGCGGGAATGACAATGGAAACAGAAAGACTCACGTCCGAAGTTTACTCCCCCTGACTTTCGTTGATACCGAACAATAGCCAAACTCTGATACGTCTGGCTCGCGGGTTTTACTGTCGGCGGCTAATATCCTCGAATGCTTCCCGCTTTGGCCGTCCTTTTAGTCCACGCTGCCATCGGTATGCTGGTATGCGCTGCCATTGCCCGCTCACCGGCGGGACCTGGCTTTTATCGGATGATTTTGCTCATCGTTCTCGCCTGCCTAATACTGGGTTTCGGTCTGCGGCTGGGACCCGCATCTGAAACGTTGCCGATGCCGACGAATCTTTCAGTGGCAAGTTACGTGGTCGCTGTGGTGGCGACGATCGTCTTCGGCATCAGTTTACAGCCTGGCACCACGCAGTCATTCATAAAACTAACCGGGGCAGCCATTTGCGGCACACTTGCCATACTGACCGATACTGCCATTATTCAGGGTGCCACATCGGTCACCTGGACCGGCCAAGTTCTCTACCACGCTGGGATCATTGGCGTTTTACCCGCAGTGGGTTCAGTCTTGTTCGCGATGTTGTTGGCACATTGGTATCTGGTTGAGCCGCGTATGCCGCTTGAACCACTGCGGCGCATACTGATCGTGTTTGTTGCTACCCAGTTTTTCCTTCTTGTCTCAGTCGCTGGGGTGATTGCTTACCACTGGCCTGAATGGACCGGAATGGATGGTGGGCTGGTACGCGCCTTTACACTTGGTAATGCATTGTTCGTCTTTATGCGTACCTTCCTGGGTGTCCTTGCCCCCATCGGCCTTGCTTGGATGACCTGGAAGACTGTAGAGCTGCGCTCAATTCAGTCGGCCACAGGCATTCTGTATGCTGCCGTCGTTTTCGTGCTATTTGGCGAGACCATTTCCATTTACCTGTCGCTCGCGACCGGCCAACCCTATTGAAACAAACGCATGAGCTATAGCTTCGATTGGCGGTGCAACGCCTGCGAGAAACGCAACCAGCACGACTTCCCCGTGATGCCCTTAATGGAAACATTAGAGGAGTCCGAAACGATCGCCCCCGAGGGTGAAGCGGGACACGTTATGGACAAAACTCTCCAGTGCACAAGCTGTAGTTGCCAACAACCTATGGCAACAGGTGCATTCGACGTTGCTGGCAATCTGCTCGACCCAATCTCTGTGTGCTTGGCTTGTGGTAGCAATCGCTTGTACACACAGAAAGACTTCAACCGCATGCTCGGAGTGGCTATCGTAATTGTTGGCGCCGCCCTTTCGCCATGGACCTATGGGCTCAGCCTGGTCGTCTGCATGGGTTTGGACTACGGGCTGTATTCCTTTGTCCCCGAGATCGTCGTTTGCTATGCCTGTGATGCAATCCATCGGCGCTTTGAACACAATCCGGCGCACCGCGCCCATGATCCACTTTTGGCCGAAAGATTCGGCCGTGAGGCACGCCAAGAACTGAAACTTGAGTTGCCTGAGACGAAGGACGATACCAATAAGAATTAAAGTCCAGAAAGTGCCAAAAACGCCAATTTCGGGTGTTAGAAGCAGGTTTGACAGCGGGCAGGGCGTCCAGTAGTTTTCCTTCTCAGGTGAGGATTTTCAGGAGACAATGAACGAGACAAGTGCGCTGGATGACATCGAGCGTCAAGAAGATTCTGGGGAACCGAGTCCGCTACGAGTCGCGCTTGGTTTCTTCATTCTCCCAATGTTGTTGGTTTTCGGTGCGATCGGTGTTTTCCTTCTTTTTGGCCTCATCGCCCATGAGGATAAATCTGTTGATGAGTACCTTGCAGAAGTTACGGGTGGGGGCATCAACGAGCCCTGGCAGGGAGCCTTTGGCCTTGCTAACAAGCTGGCACAGGATGAGAGCCTTTATAGGGATCCAGGAATCGCGCGCCGCATCGCGGCTGCCCTTGGCCATCCCTCTGCTCAAGCTCCCAGGGTACGTACCTTTTTGCTCTTGGCACTCGGCAGTGTGGGACATGAGTCTTCGGTCCCTGTCGTTGTTGAATACCTGGACGACCCTAATGCCGACGTGCGACTCAATGCCATCGTGGCGATCAGCAACATCGGGGTTCCCGNAGCCANNGCGACCGCGCCGCAGGTTGCCGAACGCCTTAAAGANGANGACGAAACGGTTNGNGGTTANTCGGCGTATGTGCTNGGCACCNTGGNNAACNNAGAAGNCATTAAANCNCTNGAAGTGGCGCTCAATGACCCTGTGGGCCAGGTACGNTGGAACGCNGCCGTNGCNCTGGCNCGNCTCGGAACNGATACCGGCCGNGCAGAGCTNCATCGCATGATCGACCGAGATTATTTGATGACAATCGACGAACTNAATCTNCAGCAGCAACAAGANGCAATGATTGCAGCAATCCAGGCATTCGCGATGATTGGCGTCGATAGTGCCNTGGGGGNACTCACNGATGTCCGCGACAACGACCCTGACCTGCGCGTGCGGGAAGCCGCACGNGCNGCANTAAATTCCATGCACCGACCGTCTCTACCATGACGGNNCGGCAGCGTTAAACCNACCNAGACGAGAAAATGGCCGACAACATAGGCGAAGCCACCGTCGACAAAACTNTCGCCCCGGAAAANCCGGNACGCAGGGAGTTTCTCAAGAATCTNCCTGTGCTCGGNATNGCATGGGGTGCTTTCGCGGCCGCGATCGGTGGCATTCTGGCTGGCACGTTGCGATTTCTTTATCCCAACGTCCTNTTCGAACCACCACAGCAGTTCAAGATCGGCTTTCCGGATGATTTTCAANCNGGTGCAGTTTCGACACAATTCAANGACAAGTTCGGCGTTTGGGTGGTTCGAAANGATCAGGGNTTTTATGCCCTCANCTCNGTTTGTACGCANCTNGGCTGCACTCCCAACTGGCTGTCAAANGAAANCAAGTTCAANTGNCCTTGCCATGGCAGNGGNTTCTANATGACCGGTATNAACTTCGANGGTCCGGCNCCCCGNCCACTGGAAAGAGCTGCNATTTCGCTCGCNGATGACGGCCAGATCCTCGTCGACAAGTCCCAGAAGTTTCTCTATGAAAAGGGNGGCTGGGACGATCCCAATTCATTTCTCTTTTTCGCGTGAGACACCGACGGAGTAGTCACAAATGATCANNCGCCTGANGCGCGGGTTCGCCGATTTNACCCGCACGCCAGTGTGGAAGTCGGTGTTCCGCCACAAGATGCCCAAGGANCCGAAGAACAGGGCNCTNGCCGTNCTGACAAACGTNTTCTTGCACCTGCACCCGGTTCGCATGCGNAANCAAGGGCTAAGGATCTCCTATACCTGGTGCATGGGAGGCGTGTCNTTCTTNCTGTTTCTGTCANTGACCGTCACCGGCATCNTGCTGATGTTCTACTACCGTCCNACGGCACAACATGCNTACCCNGACATGGTNGACTTGACNGAGTCGGCNACNCTNGGGNTGATGCGNGAGATGCACCGCTGGGCAGCNCACCTGATGGTTATCACCGTNTGGCTNCACATGCTGCGAGTCTTTCTGACCGGCTCTTACAAACCGCCACGCGAGTTCAACTGGNTAATTGGTGTGGTGCTGCTCGTGCTCACATTGTTGTTTTCGTTCACCGGCTATTTGNTGCCCTGGGACCAGCTGGCTATGTGGGCNGTTACCGTAGGAAGCAACATGGCCCGAGCCTCACCGGGCTTGGGTGTTGAGGGNCCGGGTTCGCANCTGATGGCNATTGGCGATATCCCGCTGATNACGGCCGGNTCTGACGTGCGGTTCGTTCTGCTCGGNGGGCGCTTCGTCGGCGAGGGGGCGNTGCTNCGCTTTTATGTCCTNCACTGCATCGGNATTCCATTCATCTTCGTCATGCTTCTCGCCGCCCATTTCTGGCGAATAAGGCGTGATGGAGGNATCTCCGGGCCCGGCAANGGCGGCCCGTTGGCGATGTAAGGGGGGACACATTGGATACTATCCAAAGCTGGATNNACGTCCTCTTTCGACCCGAGATAATGACGGGNATATCGATTCTCGNGCTATTGGCGTTCTGTAAATACCGTAAGTTTTGCACCCAAAACAAGATTATGTCGGGTGCCATNCTCGGTTTTCCGATCGTCTTCTTNGCAATATCGGCTATGGAGGAGAACTTTTGGATCCAGTTCCGNCGCCCAGACAACGTGCCAATTTCNTTCATGCTTTGGTTCGTCGTCTTCTTCATCTGGCTTGCAATGAAGAAAGGGGTCGAAAACGATGACCGAATAGCCAANGGGCAAGTCGTTTACGAGGCCGAACCCGAAGAGGAAGAGAAGGTCTTCGTCTGGCCTGATTTGGTTTACACGGAAATGATNTGCNTGCTNCTNGTCAGTATNTTGCTGGTAGCTTGGTCGATCTTGATTCCAGCGCCNCTTGANGAACCAGCTAACCCACAGCTAACGCCAAANCCNTCGAAGGCACCCTGGTACTTCCTTGGCCTGCAGGAAATCCTCGTCTACTTCGATCCGTGGCTGGCAGGGGTGTTGATTCCGACNTTCATCATCATCGGACTGNTGGCGATTCCCTACATNGACCCCAACCCAAGAGGGAAACGGCTANTACACGTTCGCNGANCGNCGCAATGAAATTTTNATCTTCCTATTTGGTTTNGTAATTCTNTGGGTGCTGCTGGTCTTTCANGGAACATTCCTAAGNGGNCCGAACTGGAACTTTTACGGCCCNTACGAATACTGGGACGTTCACAAGNTNGTACCGCTAACCAANGTGAACCTTTCCGAGTTCATCTGGGCACGGTGGTTAGGAGTGGGCATGCCGGGCTTCTGGCTAGTACGGGAGATCTTCGGTCTGCTGCTGATCGGCCTGTACTTTGTCGTCCTGCCGGTTTTACTGGCAAAAACTATCTGGAAAAAGTTTTACGTCGATATGGGCATGCTCCCTTATGTGATTGGCTCGCATCTGATGCTTTGGATGCTGTTAATACCAATCAAGATGTACCTGCGCTGGACAGTGAACTTAAAGTATTTCGTCGCCCTTCCTGAATTTTTTCTCAACATCTGACACTCAACATCTAATATGAATCCAGATTTTAAATTACGTAACGAGGCTACCGATGGCTAAGCGCAAGGGAGTCTACGCGCGTGATATCGACAAGCTCAACATCATCTTTGCCGTGGTGGCAATCGCCTCCTTTCTGAGTGTCGTCTGGATGATTTGGGACGACTATTCGCGAGAATGGAAGCGCTATCAGCGCCAGTTTCAAGTCGTCGAACAAGAGGTGACGCAACAACAACTTGCCGACGAGCAGGCCAGCATCGATCAAGCCGAGCTGGCTCAGTTGACACAGCAACGTGATACCGCCGAGCAGACTTTGGCTGGCCAGGAAGAACAGATCGGAGCCCTCGAGACAGAGCTGGGGGGCATACAAACAAACCTGGAGTTAGCCAACCAAGAGTTTCGTTTCGCGCGCTCAGTCTTCGACACCCAGCGCTGGAACTACGAGGAAGCAGTCCAGAAGAACAGCGGCTTGAGTGGGGCAGAGGCTAACTATAAGGAAGCGGAAGTGCGTTTGGCCGAAACGCAAGCGGAAGAAGAACGCCTGCAGATCCAAGCGGACCGCATTCAAGGCGAACTCGGTACCCTGAGACAGTCATTAATCGAAGCCGAGGTTGGGATTGTCAGCACGACTCGCGAGATCAATCGACTTGAAGCGCGCCTGGACTCTCTGCGCTTCGGATTAGCCTACTCCATACGCAATGCTCCAATGCTCGACGCCTTAAATCCCTCGCAAAGGATCCGGCAGGCAGTAATCAATGACTTGCGATTGGATCTTAATTTCGCCGACGCACCTCGTGTCGACCGTTGCCAAAGCTGTCATCTGGGTGCTGACAACGAAGCCTACGTCAACTCCTCTCAGCCGTTCACCAGCCACCCAAATCTTGACCTCTACGTCGCCGACACGGCGGTCCACCCAGCCGGTGAATTCGGCTGCGCCGTCTGCCATCAGGGCAAGGGCCTTGCAACTTCCTTTTACTCTGCCGTGCACACGCCCCCCAATGAGAGCGAAGAGCACCGCTGGGAGGAAGAACACGGCTGGGCTCACATTGAGCTGTGGGAGTGGCCGATGCGGACCGTTGCCGAGACCGAAGCCTCTTGTCTCAAGTGCCACATCGGTGACACCTGGATGCCTGACGCTCCGACGTTGGAGTACGGGTTGAGCATCATTGAAAATGTTGGCTGCTACGCGTGCCACCAAGTTGATCGTTTCGACGACGCTCGCAACGTGGGACCAAGCCTCGAACACGTCGGAGTAAAAACGAACTCCGAGTGGGCTTACAACTGGGTAATGGACCCGAAGTCTTTCCGTCCCAACACACCGATGCCGAAGTTCTTCAACCTGGCTAACACGTCAGACGATACCTGGTTGGGACGCAACCAGGTCGAAGCGGATGCCATCGTCGCCTACATCTTCGATGCCTCGACAGACGTCGATCTCGACGAGGCGCCGAACGGCAACTCGGCAAATGGTGCTGACATCATCAACTCGGTAGGTTGCCTCAGTTGCCACATCGTGGAGGAACCAGGGACGCCAAACTATCCGGATGACCAGCCTCGGTTCACCGGCTATCGGCAGCAAGGTCCCAACTTGTGGGGCGTCGGAAGCAAAATCAATGCCGACTGGCTGTACACCTGGGTCAAGAATCCCAAGCATTACTGGGCAGACACCAAAATGCCGAACCTGCGTCTGTCCGACCGCGAGGCCGCCGACGTCACAGCTTTCTTGATGGGTCTCACCAATCCCAACTGGGACAACCCAACTATCCCGTCGGTCGACACAGCGTTACGCAACGAGGTCGTGCTTGAATATCTCAAGAACACGCTTACGACTCCCGATGCAGAAGCAATGCTTGCTTCTATGGAGGATGAGGAGAAAAGGCTCTACCTTGGCAACCAGCTCATCGGTCGCTACGGCTGCTATGGCTGCCACTTGATCGAAGGTTTTCAGGAACGTGGCCGCATTGGCACTTCGCTTTCGGCCTGGGGAAGTAAATCAACATCCCAAATTGACTTCGGCTACCTCGACATTCCCCACGAACGCGGTGCGTTCCTGCGCGCCAAACTGACATCGCCACGTAGTGTTGACGACGGCAAGATCAAGATGCCGCAGGAAAAGGCACGCATGCCCAATTTCGGCCTCACTCCAGCCGAAATCCAGGCCGTGGCGACGGCCACTCTCGGCTACACCGACGAGGTCATCCCTGACATCAAGAAACCTGCACAGACACCACGCAAGGTCGCGATGGAGGCGGGACGACAGATCGTAAACGACTACAATTGCCGTGCCTGCCACATCATTGAGGATCGCGGCGGGGCAATTCGGGCACCTATCGAGGCACTTGGTATTGCTGCCGGGCAAGACCGGGCGGTGGCGGCTGCTTATGCACCGCCAAACCTCAATACTGAGGGGGCAAAGACACAACCCGAATGGCTCTACCGATTCCTCAATGAACCCACTGAGATTCGTCCGTGGCTCAATGTTCGCATGCCGACGTTTGAGTTCAACGGCGAGCAACTTAACTCGCTAACGGCATACTTCTCAGCCCTCGATGACGCTGCATATCCGTTCGATGACAAATTCACTGTGGCGCATGAGTATCCGCGCACGATAGTTACGGCGGGACGGACCCTGGCACAAGGGCAGCTGCAGTGTTTCCGTTGCCACGTGCAGGATGGGGTCCCACCGGCAGGACAGGCCCCTGACCAGTGGGCACCAGACTTGGCGATGGCGGCTCAACGCCTACGTTATGAATGGATCCAAGACTGGATCGCTGACCCACAGAGCATTTTCCCAGGAACGAAAATGCCGCAATACTGGCAGGAACTCGACACACCCAGCTTTTTCACAGCACCAAACGGATCACCCGTCCTCGATGGAAATACACGTCAGCAGATCGAGGCACTTGCCGCATATATCATGTCCATCGGAGAATAGGATTCGCGCAAGACATAAATTACCCCAGCCTACCTAAACGGTTTGCCCTCACGACTGAATGCGCGAGCGTTGCCGGCGGCATCAGTTCGTACACCTCGACCGGTAGAGGCATTACTTGCCAATCCGGTGCATGGAGAAAGTTAAATGGACAATAAAGCAATCACTGTCTCTCTAGCCGTTCTCGC
>PCAP01000002.1 GCA_002731215.1 Acidobacteriota bacterium | reverse complement strand
TCACTCAGGCAGCAGGCGATTGCCGAAGAAGCCCAGCGCAGAGGTATGTCCATCAACGAGATGAACGCACTGATGACCGGGCAGCAGGTCGCTACGCCTCAGATGCCACAGTTCTTGGGTGCAGGCGCAGCACAGGCTCCGCAGCTACTTGCAGCAGCACAGGCGCAGGGTAACTTCGACCAGCAGGGCTACCAGACAGGGGCGAGTATGGCTAATGCGCTTACTAGCGGTATATTCAACGCTATACCTACTCCTAGTGACAGGCGTTTGAAGAAAGACATCAGGCGTACAGGTACTTCTCCGTCTGGCATCCCAACGTACACGTTCAAGTACGCGGCTGACGCTACTGGACAAGTGTACAGTGGCGCGATGGCTCAAGATCTGTTGGTTCTGGGCTTCGGTCACGCGGTAACGCAGCTTAACGGTATGCTCGGGGTCTTCTATGACCTGATCGACGTAGAGTGTAAGCCTGTAGGGCAGGGGGCGTAAGTATGGCACAAGCACCACAGTTAACACTTTCCGAAGAAGAAAAGCTCATGTTCCAGCGCATGAAGGCGGAACAGGCGCGTAAACAGCGTATGGAAGCGCAGGCAATCAGGGCGATTAAGCTCGACGAAGGGCGGCACGCGGCTATTGCAGAGTCAGACGCGAACCTTAAAAAAGGCTATGCATACCAGCCGCCGACTCCAGAGCAGAAGGAGGCTAATAAAGCTGACGACCAAAAGGCAGCGGAAGCCTACGGCGAGGAGTATTACGAGGAGAACAAATGGAAAGGGCACAACATACCTAGTGGTGTGTTTGCGTGGGGGCTTAATAAACTCACGGGTGACAAGAAACGCGCGAAAGGTACGAAGCAGAAAGCGGGGGAGATAGCCCGCGAGCGCAGGAAAACAGAGCAAGACCTCGCCAGAAACGCAGGTATGGGGTTAGCCCAAGCGAGAGCAAAAGCAACAGGCGATATAAACGCCGCGACAGATTTAGCCCACCAACAGAATCTTTCTCAAGATGTCAGGATCGCCGCGACGGCTAAACAAGGCAAGTTGGGGCGTGAGAGCACAGAAGGTTTACAAAAATCGCGTCAAGCGGAAAAACGTAAAGAACTCGTCGAGGTGTTCTACCACGACCCTACCGACATTAATAAGTCTCTGCGTTTGCTGTCTAACAGCCGCGAAGAATTGTTCAATGGGGACGGTACGCCGTACACAGGGCCTAAAAACCTGAAGAAATGGCAAGACCCATCTACGGGTAGTCGAGGCAACGCGGCGGCGAAATACGCGGACGAAAAAGTGTTAAAAGAAGTGTCCACGATACCGTTTATGAACAATTTTAGGCGCGTCTTCACAGCGCCGAAAGACGAACTGCAAGCGGCTACGGGTAGTATATTAGACATTCAAACTAACATAGCCAAATACGGCGCAGCGGGGGAGGAAAGCACCTTCTACAACAGTGTGCAGGACATACAGGGCGCGCTTGGGCAGCTAACTTTCGAGTCAGTAGGCCCCTTACTTGAAAAGTTAGGTGTGAACCCTTCAAATACTGACGTTAAGATAGCGTTTCAAACCGCAGTGGACAAGGGCAATAACATACCCGCGCTGGTGGGGGTGTATAAACGTACTGTTATACCTACGATAGTAGGTAAAGCACGCGCCAACGGAGTACGCTCAGAAGCCGAGATAAATGCGATAGAAGCCGAACTCATGGGCATCGTTGAACAGGCAGAAAAGCAGTACATGAACACTGATAAGCCTAAAACACGTACCGAGCGCAAGAAACGTATACAAGACATAGAAGCCAAACTGGCGGAGATAGGTAGAAATTGAGTGCATCACGCGCAGAACTTGAGCAGGAGCTAAAACGCCTCAAATTAGAGGACGAGTTAGAAACGCTCAAATTAGAGGACTACAGCTACGACGAGGCCACTAAAGGTGAAGTCGCAGCCGAGGTCGGGCGCTCGGTTGTCAGAGGGGGTGGGTACGCCGCTGAAGGCTTCGCGGACATATACGACATAGCCCGCGCGTCAGTTGACCAGTTAGCCCCCGAGTCATGGGGTGTGGAAGATCGTAGTGTGATGGATCAGATAAACCCTTTTGCGCCCCCGGACAAAGGGGACATAGCGCGCGAGAAGTTTGTAAAAGACACCGGGCTGGACGAGTGGGGTAAAGAGAAAATACGCAGGGGCGATAACGCGCTGCTCGACATGACGAAGACAGCCAGCGAATACATACTGCCGGTAATCACTGGCGGTGGCCTTGGAGGCTTAAAACAGACAGCCAAGAACATAGCCAAGACAGGCGGTGGCGCAGCGGTAGGTGAGCAGGTAGGCGGCGAGACAGGTGAGATGATTGGCGCCCTCACGGGCGGTGTAGCCTCACGCGCTACGTTGGACAGGGGTAAAAAGTTATTCAACAAGTATTTCAAAGGCGACCCTAACCATTTAAGCGACATGGACATAGAGGACGCCCTTCAAGCGATAATGCTCCACGCTGACGACCCGGAGAAGGCGAAAGCTAACTTTCTAAAGGCGCTTGAGAACGGCGAGAAAGGTACGTTTGCCGACTTGTGTAAGGACAGGGGCATCTACAACGTAGAGGCTATGGCGCAAGCGGGTACGTCAGCAGGTAACAAGCTCAACGTCGCACAGGAGCAGCGCAACGCCCAGATGGAGCAGCGCATAGGCGACCAGTTTGATGACCATGCGTATGTGAACCCCGACCAGCCCGGACAGGTAGGCCGTGATGTACTTGCAGGGAAGATACAAGAACGTAGGGGGCTGCGTGACGAGAGCATAGCGGGCGCAGAGCGACAGGCAGCCGCAGGATTAACCCAATCACGCGCTAAAGTGGAAGGCGCAACGTCTGACCTCATGGACGCGGAGCGTTTAAACGCCGACGCGATAAACACCGGAGGTAACTTCACACCTCCATCAGCGGCAAGTGAGAAGTTGTCTAACACGTATGCCCTTACGGAAAAGGCCGACGACGTAAGGAATGTCCGCCCGGTGTGGGCACCATTTAATGACCCCAACCTACCCCCTATTGATGTGGCTAACATCGTGCCGATGGTGCGCGCTGAACTGGCTAAAATGAATAGTGCCAAGCGCAAGGGTATAGAAAAACATTTCGCAAACGAGCTAAAACTGCTGGATGACATGAACCCCGCTACAGGGGAGCACCCTAACGAGGTGCAGGGTGTGATAGACCTCATAAAAGGTAAGTTGACCAACATCGACGCGGCTAAGACGTATACACGCGAGATGGTACAGATAAACAAAAAATTGGAGAAGTTTCTTCAAGATAGTGCCGCAGGCGGTATGTACAAAGCGGGGCAAGCCGCGACTAAAAAACACAAAGACAAATTTGAACCCGGTAGCGTAGGTGACGCACGTAGAAAAACCACCGATGGTAGGCTGTTAATGGCTAACATGGGTGAGAACCTTGAAAAAGGTGCTGTTACAGCAGCAGAGATCAAGCAATCAGGCTCACCAGCGGTCATCAAGACGTTTAAACAGACCATGATGAGCCTTGCTACCCGCGAAGAAGGTTTAGGCAGGCTGGATGCGTTCATCAACAAACACGACGAGTTATTGTCAGCCTTTCCTGACCTTCGCGATCAAGTACACACGTTACAAAGAGCGAATAAAAGACTTGATACGCAGGTAAAAGCCACAAAAGACATACACAAGGTCGAGGCAACCGCGCAGAAAGACATGGCGGGCACGCTGAAGCAGGCCAGAAAGGCCGCTAATGCAAAAGCCACGAAGGGCACGAAGGCGCTGTACGCCAGCGTCCTCGGAGACTTCGCGGACAAGCCTCAGAAGTCGATCACGAAGATACTCAACGACGAGAATGGCCCTGACATGATGAAACGACTCATCAACGACGTGGGTAAGACACCCAAGGACAGGGCAAACCTGAAGTCACTTATAGGGCAGCAGTTCCTTGAAGGCATCAGCAGGACAGAGGGCACGATCAACCCTGCTACAGTGGCGCAGTTCAAAAAAATGCGCGGGACACTGGAAGCAGACGGCATCATGTCTGGGCCTGAACTGGACGTGATAGCTGACGTGCTTGACCTGACTGAAGGCACCGCTATGCGTAGGGGCGCGTCACCGATTAAGCATGACTTCTCAAGGCATGACAAAATAGCCTCGGCACTTGTCGCTACAGCTATGCTAAAATTCTTCCCCGGTAACTCGCTATTACTGTCAGGTACTGCTCGGGATTGGTTCAAAGAGTCGGTATTGAAAGTGGGTGATCCACAGATTACGAAGGCGCTCGACACCATGATAGGTGACGCGGGCAGATTCGAGGAGGCGGTCAAGAAGTTTAAACCCGCTAATGATGAGGATATGGTGAAAATGCTTACGTCGATGTTGAAGGACGTGCAGAACCAAACAATAGGCGTCGTAGTCCCCACGGCAATGGTACAGGCGGGCAACGAACAGACGTACAGCAGAGAATAGGAGAGTTTAAACATGGCACGCGATGCGTCAGGTAATTATAGTTTAGCATCGGGGAACCCGGTTAGCTCGGGTACGACGATCTCAGCGACATGGGCGAATAACACGCTGACAGACCTTGCCACGGAGATGACAGACAGCCTCTCCCGGTCAGGTAGTGGCGCGATGCTCGCAGGTCTGGAAGGGTTCGCAGGCACCGTCAGTCTACCCGGCTACGCCTTCACCGATGAGCTATCCACAGGTATATACTACATCGCCACGGGGAACGTCGGCATAGCCCTCGCGGGTGTGCAGGTCATGGACTACGCCTCGGAGGTCGCCACGGTGATCAGCGCAGTGGCAGACGCTACTATTGGCCCTATCCTCAAGCTGCACAGGAACTCAGCCTCGCCAGCAGACGCGGACTTTATAGGCGCGGTCTACTTCGACGGTGAGGACGACGGGGGTACACAGACCACCTTCGCCTCTATCGAGGCCCAGATAGACGACGTGACAGACGCCACAGAAGACGGCACGCTGCTCGTCAAGACCATGCAGGCGGGCACGCTCACCACAGTCATCGACATCAGCACCTCGGTGGTGGTCACACCGGCTACTACCTTGTCTACGTCCCTGACACTTGCCACAGGCGCGACGGTCACAGGTATACTCGATGAAGACGCGATGGGTACAAACAGTGCCACACAGCTTGCCACGCAGCAGTCGATCAAGGCGTATGTAGACGCGCAGGTAGGCACAGTGAACTCACTGACTGAGGTGCTGGCGCTGGGCAACACCACAGGCGGCACGAATCTGGAGATCACCAACGGTGACGCTATTGTGACCACCGTGGGCAACCTCGCACTGACACCCGTAGCCGGATCAGCTATCGTTCTGGACGGCACGATCAGCGTCGATGCGGGTGTGGTCACAGGCGCGACATCTATCACCAGCACAGTGTTTGTAGGCAACCTGACAGGTAACGCATCAGGGACAGCCGCAACCGTAACAGGGGCTACACAGGCAGCAATCACCACTCTCGCTAACGCGGTCACGGTAGGAGCGTTGGACTCAGGTTCGATCACGAGCGGCTTCGGATCTATTGACGTAGGCTCCAGCGCTATAGATGGTGGCGTGATTACAGCGGATACAAATTTTGCAGGCGATATCACAGGTAATGTTACTGGAAACACCAGCGGCACGGCAGCCACTGTAACGGGCGGGACGCAGGCCAGTATAACAAGTGCGGCAAATCTTGTTACTGTAGGCGCATTGGACTCAGGGTCAATTACGTCAGGNTTTGGGNCTATTGANGTNGGCTCCAGTGCTATCGACGGCGGTGTGATCACAGCGGATACAAACTTCGCAGGGAATATTACAGGTAATGTCACAGGTAACACTTCTGGCACGGCAGCAACAGTCACAGGCGCGACTCAGGCAGCAATTACCACGCTGGCTAACGCCGTCACGGTTGGAGCACTGGACTCAGGCTCTATAACGTCGGGATTTGGGTCTATTGATGTCGGCAGTAGCGCCATTGACGGTGGTGTAATTACTGCCGCTACAAATTTTGCAGGGCCGCTAACTGGAAACGTCACAGGCAACGCCAGCGGCACCGCAGCAACGGTCACAGGCGGAACACAAGCATCCATCACGAGTGCAGCCAATTTGGTCACTGTAGGAGCGCTGGATTCAGGTTCGATTACGTCAGGTTTTGGCGCTGTCGATGTCGGGTCGAGCGCCATTGATGGCGGGGTAATCACAGCCGCTACAAATTTTGCGGGGGCACTAACTGGCAACGTCACAGGCAACGCCAGCGGCAGCTCAGGCACTTGTACAGGGCTGGCAGCCGGCAACATAGGCAAATCAACTATATTCGTTCCAGTAGCGGCTATGCTGCCCACGGTGTCTAACGGCTGTGCGTCGATAGCACAGGTTGAAACGACCGCTGGGCAACCGGACATGAATGTGCTGGACTTCGATGGTACTGCTGATGAACATGCACAGTTTCAGATAGCGTTTCCAAAGAGCTGGAATGAAGGCACAGTCACTTTTCAGGCTTTCTGGACTAGCACCGCAACTGATACCGATGGTGTGGCATGGGGGCTGCAGGGCGTAGCAGTTGGTAACGACGGTACGATTGATGTTGCCTATGGTACAGCGGTTGTTGTGACTGATGACAATATCTCAGCGGCTGAGGATCTATTGGTAACGGCTGAGTCTACCGCGATTACTATCGCCGGTACGCCAGCGGTAGATGAAATGTGTTATTTCAGGATATTCAGGGATGTATCGGATGCCAACGATGACATGGCGGAGGACGCGAGGCTTATAGGGATAAAACTGTTTTTCACCACTGACGCAGGGAATGATGTCTAATGAGTTTTGGTTATCAGATGCTTGGGTTTGGCGGTGGTGGCGGCACACCTACCCCACCTCCCGTAGACGCAGTTTTAGCCACAGCCCTTGCCCGATATACGGCAGACGATATTGTAGGCTCTAATCCTGTCACCGAATGGACGAACAGCGGCACAGGTGGAGCATCCTACGACTTTGATACGGTAGTGGGTACAGCGGCTAATCTGATTAAGTTAGAGAGTAATTCTGCCCATGTTCCAGGGAACATAGGTGATGGGTTCACCACACCTGATTCTGCGGCGATAAGTTTTACAGGGGACTTCACCCTTATCATCTGCATGTCATCAGATAGTTGGGAAACATCAGACGGGGCATACTACATAGCAAAAGCAGGGGCTAACCCTAACTTTTCATATTATATATCTATTGACCCATCCCCTGTAGATGGTGCGATGCGGGTAGGCACAACCCCTGACGGGACTTATACCAACCAAGTCCTGACTGAATCAACAGCGGCTATTCCTTTCTCTAACGGGGATATTGGGTGGCTACGAGTTACGCATGATCTATCAGCGAATACGATGAATTTCTATACGTCTACGGATGCTCGGACTACAGCACCCACAGCGGTATCATGGACACAATTAGGTGCTGCGGATGTTACACACTCCACCTCAGGGGTCGCAGATGGTAACGCCGATCTTGAGATTGGAGGCACGAATGGGTTGACTGCGCCTATTAACGGCAATGTCTACAGGGCTATCGGCATGGCATCCACCGACCCTACATCAACACCGGCATGGGACTTCAACCCAGCAGACGCTTCCCCCAACGTAGACACATGGACAAGCAGCGGTGCAGGGGGCGAGGTCTGGACAATCAACGGCGATGCAATGGTCAACGCCACATCATACGATGCTGTGTATGCTAAAGGATCGGTTGGGTTAGAGACAACATCAGGGACTACGCTCTCTGACCCAAATACAGTTTTTGCAGTCGCGAAGTGGGAGGAAGCAAGTCCCGGCTCTCAACGGGCATTGTTTGATTCCCGGTCGGACAATGCCAAACGGCACAAGAGTTATAACAATGGAAGCCCCGGGCCTTACATAATGTCGGGGAATACAGACCTGTCGTTAGCGGAACCGTTTGTCAACGACCTGAATGTAATGACTTACCAATGGAACGGTGATTCAACTTCCAAGCTAACAGTATCAGGCACTGGCACTGTAACGGGTGATGCAGGGTCACATGATTGGGACTTTGGTTCATTAGGCATGTTGTACAATACTGGGGGAAATGAGTTCTACGGCGCGATATACGAGTTCATCGTATTCGACTCAGCTTTGAGTGAAGATGACATAGCACTGGTACAGGACTATCTTGAAACCAAGTACGAGCTGGCTAACGCTGAAACCCTGCTTGCTACTGCGCTGGTCCACTACACTCCTGCTGACATTGTAGGCACGTTCCCCGTTACGGAGTGGACGAACAGCGGCACAGGTGGAGCATCCTACGACCTTGATACCGTGGTTGGGACAGCGGCTAATCTGATTTCAGTGGGCAGTAAAGCTGCTGGTTTTCCTAATATAGAAGGGTCATACTTTTCGACTCCCGACACAGCGACTAATAGCGTAACAGGCTCTATTGAAATGGTGTGCCGAATGGCTGGTGATTGGGGCAACGCTGGCGGTATCCTTTGTACCAAATATCAGGCTGCTTCTGCTACGCAGGGATACTCGTTTAACTTCGACGCTGCTGGGACACTGAGTATCAATTTCAGAGGCTCTGGTGGAAATGTATCAGCCGCATCTGATGCAAGTGTCAGTTTTTCTGCTGGCGATGTTGGCTGGATCAGATGCACATGGAATGACACCACAGATGAATGTAAGTTTTATACCGCCGCTGATGAAGCGAGTATTCCCAGTTCATGGACGCAACTGGGTACAACTCAAACTATAACCTCGTCAGGCATAGTTGACAGTTCTAATCTCCTTACTGTCGGGGCAACTCTACGCACTGGGGGTGGTGTTTGGCTTGGAGAAATATATAGAATGGTTGTCTACGATGGTATTGGAGGCACAGTAGCTTTTGATTTCAATCCATCAGACGCAGCAGTCAACGCCTCAACATGGACAAGCAGCGGTTCTAGTGGCGAGACATGGAC
>PCAP01000001.1 GCA_002731215.1 Acidobacteriota bacterium | reverse complement strand
GCGCGATTGACCTCAACTTGATGCGAGCGATGAATCTGGCAGTCGATGAGGGTGGGCGGACTCCGAGGTCTGTTGCGGAGGAGTGTGGGCAAACGCTTCGTATGGGCCGCCATCTCCAATTCCGACAATTGCCGGGCCGACTACTACTGGAGTGCCTGAGTCCGAGATTGCTTGTGCGACGACGTGTCCCCCGGCTGCGGAGTCAAGCACGAGGTTCAACCCAAATTCATCCGCGAGCCTCAAAGCAGTAAGGATGTCGTCCGGAGTGTTCACCAGAACTCGGAAAGGAAGTGACCTGCTCAGAAGTTGTGCAAATACACGACCATCCTCTCCGCCTTGTGTGTCTTCCTGGGCACTGATGAATTTTTGACGAAGAATTGCGACCATCCCTTGGCGGGTGGTGGGTGCTTCGAACGCGTTGAGCGCTGACTCTCCAAAGGATCCACTAACGGCAGCTCGTTCGTTAACGATTGCCCCTGTTAGCTTTATGATGACCCCAAGACCCCCTGCTAGGTTCTGTGCCCCAGGGCTCACGTAAACGGTTGTGATGCCAGTGCGCAGCCATTGGGACTCAGTAGCTTCGACCAGCTTTGGCATGATCGGCCGTGATGCGTTCATCAGGTTCTCACGATCAAATAGCATGAGCTCATCTGGGGTGTCTGTCGCATACGGCTGAAGTGGAGCAGGCACTGACTCAAGTCCAATGTGAGAGTAAGCGTCGATATAACCAGGGGTTATAAAAAGTCCGTCGGCGTCGATGGTTTCGATGTCACTTGGCACCGATATATCTTGGCCAAGTGAGACGATCTTGCCGCCTTCGAAAATTATCGTTCCGGCTTCGATGATGTCACCCGCACCTGTGAAAATGGTGCCTCCCTGTATAGCCACCCGATTCTCTTGTGCGATCAGATTTTGCTGAGGCCAGCAGAAGCAAACAAGCGAAGTTACTAAAGTAAAGTTCGTGATGCTTTTTAGCATTACCAGCCCTCCGGGACGCGTTGTCCGAATGCGTTTTCACCAGTGGTTCGGTTGAATACTTCTCTCCCGTCGATGAAGACTTGGGAAACAAGGCTCTCGAAATCGAGTGGAGGTCCGTCCAGAATCACAAAATCTGCGTCTTTACCAGGAGAAAGACTTCCGATTTGCTCGTGAAGCTTGAATAGTTTGGCTGGGTTCAGTGTCATCGCGGCAAGGGCATCGAGCTCCGACATCCCCTTTCGGACGAACATCGTTGACGCGTGTCGCAAGAAATATTGATGTGCATCAGGATGGTCCGCATGGAATGCAACAGTCCCACCGCCCTCTGCAAGGCGGACGGGCCCCATTATTTGGGGGTTCTCCGTTCCAACACCTGGAAGGATGGGGCCGAAGCTAATGGGAACATCACCTTCCAGTAGCTCTTCTACAAGCTCATAAGTGTTCCGCGCATGATGAATATAGAGATCCAGGTCGAATTCTCTCTTGAGTGCGATCGCATACCGCATTCCCTGCGCGTCACCTGTATGAACGCCAACTACCCACTCCCGAGTTATAAGTTTCCCGAACGCCTCGCGTGTCAAGTTTCGGAGGGGTGGAGAGCCGCCTGACGATTCGGCGGCAGCACGTGCCTCAAGATAGCCTTGCGCTGCCTGGAGCTCAGATCTTAGTAGTTCATATACGGCATCGACTGTCGGGGGGAAATTGTCCTGTTCTCCATCGGCACGCATGGCGAACTTCATGCCACCTTCTGCCAAAAACATGTTCTCAATTGTGCCCCCACGAAGCTTGATGACCACTGCTTGCCCACTATTAGGGCTACGGCTTCCAGTAGTGATATTCATGGTTGTGACGCCCGACGCCAGAGCCAGCGTAAATGCGGCGTCGTTCGAATTAAGTCCATCAATCGCCCGTATATGTGCATTGATGGGTTCAGACAGCTCATTATTGTTTCTGCCTGTCGAAGGTATGTTGAGCTGTTTGAAGCCCATATGGGAGTGACTTTCGACGATACCTGGAATCACTGATTGTCCGGAAGCGTCGATAACAGTCGCGTCACTTGGAATCACGACACTGGTCCCGATTTCTGCGATCTTGCCGTCTCGAACGAGCATAGTCCCGCCCGTAATCATCTCGCCGGTTATGGGGTAAAGATTGGCATTGACGATGGCAAGTGTGCTACCTCCGGCTTGCTCCTGACTGGTCGTACAAGCTGCAGCCGTGAGCACACATACGACCAGAAGTGTTGTGTGCACGAATCTTCGAAGCATTTTGGCTCCTTGTTCTTGTCCAGAAGTAAGCAGTGAACTTTACACTTGTGATGGCCCAGTTTTCCGGGTGCCGTCGCCAGTTAACGAATCAAGTACCAGCTCGTTTGCGGTGGACGGAACAGTACATAGCCTTCATCGGTAAGGTGGGCGTCGTCCTCAAATGAAATCGTCAACGTGCTCCCGTTGCACTCAGTGGGCCGTCATCTCTCCGGAGGCGGTAGCCGGGGCGAGCCATCGTTCTTCCAGGCGTCGTATCGCATTCGTAACGTTCTTACGGGGTTGGCATTCTCGGTTGGCAGGATGTTCTCGTCGGTCACACTAATGTAGGCGTAGTAGTCGCCATCATTGTGAGTCGTGCCAAGAGTGTCATCTCGGTCGGCGATCGCGATGTAGGCAACGTGGGACGTCTTGCCGTCACAAGCGGCAGTCGGTTTAGGTTCGCGTTCGCAGGTGCAGCGACTGTCGCCGCCGGCATCGTCGGCTGCCTCCATTGCGGCCATCACCCGGTCGGCCAACGTGCCGTGCACCTTGGTGAAAGCCAAAGCTGCATCGTACATAACCCGTTCACTGAAGAGGATATTTCCCTGTACCTGGTAGAAGATGTCCTCGCCGACCTTCCCAGAGACGTGCAGCGCCGCAAAACGATTGTTCTCGCCGCTAAATCCAATGCTACGACCCTGCATGTCGAGGATGCCGAACTGTCTGCTCTGGATACGCTCGTCCTGGTGAAGCATCTCTAGGATCTCAATAGGATCCGTGCCCTTGAGGAGCTCTTGATAGACAAGCATTTGGTTGGCGCGGGTATTGTCGACCCCTGCCTGACAGGCAGCGACGCCAACTCCGGGGACGATGACAGCTTGTATATCCATTAGATCCCGCGACGGTCTCCCGGGGAAGCCCGATTGCGGCACACAGGTCGCCGAAGCAATGATGACCTGGCCCGTGCTTCGATCGAGCGCAATGATTGACCACGTGGCAAGCGCGGTGGAGTGAAATACGAACACAAATACGAATGCCAAAAGAATTCGCTTCATTGTCGCCTCCGTTGAAGCCTCAGCAGAGCGGGGGACAGCTGGGACCGAATTTACCGGTTTGGCAGCGAACCTGACAAGTATTGAGTCTTCAGTTCTCGACTCCTCGGGAGTTCTCGAGGGAAACTTGACTACGATTCGAGCCCAAAGAAGTTCTCAAGTGGCAGGGTTCTGTCGGGGCCGGTCGCGCTTAAGCGCGCGCGTGGATTTGGCGCTCGCATACCGTTGAAAAGCTGTAGATGGGCCCCCACGATGCGGCGACGCGCATCTTCATCGGGTTCTAGCGACCAATCGTCATGCTGAGATGTTCCGCCCAAAGCAATGCCGTCACTTCTCGGGATCATGTGATAAAAGCCACCACGTTCACTGCCGGGTATGCCGCCGAACGTTCCATAGTTAACCTCCCGTTGCGGCACCAACATGGTCAATTGTCCCTTCACCGCGATCAGTTTGTCGTCGTTGAACAACTCTCGGGCACCAAGTCCAGTGCAGTTGATAATGAGTGATTCACTCAAAATTGCTAGGTCTTGCTTGGTGGCGAACCCGCGAATAACAATGCGGCCCCCGAAGTGGATAACATCCCGCATGAGCCTGTCCAGATAGATAGCCGGCTCGATTCGCAACCATGGTGCGCGGGTCGCATACCGCGACGGAAAAGGGTGTTCCTCGGGCTGCAGTACCGTGTCACCGACACGAGTACTTCGTGGCCGTAAAGTCGGCGCGAACCCGGCCGACTGTTGCGGATGCGGGAACTCCTCCATGAATCGGTACGTGTTGATCCACGAGACCCCGTAGCCACGTCCAACCAGCAACTGGAGTTCCTCGTAGCTAATTTCGGCGGCACGGCTGAACTGCGTACTCCACTCGGGTGACCGTAGGCGGGTGTCAACCAGTCCCGATGTTGGTGTGAAACCCGCAAGCGCCTTGTTCGAAGTGGTGTCCGGAGGTACGGACTTGGCGTAGATTGTCACGTCGAAGCCACGCCGCTGAAGCTGACGCGCCGCAGTTAAGCCGATCGTGCCACAGCCGATAATGGCTGCCCGGCGATCCTCCTCCGCCAGAGCCATTTCCGCAGCCATTGCGCCTGTGCCCCAACCAAGCGAGTGGCCAGCGCCACCGTGGCCATAGTTATGGATCACTGTTTTGGCGTCTAGTTTTTCGATTCTAAGGTGGAAGCCGGAAGGGCGGTATGGACGTAGTCCGACGGTGGTCCGGATTACTCTGTCCCACGAGGCTTCGACGAGAGGCAGGTTGACGTAGGGCGTTTGTGGAGTACTTCGCGTTACTCGGGCAGAACAACCACCCGCGACAATTCCGACGGCCGCTAAGCCACCGGTCTTCAAGAAATCCCGTCTTTCCATCAAACTTCGGTCCGGTTAGCGCTCAGGGGTCCTCCAAACCACGTTGCCGGTTTCGTCGGCGTAGATGATGCCGGGGTCCCCAATCAGGACGCGAACGGTGCTGTTCTCATCCCAGTAGTTGATTGCATCGGCGACATTGGAGCGTTTGGTGCCGCTCCGGTCGTAGTAGGTGATTCCTGAGTTGCTTATTGAGGCGCGGACGACGTCGGTTGCGTCAATCACACGGAACTGTCGCGCCGTTATTATCTGCGGTACTTGTTCGGGTATGACGGCACCAACCAGAGGAACGACTGTAAGCAGAAGCAACAACCCACCAAGAGCCAGCTTCAATCGCCGATTATCTTGTTCTAGTTTATTTACTCTGGACTCAAAAACGGCCACTTCAGTCATCGTTCATTTCCTCCGTAAAAACCGCGTCTCGATGCCGGAACTCTAAGTCAATTGTAGGGAAGCGTGCTGGTGGTCATTCGTTCCTTTTCCTGCTACTGCTTCTCGAAGCGCAGATTCCATACTCGGCTCTGACTGACGCTCAGACCATCGACCTGGCCGCTATCATCTCGCCGGAACGTGATTGTGCCCAACGCCCCGGTCATTACTATCTCTGCTCGTGCAGAAAAGGCGTCAGGGTAAATAGGAGACAACGTTTGGCCCCGGTCATAGCGGTCTAGTATAGCCAGGGCTCCGTCTCGAACTTCGATTGTGTAAGTGACCTCAGCTTCATCGCTATGGTACTTGCCGACATAACTTGCGAGTTCGGCGTCGGTCGGGGCAAAACTATCGACAGGTTCTAGCCATACCGTGTCGCCATCTATTGTGTATGTCGCCGAAGCCCGCTCTCCCGGAGAAGTATTTTCGAATTCAATTGTCGCGCCCAAGGCGGCGGCCTCAAGCTGAGTTTCGGATACGGGTGTCAGCGGAACCGCTGCAGGACCTCCCATTTCGAAGTTGGATTCCTGGAGAATGAGAATGTCATCAGACAGTCCGATCTCTAATGCCGTGTTGGAACGTGTGTTTCGATATCTTCCCGTAAAGCTTCGAAGCTTGTCCGACGAAAGTTCGACGCCTGCGATTGGCAATGCCGTCACATCGACCGTGTTCTCCAAGTACAGGTCGGCCACAGAGTGGGCCAAGTTGCTGGCGTTAGCACTAGCCGCGTTGCACATCACTGAGACTGCAATCCCTTGTTCAGGAAATCGCGTTAAGTGGCCCCGGTAACCGGCAGTGCTACCACTGTGCTGGACTTCACGCACGCCTTTGTACTCACCGATCCTAAGTCCACTCGCGTAGTCAATCTCCCTCCCGCTTCTAAGAACGCCTTGCTGATGCATCTGTGCGACGAATTCGGTTCCTCCCACTTCGGCTCCGGTGTCAAGGTTGTGCGTGAACTTAAGCAGATCACCGACGGTCGTGAGCAGGCCCCCGTTTCCGTGCACGTTTTCGAACGGCATGAGTTGATTCCAGCTTCCGTCGCCATTGTTTCGATAGGCGACAGCGCGATCCGGCACTATTTCGTTGAAATCGTTCCTCCACTGCGTTTTCGACATGCCAAGGGGTTGGAAGATCCGTTCCTGGGAGAACTCTTCAAAGGTTTGCCCAGTGACTCGCTCGATTAGCACAGCTTGCAGGTTGTAACCGGTGTTGGTGTACGAGTAGTACTGGCGAGGAGGGTAGTTAAGCGCACGCTGGCGGCTCGCAATGTCAAGCATGTGTGTGTGAGTGTGGATCCGTGTTGTCCGCGGCCAGCCACCGATCCCGGCGATTGAACCCCAATCCCTTAGTCCACTCGTGTGGTTCAGGAGGTCCCTTACCCTAATCACTTCCCCGTAGCCGGGGATCTCTGGGAGATAGTCTCGAATGTTGTCGTCAAGCGATATCTCCCCGTCGAGTGCTAGAAGCACGGTAGCGGCGGCTGTGAACTGTTTCGAAACTGAACCTGGCTCGAAAATCGTCTCTGGGGTGTTCGGGATGTCATGCTCCAGGTTGGCGGAGCCATATGCGCGCGCTTCGATGATTTCGCCCGCGTGCGAGACTGCGAATGCGCACCCAGGTGTGTCGGAAGCGATGAAATCAGCGAAGATTCCATCGTATTCCATCGGCGCTATTGCGCGACCGTTGGTAGGTCTTAGGTCGGAGTCTGCACATGCCAGGCCGAGTGAAATCGGAAGAAGAAGTACCCAAACGCCGATCTTCATGATGTCCGTACCCTTGTGGTTCTGACCTTGCGGCGCTCGATGTCTATGTCGCAGGCTATGCACCGGGCCAGATGGTTAGAATCGCTAGACACGACTGATGGTAAAGGGATTGGCCAAATCGTGAAGATCAAACCAAAAAGTTAACGAAATGTGTCATGGAACGATACTATCGCACCTCATGGACAGCTCTGATGCTTGGTAGGTACATGGCGCGGTCCTGGCGATATTTGTTCGTGAATCGATCACTGCTATGCTGATTTACATCTGCTGAAGATAACTGTTGGAGGTGGCTTATGGTCCGTTTTGCTCTTATGTCCTTTGCACTGATTCTTGTGGGTTGTGGGGAGGCAGCGGTTTCGCCACCTAGTGACACTCAGCCAGGAAAACAAGGGGGCGTTGCAATTGCGACGTCGACAGGTGAGCCCGATGCGCCGCACACTTCGACAGAATGGCAGATATGGGCTTATTCAACAGCAAGCCCTACGTTCATTAGTAGCAATGCGACGGCAGCAGATGGGGAGATGAATGTTCTGAGGGAAGGAACGAATGGGTGGATGTGTCTCCCCGCCAACCCACGAGGCATGTCAGATCCAGAGAACGGATGGACGGACGCTCACGAGGCTATGCCCCTATGTGCCGATGAAGAGGGCATGAAATGGGTGGCCGCATATCTTGCAGGAGAGCGTCCGCAACTTGAGCGTGACGCCATTATTTGGATGCTTCACGGGGACATGGGGGAGGACAACACTACGCCTCTAGTTATGAGCCAGGGAGAAGCTGAAGATCCAAGCCAGTGGATTGTGTCCGGGCCACACTTGATGATCATGCCAAAAGACCCTGAAAGCTTGGATACCTACGACACTGACTTCACACTAGGTTCTCCGTACACCATGTTTGCGGGCACCGACTATGCGCACCTAATGATTCCAGCAGAGGGCTATTACCGGTATCAGGGGCAGGACTGAGTCCACGGGACCTTAACGAAACCTGTTGTTTTGCAAGTCGAGCGATCGGAAGAGTTCGTATTTCACCAAACGTTCTCGATTGATTTCCCCTGCGTAGATGTTGCCGTTGAAATCGACACCGAGAAATTCGAGCCCGGGACCGATATCGGCATCGTGTTGAGGAACGAAGTGCACGACCCACGCCTGCTCTTGTTTCAGGTCGCCTATCCGGATTCCTTTCTCCCACCCAAAGTTGCTGCGCCAAGGGTCAGGGGGGCCAGTTCGCGGGGTGCCTGAGAGGCCATCGGCCGCGTAGAGGATGTCGTTACGGTCAATGAAGAGCCCACTTGGTTTGCCGTATTGTGTCCAGATATAGAGGAGGTTGCCATTCGGGTCAAAGACCTGGATCCGGCTGTTGCCTCGGTCGGCGACGTAGACGCGGTTCCGGGAGTCGAGCTTGAGGTCATGTGGATCGCTGAACCGGCCTGGCTCTCTGCTCTCTGAACCGACTCCACCACCTACTTCGAGCAGGAAGGTCCCATCACTGGCGAATTTGACGATACGATTATTCCCGCCCCGGTGCCCATCAGCAATCCAGATATCCCCATTGTCTGCGACCGCAACCGCTGAGGGGCCATTAAAGTGCGCTGGGCCGTCACCCCAGACCCCAGCCTCTCCAAGCCGCATCACCACATCGCCACGTTGGTTTAACTTGAGGACCTGATGGCCCAGGCCCATGCTTTCACCAAGCGTTGCTCGAACATCACCGTGCGACCCGCCTTCGGTAACCCAGAGAAAGCCCTCGTGATCGAGATAGAAGCCGTGCGGAAAGGCGAAAATTCCCGCGCCGAAGCTTTCAACAAGGTCCCCGTCCAGGTTGAATTTAAGGATTGGACCCAGGTCGGAATCGGCGCATTGATTTCCGCCACAACGGTCTAGGAGCCACAAATGTTGGCCATCGGGGTCAGGGAAAGCGCCACTCATGATCCCGAGGGTTCTTCCTGTAGGAAGTTTCTCCCATCCGAGGGTGACACGATACGGGTTTGTCGTGGAGGTTTGGGCGTACAGCCACCCGTTTGGGGTAACTATCAATAAGTTCGAGACGAGTGCAACCAGCACACCTGCCAGACAGATATGCCGCATGGGAACTCCCTTCCAAGCACACATGATTAGGGAAATGTTAGCAGGCGGCTAGCGTGTTACGCCGCACTCCAGACAGGGGGCAGTTTCCGTTAATCTGACTCTAGTTTGGCAAATTCATCAAAATATCTGCTCCGTGGGCTAGTAATCGTTGGTTCAGATGACCCCACTAAAACGAAGATCGTCAAGTTCCTTGTCCGTAAGTCCAAGCCGGGCGCCGAGGATTTCCTGGTTATGCGAGCCCAAATCAGGCCCGGCCCATTCCTTCACGAATTTCATCATCTGTTGGGTTCGGATTCTGGTCTAGTAGGGCCTTGGCTGTCATGATCTGGCCGTTTTGGCAGAAGCCGCACTGCGGGACCTGTTCGTCAATCCACGCTTGTTGCAGGGGATCTAAGTTTCCGTTCTTGGCGAGGCCCTCAAGCGTTGTTATCTCTCCAGAGACTCGGGATGTTGTCGTGACACAAGAGCGAGTCGCTACACCATCGATGAGAACTGTGCACGCCCCACACTGGCCCAGTCCGCACCCGAATCTTGGCCCCTGCAGACCGAGATCATTTCGGAGGACGTAGAGCAACCGAGTCGACGGATCGATATCTAGCACATGCGTTGCCCCATTCACGTGCAGTGTGACATTGCTCATGGTCCCTGCTCCCTTGCGAGACAGCTCTTCCTGGCGCTTGTTCGCATCTTAGGAGTCAAGCCGGTTAGCGAAGTGCCCTCCAACGTAGATTCCCCTCGGCGTCGTAAAGGACAACATCTCCCGGGTAGTATGTGAGTGCATCAGTAGCCGGAGAGTTGAACGCGATTCGGCCTAGATGGGCCCTGGTCAGCCCATTTTCGTCCATGTATTCGATGCCGTTAGGTTCCATTAAAACGCGGTTTCGACCTGTTTCATCCATGTAGTAAATACCATCGGCGTAAGCTGAGAGCCGGACGTTACTGTCAGCGTCTATATAAAAAATGCCGTCGGCATCGACCTGAGCGCGTTTGATGCCATTTTCGTCGATCACGTGGAACGATCGCGCCTCAATCACATTTGGCATTTGTCCGGACGGTGCTGCGCCGATCAGCGGCAGCACTCCCAGTGTGACTAGCAACGAGCCAACCACCAGTTTCAATCGGAGGTTGTCCCGCTCCAACTTACCTAATCTAGCGTCCACTGCGGTTGAACTACCCATCGTTGATATCCTCCATATCGATTGCTTTCAGCTGCGCCACTCGATACTTGTGAGCACAGAATCTCGTTGATATCGCGCTAGCTGGAGTATCCGTCGATGTAGTCTACGGCGTCTTGAACCTTTGCAATCTTCTCAGCATCCTCATACATAATTTCAATATCAAACTCCTCCTCGAGCGCCATCACTAGCTCTGCCGTGTCCAGCGAATCGGCGCCGAGATCCTCAAGGAAGGATGCTTCGACAGTAACCTCGGCAGGGTCAACACCAAGCTGCTCCACGATGATCGCCCTTACTTTTTCTAACGTATTCATTGGTGCAGTTCTGGTTGTTTGGCTAAACGGACAATCATTGTGCGCAAGGCCGACGAAGAAACCGTCGCGATAGCAATATTCGTGAGTGCAATCAGTGAGACGTTCAACTAGCGGCCTCCAGTTGGATCATGAGCTGTGCCTCTACCTCACGTTCCCCTTTACTGTACGCCCGTGACAGTTCGGTTGCGCAGCTAGCCGTCGGCCATGCACACGTGTGAGCCATGGCCTGGTGTCCCCTCTGGGCAAATTAAACTTGACCGTTTACCGGTCTTAGTCGCCTCCGTCCGGGTTAGGCAGTACCCGCTCCCATAGGTAGTCCTGATGACTGCTGCAGATTTGATCGAATTCGTTGGCCATGGCCTGGTTTTCGGCGCTAGCAGCAGCAGAATAGGTATTGACAGCGTCGATGAGCTCCGGGTGGCTCATGCCACTGTAGGTCATCAACCGGCGGAACCGTCCGCCGATCACGTGCGAATGCCAGCCCCAGGTGGTGATCTGCCCAGATTCGACTAACTCGTTGATGTGTGGGGCGAAGAGTTGCTGGACGATCTCGTCCGCTCGTTCCTGTCCGGCCTGACTGCAGGCGTAGTAAGTGGAGTATGAGACCGGGCCTAGGTTATCGGGGGTGGTGGCCTCCAGCCCGGCTGCCTGGACCCAAATCAGATCGTCGTGGCTTCCGCAAATCGAGTTAAATTCTCGAAAATCTTCCAGGTTCTCGGTTTGTTGTTCCTCAAGAATAGCGGTACGTGCCGCCATCCTCGTGTCCAGATCATTGCCGGTTGCGAACAGAAGGCGCCGCCAGCGACCACCATAGTTATGGCGTAACCAGCCCCACCCGTTAAGTTCACCAGAATCGACATGTCGCTGGTAGATCGGCCCGAGAGCTTTCTCGACGAGGACATCCGCAAAAGTCTCGCGGGTTACATCGCAAACAAAATACTCACCGATAATGAAACTCTGTTCTTCTTGAATCGCTTCCTTTTCTGAAGCGAACAGTGAGCCGACGCCGAGTGTGATGCACGTGGCTAGTATGAACGCGACCACACCTAGACTGGTTAAGGACCTGAACATCCTCTTCTCCAGTTTTGCTTTGATAGAAAGTACTTGCGAAGGAAGACAGTTGACGATCACTCAATCGTGAATTCGAATCATCCTACTAAGGGTAACGGGCCACAGCAAACTCGTTGTAGGTAGGCATCAGGTGCCGAAGCCTATTAGAAATCTATCGACCCGCGCCGGGCCGGCCGTGTTGGAGGCGGAGTTTCCGTGGCATGATTCTCTCGCAATCTTTTTAACTACTGGACGAGATGGTCTTGAAGTAACGCAGCAAATAAGCACGGAGATGCCAAGTTGAGACAACTCTTTCTAGCAGCACTTTTAATTGTTACGGCGATGTTACTTCGGCTTGACGCGCAGACATTACAAGTTCCTCCTGGCATGGTTTTGGTACCAGGGGGAACGTTCGCCATGGGCAACGCCGATGGTCAAGATATGGAAAAACCGGTACATGAAGTGGAAGTTGACGCCTTTTACATGGACTCGCACGAGGTCACTTTGGAAGAGTTTGGACAGTTTGTGGAGAGGACCAACTATGTGACCGATGCCGAGAAGAATGGTGGTTCGATCATTTGGACCGGGGATGCGTGGGAGAAGAAAAAAGGAATTAACTGGAGATTTGATGCGGCTGGCAAACTACACACAGAAGATGAGAAGAGTCAGCCGGTTACCCACCTAAGTTGGAACGATGCCAATGCCTACGCAAAGTGGGTGGGCAAGCGGCTGCCTACGGAAGCCGAATGGGAATATGCTGCCCGTGGCGGAGAGAAGGGCTACAAGTTTGCCTGGGGTAATGAGCCTTTAGGCGCGGATGTTGTGGCGAATGTCTCTGATGAAAACTTTGTGATGGTCGTTACAACGTGGCCATATACCGAAGGATATGACGACGGTTTCACGTTTGGGGCGCCAGTCGGCTCTTTTCCGCCAAACTCCTTCGGTCTGTATGACATGTCTGGCAATGCCTGGGAATGGTGCGCGGACTACTTTGATGCGGAGTACTACAGCCGAAGCCCAAAAAACAACCCGAGGAATGATGAGCCTACGGGCCGAAGGGTAATGCGTGGTAATTCCTGGGACGGTCGACCAGGGTTGATGCGTGCCTCAAGGCGCACCAGTGATCTCCAGGCAAACAGCTATGCAGATACTGGCTTCCGATGTGTAAAAGACATCGAGTAGGAAAGTCGCGCCCCACACCTCTGTACTCGCGCGCGCGTGTGCTGAGTCATCGAGGTTAGTACTGGCTCTGAACTAGTCATCAACGGATGAGCCTGATACCTGGATCCGGGGGGTAAGGGAACATGACACCGTCTTCTGTCACGACTGCACCATCATGGAAAGCGATATAGATGTGTTTGCCTGGCCCCCATGCAGGCACGGGCATATGGATCATGTACTCAAATGTGAAGGTGTGTAGCACTGGAATCGTCATTTCCCGTTCCCAGTCAGAGCCAAGGGGAGAGATCCTGGGAGCAACCAAGCCGCTTCTTCCTACGGCGTGGACATCGAGATGGACCTGGGTCAAGCTAAGGTCAGCATTCGAGTCGTATTGATCGACGGGGTTATAGTGGTAGCCGGCCGCTTCAATCTTCTCGATTAGCAGCTCAAGGGTCTGTCCTGCCGTACGTCCGGCAACTATGTTGTCGAGTAAAATTTGGCGAGTTTCTAACGCAGCACGCCAGACATTTTGAATCTCCGGCGGCGCCTCTGTTTCACCTTCGCGCAGCAGATAAGCATTTCCCCCCAGGTCAGACGAGAAGATCCTGTTTCCGGCACCGTGAAGAATGGTGAACACGTCCCCTGGTTGCAGGATATATGGCTCGCGATCCTGTGCGTGGAATTCGACGCCGTCACGGTTACGGCGGAATACATTTCCTTCAAGATCGCTGAGGCTAGTTATGCCCGGCACCACTTTACCGAATTCCCGATCAAGATTGTTGGCGGTGATCAACCCGAACTGCCGGTAAAGCTCAATTTCCTCTGGGACACGGCCTGCTAAATAGTCAAGAATGAGGTGTTCGGCAGAGACGATTCGCTTCGCGTACTTGTCACCTAGCGCATTCAATAAGAGGGTGTAGTCTGTGTGGGAAAGTCCGTCGGTGAGAGGGGCACGTTCCGACGCTGCTGAAAGCCCAAAAGCTTCTGCGTAGTTTACGCCGATACGTTCCGGGTCACGTTCGGCGACGAACTCCCTAACACCATCGAAGCGAAACTCCAGATAATCGGTTTCATCACCACCAGGCTGTTCGGTGATGACCCCGTCAACGAAGGTGGGCAGTTCGACGAACGGACGGCTAATGATGTCATACGCGTTCCCATCACCAACGTAGCCCGCGAAAATAGCACGCTCAATTCTGTCATCTCCGCGGTCGGTGAAGATAAAGATCCCCATATCGCTACCGAACTCGAAGTTCAGAGGGTCGGGAGTCCACGGACGCATGACATGTATCCACATGTCGATTTCATTGTCTCGCATTACTTGCGGTAAAACTGTGTCGAATTTGCTATTCCGAACCTGATTTTCTAGTGCAACCGAGTCATCGGGCAGAACGGTTCCCGGGTTAACCGTTTCCTGGGCTTGCACATGAAAGGGCGACACAAGAACAACGAAAGAACAAACGATCAATTTCAAGCGATGGGGAATTCCCACGGTGATCTCCTTAGTGGTCGATGGCGTCCCAGAGAAGGCGGGCAGATTTGAACATTTAGGATCGCTCTTTCAATCTATATCCAGTAAATCGATAGCGAAGGATGTAGTAGAACATACGAACGAGGAACTTTGGGATCTCAGAGATTAAGTTCAGCTTCGAATTTCCGTGCCGACGATCACGAAAGGTAATAGGGATGCTGCTCACCTTGAGCCCACCGTGGTGACATTTGAATACCATCTCAAACAACATGGCGTTGGTGTTCTCGACCGCATCGATTCTGTCCCATGCATCTTTTCGTAGCACGCGGAAATTAGCGCTAACGTCTCTAACGGGTAAACCTGCGAGGATTCGAACCACGATGTTCCCGACAGCAGATGTCAGTTTCTTCAACTTAATTCTGAATTTTGGGGCCTCGTAACTTCCCCCAGGGCACCAACGCGAACCCAGAACTATGTCGTGCTCGCGCGCCTGTATGGTTTCGTAGAGTTCTATCATCTGATTGACACTGAACGACATGTCGGAGTCGCTTGAGAGTATGTACGCTGTCGAGACTCGATCGTAGGCATAGCGAAGGGCAGCGCCTAGCCCCCGTCGCATTGGCGGTGTCAGCACTTCAATGTTTCCGTACTGCTCATTTAACTTGCGTGCAATATCCGCCGTTCCGTCGGGCGATGCATCGTCAACAACGAACAGGAGAAATGGCACTCCAGAGAACCGGACTTGGATCCGTGGAATGAGTTCTGCAATATTTTCAGCCTCGTTATAGGTGGGGAGGATNATCGTCAGATGCGGATTGTCGTCCATGTGCCTATTCTACGCTGCCCACGTTAGGGTCGCTTGTGGATGCTTAACGGGGTTTCTATTATCAGTCACGTGAGCGATTTCGACCGGCGGCTTGCTTCTCTTGAAGCTCGCATGCGCCGTATAGCATCAAATGCTGAGTGATTCGGAGGCGCACAAGCGGGCGAATTGACCGCACTGCGATTTAGTATGACGAAAAGGAAATCGCGACCGAACGGCGAAAGCACCCCGCTGACGGAACACCCTGACCTGGAGGTGCTCTCACGAATTCGCACTGAAGGGCTGAGTCGGTCCCAAGTGATGGAACTCGCTTGGGTTATCACAGACCGTTTCGGCCCTCGGTTTGCGAACTCCCCGTCTTACGATGCGGCGGCCGCATGGGCACGCGACAAGTTCGAGGAATTCGGACTGGTTAATGCATCCCTTGAGGCCTGGGGAGAGTTCGGCTACGCGTGGGAAAACCGTTACATGTCAGCCCATATGGTCGCGCCACGGTATCAGCCGTTGATCGCTTATGCTGTGCCTGGAACGCGTGGCACTGAAGGGGCGGTTAGAGGCACGCCGGTTCTGGTTCAGGTCGACAAGATAATGAAAAAGGCCGACCTGGAGTTCTATCGAGGCCAACTCGCAGGCAGGCTCGTCCTAACGCATGCGCCACGGGAGTTAGAACCGAACTATCAACCGCAAGCAGTAAGGCTTTCCAACGATGAGCTGGAGGAGATGGCGCGACCAGATGTCGGGGACTCAGGGGCCCGTGATGATGGCGTGGCCAGTAGCAAACCATCGGCAGACGAACCGCTTGCCTGGAACGAAATCGAGGGCTTCTTTGAAAACGAGGGCGTTTCGGCCGTACTGTCGCCCGGAATGTCCAATGTCGGACCAATGGACAAGGGGCTAGTCACGGTCACTGGAAAAGGCCCCTTCCCGCTAGGCTCCTCACCCTTGCTTCCGCGATTCGTCGTGGCAGCTGAACATTACAACCGTATTGCCCGGCTTTTAAAGAACGGCGACAAGCCAGAGTTACTAGTCGAATCGCGCAACTACCTACTCGACGATGATCCTCTTGACTACAACATCCTTGCAGAGATACCAGGTGGCCATCTTTCCGATGAGGTTGTGATGATCGGCGCGCATCTTGACGCGCAGCCATCCGGGACGGGTGCCACGGACAACGCGGCGGGCAGCGCGGTTGTAATGGAAGCGATGCGCCTTTTGAAGGCGGTAGAGGTCCAGCCTCGCCGCACCATTCGGGCAGCCTTGTGGGGAGCAGAAGAGTCGGGGCACCTTGGTTCTTTGGGCTATGTGGCAAAGCATTTTGGCAAAGGAGACGTTGACGAAAAACGCGCTGAACGGGTCGGCTTCTACGTCTATTTCAACGTTGATTGGTATGGACGTTTTCGTGGTATATACCTTCAGGGCAATGACGAGGCTCGGCCAATCTTTGAAGCGGCCATGGCGCCACTCCGCGATCTCGGGATGGAGTGGATCGTGCCAGGAAACACCGGCGGGACTGACCACATGTCATTTCTCAAGTCTGGCCTGCCAGCGTTTCAGTTTATTCAAGATGACCTCGAGTTCTTTAACGTTGCTTTCCATACGAATATGGATGTCTTTGATCGTTTGGTCGAAGAGGACCTGCAGCAAGCCGCAATCGTTTTGGCGAGCTTCGCATATCATGCTGCTACACGGGATGGTCCATTTCCATATTCGGATGGTCTGAACAATGGTCGACGCTGGCACAAGTAGCACACTTGTGCCCAGGTCTCGGTTGGTTTCGCAGCACCCATAGATTGGGTACCATCGCGATCTTCACATCGTGTTCCGGAAGACCGGGCGCCGCCAGGCGTGGGCTCGCGCTGACACGAATCTTTGTTGTACGGAGGGAGACGCTCGTTCTAATCACCGGCTTGAACTGGATGTTCTGTAGTCGTGCCCGGGGCACTCGCACCCCCGCGCTTTGCGTCATTGCGATTGCTGTCGTTTTGCTTTCAGGCAGCTGTGCGCCAGAGACGGAGCGTTCTTACCTTGTCATACTGACGGAAGGCATTCCGCCTACGCTTGACCCGCTCGCAGCACTTGATAGCCGAGTCGACAATCCGGTAATTAATCTTTACAGCGCGCTCGTACAATACATTCCCGGGACCACCGAGTTGTCGCTCGACTTGGCAGAGTCCTATGAGGTTTCGGATGACGGGCGCCGGTATTTGTTTACGCTTCGCTCCGATGCCGTATTCCATGACGGAACACCCGTCCGTGCAGTCGACGTCAAGTACTCGATTGACCGCATGCTTACTCTCAAGACGGGGGTGTGGGCCTACTTAACGCCTGTGAGTGGGGCTGAGATCTTGGGTGGCCGGCATGTGGCTATCGACTTGTACGAACCGTTCCACGGGTTACTAGGCGCGCTGACACGTTTTTATGTGGCCAATTCTGAACTCGTACGGGCCAACGAATTCCAGGGAGACTTGGGTCAACGATGGCTACAGAGTCACGATGCTGGGAGCGGACCGTACAGGCTGGTGTCTTTTCAACCCGAACAACAATTCACTGTGGAGCGTTTCGACGATTATCACGGCGGTTGGGGGGAGCGTCACATTGAAAGAGCTGTATTTCGGGTTATTCGAGAAGAGGCAGCCCGCCGTATAGCGCTACGTAATGGCGACGCAGATTGGATCTATCTTTCCAGCGCCGACACACTTGAGGCGCTCGCTGGTGAGCCGGGCATCACAGTCAATCGAGATCCGACTCTCAACCAACTGTATTTTGCGTTCAACACGAGGCGAGAACCCTTACGGGACACACGTGTTCGGCGTGCTCTTGCTCTGGCTTATGATTACCAGGGGCATGTTGAGCATCTAATGCGCGGCAATGCCGAGTTGCCATATGGCGTGCTGCCAGCTCGTGGTGAGTGTGCGAGCTCAGATCAACCGCCTCCGCGTCACGATCTTGTAGAGGCCAAACGTCTTATCGCCGAGGCCGGAGTGCGGCCGGGCGAGGTTGAACTGACCATGGCTTTTGAAGGCACTACTGGGGAGACTCCATTTTTTGAAATCATGCGCGCCGGGGCGGCTGAACTAGGTATCCGAGTCACTGCAGTGGACATCGAGTGGGACGCAAAGGTGTCGAATTACTCTCGGCCAGATAGTTCGACAGACATGGGGACCATTTGGCTGTTCGCCCCAGGACCTGAGGCCCATCACTTTCTGTATTCCTTGGCCCATTCCAGTCAAGCTGGCGATGGGGGGAACAACTTTGCTTGGTACCAAAACCCCGTAATGGATCGGCTTCTCGACCAGGCGGCGGCGGCAACCGAGGAAGAACGGCGGTGCTCGTTGTATCGGCAGGTTGAGGCGCTTTGGCTAGAGGAAATGCCGTTTGCAGTCTCAGTGACAATGGTTGGGCTGTCTGCCCAGAGAGATGACCTAAAAGGTTACTCGGTGGCATTGGGGCATCCGCTGACGCAAAACCTATACCCGATGTGGCTTGAATGATGGGACGTTACGTTGCACGCCGTTTGTTCTTGATGATCCCGGTATTGCTGGGAGTAAGCATTTTGGCGTTTTATGTCTCGCAGTTGCTCCCCGGTGATCCGGCGCGAGCGGCAGCGGGACGCCTAGCCACTCCGGAGCAGCTTGAGGCAGTCAGGGAACGTCTCGGACTGGATCAGCCGATACCAGTCCAGTATGGGCTTTACATCGGGCGACTGCTTCAGGGCGACCTTGGAACCTCGTTAAGTTCGAAACAGGAAGTTGCACAGGAGTTGCGTATATTTTTCCCGGCTACGCTTGAGCTTCTTTTTGCGACGATGGTGCTCACGGTCGTTTTGGGAATAACCATTGGCGTGCGCGCTGCTACCAGCCGCGGTGGATGGGTTGATCGGGCATTCTTGGGCTTTTCATATTTAGGGGTTGGGATGCCAGTTTTCTTTCTCGCCTTGCTCCTACAGCTTGTGTTCGCAGGCTGGCTTCGGGTACTACCGATCGCCGGGCGGTTGAGTCTTGAAACCGTTCCTCCACCCGTACTCACGGGCTTGTATACCTTTGACGCGTTATTTGCGGGGCAGTGGGCAACAATGATGGATGCGGGGCGCCATTTAGTATTGCCGGCACTAACTCTTTCCATAGCGGGAATATCAGAGGTTGGTCGGATTACTCGCTCCGCAATGCTGAATGCATTGGAGCAAGATTACGTGAGAACTGCACGGGCCAAAGGTCTTTCCGAACGGGCAGTGTGGCTGCGGCACGCTCTTCCAAACGCGATGCTGCCGACAACGACAGTAATTGGACTCCAGGTCGCTTTTCTGCTTGGGGGGACCGTGCTCATTGAGAATATATTTTCCTGGGGCGGACTCGGAACTTACGCATGGAAGGGAATCTTCCGCTTGGACATCCCAGTCATTATGGGAATCACGTTGGTGTCGACAACGGCCTATTTGTTCGTGAATTTGGGCGTGGACTTGTTGTACACGAAGCTTGACCCACGAATTCGTTATGAATAAGACGTTCCAGTTGTGGAATCCGAGCCTTCTGCTGGGGCTAGCCATTGTCGGATTGTTTGCCGCGATGGCAATTTCCCCAGGCTTGTTTTCAAGCCAGGACCCTGCCGGCCTTAGACTTGAGCACCGGCTTTCGGCACCCTCAGCAGCCAATTGGTTTGGCACGGATGGTGTGGGTGTCGATGTTTACTCCCGGGTGGTGTACGGGGCACGGACAACACTCGCCACTATTGTGGTCGTACTGGGGATCGCAATCCTAGTTGGAGTCAGCATAGGGTCGGTATCGGGCTACCTTGGCGGCTGGATCGATGGACTGTTGATGCGGGTTGCAGACGTTTTCTTGGCTTTTCCACCATTGATTCTTGCGCTGGCGACGAACGCTGTTCTTGGGCGTGGCCTCCAGCAGACGATGTTCGCCGTTGCCTTTCTTTGGTGGCCAGCTTACGCGCGGTTGGTTCGGAGCCAGATCCTGGCCGTTCGGAAACTTGAGTTTGTCGAATCGGCGCGGGCGATAGGGGCTAACGAATTGAGGATTGTGGGCCGGCATGTACTTCCCAACGTTTTGGATCCCGTTATTGTTCGGGCCTCTCTCGACGCGGGGTTCGTTGCCTTAACAGCAGCGTCCTTGAGTTTTTTGGGGCTGGGCGCGCAACCTCCAACACCGGAGTGGGGACGTATGGTTGCAGAGGGGCAGAAATTCCTGTTGGACCAATGGTGGGTGGCCACGTTTCCGGGAATCTCACTGTTCGTACTTGTAATAGGATTCAATCTGATAGGGGAGTCATTAAGTGGCCGAATGCAGTCTGGACTGCATGTCAGCCGAGCTGAAGAGACGGAGGGAAGATGACGGAGGTCATACGTATTTGCGCCATAATTCCAGTGCGCAATGGCCTGCAGGCATGGGGAGACGTTCACAGAGAGTTGCTATCGCCACTGGCACGCCCGGACGTTGAGATCACGCTGGCCGATTTGCCAAATGCGCCTCTGGAAGCGATTAGCTGTTCTTATGATGTTGAACTCTTGAGCATGCTTCACGTTGAGGCAGCCCAGTCGGCGCAGGAAGCTGGGTTCCATGCAGTTGCTATGGGATGTTTGGATGAGCCGGGAGTACAGGCTGCCAAAGAAGCTCTTGAAATACCGGTAGTTGGAGAGACGGAAGCATCGATACATATGGCCTCTATGGTTGGTAGACGTTTTTCTTTCCTTATGCCAGGAGAGAAAGCGGGTAACCAACGAGGGGCTTACGGATCACGTTGTATAGAAGATTTGGTGCGCATGTACGGATTTGCAGACAAACTGGCTTCGGTGCGGTCTGTTACCGGCAAGACACTTGAATTTGCAGCCCGAGACGAGGCTTTGCCGGAAGCAATGCTCGAACAAGCTAATTTGGCGATGAGCGAGGACGGTGCTGACGTGGTGATCGGCTATGGAAGTTTGGGTGTAATCGGCCAACTTCAAGAACGGTTACCTATCCCTGTGATAGACCCCATTCAGGCATCTGCCATGATGGCGGAGTCTCTCGCACGGTTGCGTATCGCACAGAGCAAGCGCGCCCATCCGGTACCCAGAAGCTTAACTAACGAACAGGAGTGACTTGATGAAGTCGAGACAATTTTGGGATGAATTCGCCGAGGTGGCGATGCAACGACTGGTCGACCCTGAAGAGGGGGATCCGTTGTTGGTGCTAGCAGACACACGTAGCGACTTGAACCTTGCGCATGCGCTTATGGCGGCCGGCGCTCGCACCGGTGCCGACACCCAGCTGATCATTAAACAGCTTGCTAAGCCAGAGGAGGCTGCGTATCCGGGCCCAATCCTGAGCGAGGCCTTTAAAGCTGCTAAATACATCGTCTCGATTATCGATGATGGGATAGATGCTTCTGAGGCGATGCTCGAGGCAAAGGCGAGTGGAACCAGCATCTTGTATACCGAGGTGACCGGGGTCGAGGACTATGTGGTGCGTGCCTTACTGCACGCCGACATCGACAAAATGATCCGGATAGGTGAACGGGTTTGCGAACTATGGGAAGCGACAGATCTCTGCCGGGTGACTTCGCCACAGGGGACGGACGTGAGCTTTCAGCTCAAGCCTCGCAAGGCGGACCTTGGGAGAGGCGCGTTACTTCATCCCGGCATGGACGACTTTTTCCCTGGCATGCAAACTAACATCGCGCCAGTAGAGGAATCGATTAACGGGATCATCGTGATCGATGCCTCAGACTCAGTTCAAGGCGTCGTCCATACCCCCTACAGCTTCACAATGGTGAACGGGGTCATCACAAAGGTCGAAGGGGGCTCAGAGGCCGATAACATGCGCGAGTGGCTATCTGCCTGTAACGACCCGACAATCTACAAACTTTGCCACTTCAGCCTGGGACTAAACCCACAGGCGGGAATCTCGGGCCGCATGATAGAAGATGAGCGTAAGCTTGCGGCGGTTGATTTTGGGTTCGGATACCAGAACCCGGATTTTGGTGGCACTGTTGGTTTAAGTGATTACCACATGGACATTATGCTGGCGACGCCAACCGTTTATCTTGATGGGAAAGAGATGAGCGGAAATGGTGGCTTCAATCCGGAGATGGGTTTCGAGGACTAGCTGTAAGGACGCGGACCCGTTGGAAGCGGAGGTTCGAAACACGTCTTGTCGACCAGTCACCATTCTGCCGAGAAAGCGGCCCTGCTGGAGGTAAGGGGCCTGCATGTGGAATTCCTGACGCCTGAGGGGTTAGTGCACGCTGTCAATGGTGTGGACTTCGATGTCGCTCGCGGTGAGTCGTTGGCGATTGTAGGCGAGTCTGGTTCCGGCAAGACCGTTGCAGCAATGGCATTAGTCGGGTTGGTGCCCTCACCGCCTGCGCGAATCAGAGGAGAGAGGGCCGTTCTCAATGGCCTCAACCTCCTGGCTCTTGATGAGCGAAAGCTGAGCGAGATTCGGGGATCTCGAATTGGGTTTGTCTTCCAGGATCCGTTATCTGCTCTTAATCCCGTATTGACGATCGGCCGCCAGATTAGCGAGGTCATCGAGCGCCACCTGAATATTAAGGGCGGGGAGGCAAAGAGACGCGCAGTCGATTGGCTAGTACGGGTTGGCATTGCCGATTCTCAAGGCGTGGCCGATTCTTTCCCCCATCAGCTGTCAGGGGGGATGCGTCAACGTGCCATGATCGCCATGGGATTGGCGGGAGAGCCAGAGCTGCTAATTGCTGACGAGCCAACCACAGCACTCGACGTAACAGTTCAAGCGCAGATCGTAGATCTTATGCTTCAGTTGCGAGATGACCTGGGAATGGCACTTGTCTGGATCAGCCATGATCTCGGGGTTGTTGCTGGCTTGGCCGATAGGGTTGCAGTTATGTACGCGGGACGCATCGTTGAGTCAGGCTCAGTACAAGATCTATATGGTCGGCCAGCCCACCCTTATACACGGGGACTCATATCCTCGGTTCCGGATTTACGGACTGAACGGCTTTCACGACTGGCCACGATTCCCGGAGGAACGCCCGATCCAATGGCCTTGCCGCCGGGTTGTGCCTATTTTCCCCGTTGCGGAATCAGTGAACGCGAATGCGATGCTCGTGTTCCAGTGATGGCCCGCATTTCATCATCCCATTGGATTGCTTGTACTCCGGCTGCGAACGGGATCGTGGCGGCGGAGGGCCAGGGAGATGAATAGACGGGGGACAGCTTTACTTGAAGTGTCTGATTTAAAGGTCCAGTTTGCTCCCCGGGGTAGCGGTTTATGGTCAGATAAGAAAGGAGTGGTCCGTGCCGTAGATGGCGTTTCGCTGACTTTGCAACGTGGCGAAACACTTGGACTTGTTGGCGAGAGTGGCTGCGGGAAGAGCACACTTGGCCGGGCCATCTTGGGGCTTGTGGGTGCGGCCTCCGGAAGCGTTTGGTTTGATGGCCATGAGATAACGGCCATGAGTAACCGGGAGATGCGACGCATTCGCCCGCGTATACAACTTGTGTTTCAGGACGCAGGGGCTGCACTTAACCCACGGTGGTGTGCACGGGATCTTGTTGCCGAGCCATTCAAGATTCATTTATCGCTTGAAGGAGCTGTGCTCCAGCAAAGGGTCGACGCTATCTTTGAGACTGTCGGCTTGGACCCCGCGCTCGGCAAACGTTTTCCAAGGGAGTTGTCTGGAGGGCAGAGGCAGCGGGTAGGTATTGCACGGGCCCTCGCGTCAGAGCCTGACTTACTGGTGTGCGACGAGCCTACGTCGGCACTTGATTTGTCGATCCAGGCGCAAATAGTTAATTTATTGCAGGACCTCCAGGATCAATTAGGGCTTTCTTACCTGTTCATTGCGCATGACCTGGGGGTCGTCCGACAGATCAGTGACCGGGTTGCGGTGATGTACTTAGGTAAAATTGTAGAGACAGCGTCACGGGACCGCATATTTAAGGAAGGGCGTCATCCTTACACTCAAGCTCTATTGTCCGCAGTTCCGGTCGCCGACCCCGAGCATGCAAACACCCGTGGTTGGAAGGCGATGACGGGGGAGGTTCCTAGCCCATCGTCGCCACCACTTGGATGCAATTTTTGCACGCGATGTGGATCGAAAGCCGAGGTCGAGAATCGATTAAACATAGACTGCGACATGATCGAGCCAGAGCTGATTTCAGTTGAAGAGTTACATGAGGTTTCATGCCATCTGTTTCCAGCTAATTAGCTAGCTAACGTGGATTCATGATTGACCGGAGATTCTTATGATTGAGGTGCGCAGCTCCTACGTTGTCACAATGGCTGCAGCTGAAGGAGACCTTGTGGACGTATGGCGACAAGGCAAGGAAGGGGTCTGGCCGCAAGCTGGATGGAACGGACGTATCCAACAAATGCTCCACGGGCATGCCCAGCAAAGCTTATTCGTGTGGTCTTCGGAGTGGGACAGTTTGTCAGACTGGGAAGCTGCGATAGCACGAGCGCGAACCCTCCCGCCGCATGTTGAATGGTCACAGGCAATTGATTCGCGATGCCTGTACGGTCCGAAGGTTGAGGTATTCACGATTCTGGAGCCAAGCGAGCCACTTGACGCAACGCCGGGAAGGCTCGAAGTACGGAGTGCCTACACCATACGAACAGAGCGCCGAGAATTGGCCCGGGCTCTTATGTGCCGGGCTGGAGCGTTGGCTGGCTGGTCTGGCCAGAATCAAGAAGTTCTCATTGGCGGCAACGCAGAATCAAACTTTGTCTGGTCCTCCACGTGGGCTGGCCTCAGTGACTGGGAACAAGCAATGGCGGCCGGTGACGACGAACTCGAAGGATGGTTTACGGACTGGGTTGCCTTAGTGGATCGGGGCGGCACAAGGGAGATTTTCCGAAATCAATAGCTTGGAATGTTGTCCGATCTCAAAAGCAAAACAACTATTATTTGCGTGCCCGGAGCCAGTCGATCGTGATCCGAATTGCATCTCGGAGGGCGGTTGGTTTAGCTCCAAACATCGTGGCAAATTTACCGTGGCCCACAATGTATTCGCGGTCATGTAAATGAGCTTGGTAGCCAAGCTTTTGCCACACGCGGTCATCAGCGATTTGTATGGCGTGCGGGTTACCCGCTACTTCGTAAGCAACCTTCATGAAATGACGGGGGGTGACCGGTTCGTCGTTTGGAAGATGCCACACTTGCCCGTGCGCTGTTGGGCTATCCGCTAGGGTGATCATTCCAGCTGCCACATCATCAATAAATGAATAGGTGTGTAGAACGTCAGGTGCTCCGAAGATCTCAACGGGTTCGCCCTGGAGGGCAGCGTCGAAAACACGATCACCAACTGTAGAATTCAGAACTTCCGGGCCAAAGAAATCTGAGGCGCAACCAATATCGACCCCAACATTTCCTTTTACGTGAGCATTTAGAAGGTCTTGGACCGCTGAGATCCTAGCAAGTCCCTTCCGGTCAGTTGCGGCCCAGGGGAGATCTTCTGTAATAGGTCCATCGACTGGGCCGTACATGTAGAAGTTGTCACCATAAACAATGCGGGCGCCCGCAGAGCCCGCGCCAGCAATGACACCTTTCGTTATTGTTGGCAAGTGGTCGGCTTCGTCGGTCCAACGTATTGGCTTAGGCGCTGCGGGATTGGACCAGTCGGTGTACGGAGCGCTAGCACAGTGAAAAACAACGGTCGCGCCCGCACATACCTGGCGTGCAATTGAGGCATCCTTGACGTCTGCGGCGACGAGTTCGACTCCGCTTGGTACCTTGCCGTGACCACTTCGATTAACGCCGCGGACGCGATCTCCTCGCTTGTGGAGGGCGCGGGCGATCGCTGCACCGAGCGGGCCGGTGACCCCGACTATCACATAAAGAGAAGAGCTCACGAAATTCTCGATCTTTAACGTTTTGCGGCACAGGAAAGTTCACCAAGCTTGGCGATCGAAGTATTGTTGCATACGCTCCAGATAAGGAGTATCCACTATGGAGATTGGATAGGTTCGGATGCGTTTATTTGTACGATGTGCCGTTGTCCTCATTTTGTTTGGCAGTGGGACATCAGACCATGTTAATGCAGCTCAATCCCGCCCCATTCTTATAAGGGCTGACAGTATTTACACCGTGACAAGCGGAGTAATTAGAGATGGGGAAATCCTCATCCGGGATGGCAAGATCCAGGAAGTAGGCGTCGGGATACCCTTCCCGGCCAGAGCGGAGGAGTACACAGCAGATTACGTCATACCCGGGATGGTCGATGCTCACGCACATCTTGCGCTTGATCGCTCTGGAAGGAACCGGATCTCTGGACCTGTGACCTCTGAATGGAAGGCTGTTGAGAACCTGGACCTTAACGACCCAATGATTCAGGTGGCTCTCTCGGGTGGGATTACATCGCTGGTGACTCGGCCGGGTAGTGGCGTCATTAGTAGTGGCCAGTCTGTAGCGCTAAAGATGAAGAGCGTGCCCGGCGACGAAAGCATGATTCTAAAGCCCTATGTAGACCTGAAAATGGCGGTAAGGCCTTTGATTGGTATACGACCGGGGGAGACACCGCAAACGGTCATGGGTTGGTATGCGACGGCAGACGAACAATATCGCCGAGCATCTGAATACATCGAGATGTGGGACGCGTACCGCTCCGGTGGTATTGATCAGCCACCGCAGGTCGATGAACGGCTCGAGGCACTGGCTGCTGTGATCAGGGGTGACGTCATGGCCCATGTCCATTCCCACTACCCGAGCGAGATCATGATGGTTATGCGCCTGGCACGAAAGTACGGCTTTATTGACCGTCTTGCTCTTGGCCATGCCGAAGAAGTCTTTCCGCTAGTGGACCTCCTTGCTGGTACCAAGATTGTGCCGGTGGTCGGCCCGATGATGATTGTCCAGTACTACGGAGACCCTGAGCCTCACCACATCATTAAAGAGCTTATGGAGGCCGGGGTGCCTGCCAGTGTTCAAACAGATATGTCACGGCAGCACTTTAAGGACTTCCGGGAATACGGTGCCTTTTTAGCCAGGCACGGATTAAAGGAAGAACATGCGCTTGAAGCACTGACGATCAATGGCGCCAAAGCGATGATGCTGGAGGATCGCATCGGAAGTATCGAACCCGGCAAGGACGCCGACCTTGTCTTATTGGACGGTCACTTTTTCGACCTTACTGCGGACCGGATTGAGAGAGTGTTCGTGGATGGTGTCCTTGAATACGAACGACAGGAGGTTGTTCAAAGAGACCAGCCTCGTTCGGTAGGGCCTTTCCAGGCAATTGATAACGAAGTCGGGCCGAACGACCGGACATATGCCATCACTAACGCGCACGTATTCACCGTGACCGATGGGGACATATCCGGTGCCACGGTTGTTATTGAGGATGGGAAATTTGCCCGCTTGGATTCCGGTGGCATCGTTCCGGCTGGTGTGCCAGTAATGGATGTCGGTGGACGGGTAATTCACCCTGGCTATGTTCTTGCGCGGGCATACCCAAATGACTGGATTGGCGACTTGAAATGGCAGGTACAGAACGACGAAATCATTGAACCCGTCGTCCCTGAGATGAACGCTGTATTTGCCGTCGATCCGTGGTTTCCGTCATACAAAGTCAATATGGATATGGGTGTCACGGCGATCAACGTTACGCCAGGACGTGCAAATCTAGTTGGAGGAAATGGGGTCGTCATAAAGACCGTTGGGATGGACATCGAAAAGATGGTTCGTAGGGAACCGAGCAGCATGGTGTTTTCTCTTGTGAGTGATTCGGTTCGGACATGGTCACCGGATCCTCAGACTACCGGGACGCTAGAAACTGCCAGCGCAATGGTCCGAGTGGCCCTTGATGATGCACGGAGATATATGGCGGCTCGCGGGACGGAAGGACCGATTCAAGGGGACTATAGCCAGCGATTGGAAGCCTTAATACCGGTTCTACAGCGAAGGGTTCCTGCGGTATTCCACGCTAATCGTGTGGAGGAAATACGGGAGGCTATATCCATCGCAGCGGACTTTGAGCTTCGTCTGATTGTGAGCGGAGGGTCGCAGGCATGGCAGATAGCTGACGAGCTAGTGGTAACGACTGAAGGGGTCATTCTTGGGGATTCCGGCGTTTACAGTTCCGAAATCCGTGGCGGAGGTGAAGGATGGAACGTCCAGGGTCCCGCAATACTCAGCCGTGCAGGGGTGAAGGTAGCATTCTTTGGCCCTGGCGCTTCTCGTCGCGCTATGCCGAATGGTCGGCTCAGTGGCGAACCAGTTCTTAATTCTGCCTGGGCCTTTAGGAACGGCGTGCCCGAGGTGGAGGCGCTAAAGATGGCGACCCTGAATGCTGCCGAGATGTTTGATATAGCTGACCAAATCGGGAGTATAGAAATCGGGAAAGTCGCCGATTTCATTGTCCTGGAAGGGCACCCGTTTGACTATCGTGTTTTACCCACGATGGTGTTTATCGATGGTTTGATGGTCTACCGAGCTCCTGGCAGTTAAGGCGACCGCAGGCACGGGGATAGTGGTCTCTCCCGTTCATTGCTATTGAAATAATCACGCCAGCAGTCCCGCGTCGCTTGATCCAGCGAGAACCAGATTGCTAGAGGTTCGTCGATAGTCCTTTCGATCCAGCCAGTGACTTCGGATGCTGCGGCATCTGCCGGGACGATTAAGAGGGCTCTTTTTTGCCAGTAGAGCATCTCGGCAAGGGGGTCGGGCGTCGATGCTGCGACGCCACCAGCTAGAGGCATTGAGGAGGAAACTAACTCCCGGAACGGGGAATAGTCCTGGCCGAGCCTACGAAGAGCCAAATTCACAGTACAGGAAACAGCCATGTCGATAGCCAGACAGGCGGGCTCGATGTGCAGATACAACCGCGCGCTTTCATCAATCACAACATCTGGCCAGTTTTCACGAAGCAGAATGATCGCTGATGTGCGCAATGAATCCGCAGACAAGATGCCGTCCGGGTCGATTTCTACAATGACGTTCATGCGGAGACCTTCTGGCATTTGCTGAGCGACAAGCGGGACAGTCCAGCTCAGAATGAGCACTGTTAACAAGACTGTCCGTGGCATCAGTTCCTGGTCCTGCCCGTCAGATCGTCCTGGCCAGTACTCCAAATTACGTCACCTTTTTCGCCATAGGAGACAAACCCGGATGCATTCATCCGAGTGCGGAAGGTCCCATTGTCGTCGGCTACGACGATACCTCCGGAATTCATTCTTAGGCGGAGGGTTCCATTCTCACCGTAGTAGCCAATTCCATATTGATCCACCCAGATTCGACCAGTTCCGTTCGCATCGTTATAACCAATACCATCGGAAGCGCTCGTAGCTCGGAGCATTCCGTCCTCGTCGAAGTAGCTGGTGCGGTCAATTAACATTCTCGCTCTTGGGGCGCCGTCAGCGTCAACCACGTGAAATTCGTGCGCCGAGATTACATCGGGTATCTGCTGTGGCATCGCCATGCCAATAAAGACCACTGTGGCAAAAAGTAAGGACATCACACCAAA